>JAZNKS010000020.1:0-6340 GCA_045578725.1 Candidatus Flemingiibacterium sp.
CCTTGCCGGTGCCGCCGATGGAGGGATTGCAGGGGAGATTGGCGATGGCATCCAGATTGATTGTAAACAGAGCTGTGGAAAATCCGAGCCGTGCACAGGCAAGCGCCGCCTCAACGCCGGCATGACCGGCGCCGATGACGGCGACATCCACCTGCCCGGCGGAATATTCTGCGATTTTAGTCATAATCAAAAATTCCGATCGGTTTACTTTTCGTTGGTTTCTTCGGGGGCGATCTTGTTGAAGAGCATCCAGCCGTGCTCTTTCTCATAGGCGGTGATGACACCGCCCGATGCGCTGCCTACGTAATCAAACAGCATGGGAATCCGGAATTCGCCCTCGGTATCGATCATGCCGCAGCGTCCGTCGGCTGCTACAACCGCAAGACCTTCGACAAAGGGCTCGGCATAGGTGTAGACCGGATGGGCGATCCAGCGGCCGGTGTAGTCCATGAAGCCGTAATAGCCGTCTTTTTCCAACAGGAAGACGCCGCAGGAGTAGGCCTTGACGGTATAGCCGGACGGGGTCGGATAGACGCTTCCGTCGCTCCGGATGACGATATATTCATCGGTGACGGTACGCAGATCCTTCCGATCGTTGTCCGTCCAATGGAAGTGGTCGATCTCACGCTTGCGCACGCGGACCAGGCCATGATCGAAATAGTAGAAGCCGAGGCTTTCGATGCCGTTTGAATCGGGAGCACGGTAGCTGGAGATGACATAGCGCTTCATCTCATTGGCATAGATGCGGTAACCGTTGATGGCCTTGCCGAATACGGTGTTGAGGAAGGTCAGCTGGCCCTCCTCGTCTATGACGGCGGCACGGCCCTCGCTGTAGCTGTAGGCCTTGGTATAGCGGGGTGTAATGCGGAAGCGGCCGTTGGCGTAGCCGTAGGTGTACAGGCCGTTGGCATAGAAGCGGGTGTAGTTGGGATCATCGGTCTTGCCGAAATTCTTCGGATAATTGAAATACAGGCCCCGGCCGTCGGCGGTATCGTCATAGGTGCTCTTGACAAATTCGCCCTTGGCGTTGAACATGAAATAATCGACCGTTTCTCTGCCGTTTTTATTCTTGGGCGGCGTTACGGTTTTGAACTGCGGAATGTCGTCAAGATCCCGTGTATAGGCAGGCTGATAGGTTTCGATGTCAAAGCCGGTAGTGATGATATTGGCATTATTTTCCAGAAGCGTTACCGTGGAGCCATTGTCGATGACAATATAATCCATGTACATCTCGACCAGCGGGCGATCGACGGTGACGGTATTGTAGATGGTGGTATAACCGCTGTAGACCTCCTCCGGGATCTGCTCGGGCACCAGAATCTCCTTGGTGCGCAGCGTGAAGCTGTTCGGGATCGAAACGCTCGTTTCCAGATGCGAAAGCAGCATGGCTTCGGTGTAATCATAATCGGTGATCGTCCTTCCCGCGGCCAGCAGGGAGGCGGTGGAGGGGAGAGTATTCAGAAATTCCGAGATGGCATCCGGCTCGGGAGCGGATGTATCCTCGGGCGGAGCGGTATCCTCGGGGATGGTTGTATCGGAGGGATCCTGGGACGAGGTGTCGGCGGGGGGAGCGGTATCCTCGGGCGGTGTGACAGCCCCGGTATCCGCAGTGGTGGTGCGTTCGATGAAGGTGATGTCATACACGCCGCGCTGATAGGCGATGGCGGCGACAACGAAGAAGGCCATCACGGCGATCGGAAGGATGCGCACCGCGATATTTTTAATGATGGACATGGCCGCTTCTCCTTTCGTTACTTGTGATATTTACCGCCGGCGGCGATATTGAAGGCGCGGTAGAGCTGTTCCAGCAGAATGACGCGCATCAGCTGGTGGGGGAAGGTCATCTCGGAGATGGAGAGCCGCATCCGGCAGGCCTGCTTGACGGCATCGGAAAGACCGTCGGAGCCGCCGATGATGAAAGCAATGTCGGAATAGCCTTCGGCGGCAAGGGAATTCAGGCGCCCGGAGAAGGCTTCGCTGGACATCTGCTTTCCTTCCACGCAGAGGGCAACGGCAAAGGCGCGCGGCGGAATAGCTTCGAGGATCCGCTGACCCTCACGCTCCAGCGCTCCCCGTTTTTCAAGGGCGGAGGCCCGCTCCGGCAGGCGCTCCTCCTTCACGGAGATATGATTCAGCTGACAGTAGGCCGAGAGGCGTTTTTCATACTCCCGGACGGCATCCGTCAGATATTTTTCTTTGATTGTCCCCACATGGAGGATGTGTATTCTCAGCATAGCTCGGAGGCTCCCGGCAAAACGGTGATTTCGGATGGGGCGGCGACGGCGACCCGGATATTGCATCCATCCAGTGCTTCCATGGCCGTGGCCAGCGCAAGATCGGGCAGATTGTTTTCCTTTGACAGATGCGCAAGCAGAACCCGGCGGGCGCCTGCATCGGCCAGCCGCTTCAAAAAGACGGCGGCGCAGTCATTGGACAGATGGCCCCGGTCGGACAGAATCCGCCGCTTCAGCTCATACGGATAGCTTCCGCAGAGGAGCATCGCCTCATTGTGATTGGATTCGAGGATCAGATTGGGAACACCCGTCAGCGCTTCCTCAACATCGGGCGTGATATGGCCGATATCGGTGGCGACGGCGGTGGTATGGTCGGGATTGCCGTCCTCAATGACATAACCGACGCTGGCGGC
This sequence comes from Candidatus Flemingiibacterium sp., assembly GCA_045578725.1. GTDB lineage: Bacteria > Bacillota > Clostridia > Oscillospirales > CAG-272 > Flemingiibacterium. The sequence goes on from JAZNKS010000020.1 coordinate 2,648, forward strand.
CGCATCGTGCGGTGTGGCAAAGGAACGGACCATCAGATTGCCGATCTGCACGCAGAAAAGCGGCGGATGGGTGATGACACCGGCCTCGGCGTGCGGGTATTTCCCGCAGGCAAAGCCGGCTTTTGCGGAGGCTTCCACCATATGAAGGGGGATGGGCCATTTTTTGAGCAGCGTTTCCAGACCGCAGATATGGTCCGAATGCTCATGGGTGATGAAAACGGCGCGCAGATTTTCGGGAGAAGTCCCGAGCGCCTTCAGGCCGTCGGTGATACGCCGGCAGCTGATGCCGGCATCGATGAGGATTTCATCCCCGCCGAAGCGCAGATAGACGGAATTTCCGCCGGAGCCTGAGGCGAGGGTACAGATTTGAACGGTCGGATCGGTCATTGGCAATCAGGCGAACAACGAAAGAAAACGCTCCAGCACGTCGCCGTAAAAGAGCGCAATCATATCGAAGAAGATGGCGAACAGAAGGGGAATCAGAAAAAGCATGAGCTTTTTGGCGATTTTCTTTTGGGCATTGACCTTTTCGCAGAGCTTTTGAACCCGTTCGGGCTCGGCTTCGTTCTCCTCGAACATCTCCGGTGTCCAGTCCTCCTTGGAAAAGCCGCGGTTCAGAATGAGGACGGCGCCCAGAAGCAGGACGGCCGCGCCGTAATAGATCGGCGTGATGATGCTGAAGGTCAGACCGTTTTCGGCTTCCAGCGTGAGGACGGTTTCAAACAGGACAAATGCCGCGAGGGTGGCGCCGATCAGATAAAGCAGCTTCAGAGCGGAGCCTTTGGCCTTCTTTTTGGAAAGGGCCGCGCCGTCCGCTCCGGGCAGAGCGGACGGACGGCGTTTCTTCTTTTTGGACATTATTCGATCCGGATGGCACCATAGGGGCGGACCTTGAGAATCGTGGTGGCACCGTCGCCGAATACGGAATCCAGAGCCGCACGGAAGGCGGGGATATCTTCATTGGCGACAAAAGCCTGAATCGTTCCGGCAAAGCCGCCGCCATGAACGCGGTAAGCCGCCTTCTTGCCGGCCAGAGTCATTTCCGCCACGCAGAGAGCCAGGGAGAGGCCCTGCTCGGCTACATTTTTGACGGTGTAGACATTCTGCAGGTACTTGAAGCTGGAGTTGCCCGATGCCATGACACCGGCGAAGAAGCTGTCCAGATCGCCCTTCTTGAGAGCCTCGGTCTGGGCGGCAACCCGCTCGTTTTCATTCTCGAAGTGGATGGCGCGCATGACGGCACGGTCGCCGGCCAGCTCACGGAGCGCCTTGATGTTGCCGAGAATCTCGTCCATCGAAACCTCGCGCAGGACACGCTTGCCGAAATAGGAGGCGACCTTCTTCATGTCGGCGGGAACCGAGGCATAGTCCTCGTTCAGATCGGCATGATTGCCGCCGGTGTTGACGATGCAGAGGCTGTAGCCGGCCGCAGTCAGGTCAAAGGGCAGCTTTTCGATGATCGGCTCGGCGGGATTCTTGAAGTCGATGGCAACAAAACCGCCGACTGCGCAGGCCGTCTGATCCATCAGGCCGGAGGGCTTTCCGAAGAAGACATTCTCCGAATACTGGGCGATCTTGGCGATCTCGGCGTTCTCCACGCTTCCTTCGTTGTAGAAGCCGTTGAGAATCAGGCCGACCATATCCTCAAATGCGGCCGAGGAGGAGAGTCCGGAGCCCTTGAAGACATTGGAGGTTGTGTAAGCATCGTAGCCGCCGACCTTATGGCCGTACTTCAGGAAGCCGCTGCACATACCGGAGATGATCGACTTCGATGTATAATAGAGCGTTTCATCAACGGTGGGATTGGCGATATCCACCTCGTCGATCGGGAAGCCCTCGGATTTGATGTTGATATGCAGATCCTCGCGGGGCGAGGCGGCGGCGATGATATCCAGATCGATGGAAGCGGCAAGAACCCGGCCGTGATTGTGGTCGGTGTGGTTGCCCGAGATTTCGCTGCGGCCGGCGACCGAGAAGAGCGAAATCTCGCGCCCGGCTCCGAACAGAGAGGCGAATTCATTGACAACGCCGATGTAACGCTTCTGCTGGGCGGCAATATTCTCGCTGCCGTACAGCTCGGTGAAAATGCTGTTGTACTTGCCGCCTTCAATGGCGGCGATGATCTGTTGTGCGTTCATAATGTTATCTCCCTTAATTGAGTTGAATTCAGTCGGTAAGGACGCGGCGCGCCAGATCCAGCGCATTGCTGGAGGCAACATAGCGGACATATTCGCGGGTAGCCAGTCCGTTCCCGATACGAAGCTCGCGGACATCGATCCGTCCGCTGCGGGATGCGGCCGCCACATAAACAAGACCGACCGGCTTTTCGGGGGTTCCGCCGCCGGGGCCTGCAATGCCGGTGGAGGCAATGCCGATATCCGCATCAAACAGGGCGCGGACACCCTCGGCCATTTCTCTTGCGGTCTGCTCGGAAACGGCTCCGTATGCTTCCAGCGTTTTATGGGAAACGCCGACCAGCTTTTCCTTGATGCGGTTGGCATAGGTGACAACGCTTCCGTCAAAAACCTCGCTGGCACCGCTGACGTTGGTGATGCGCTTGGCGATATAGCCGCCGGTGCAGGATTCGGCGCAGGTGACACGAAGGCCCTTCTTTATGAGAAGTCCGACCAGGGCGGCCTCCAGACTTCCCGCATCCACGCCGTAAACAAACGGCGCAACCGGAGAGACCATGATTTTTGCGATTGTTTCGTCGCAGAGCGCGGCCCCCTCCGCCTCGGTGGCTCCGCGCGCGGTGACACGCAGGAGAACCTCGCCGTCCTTGGCGTACGGCGCGACGGTGGGGTTGGCGGATTCCGTCATCAGCCCGCGCAGCGTATCCTCAACCCTGGATTCGCCCATGCCGAAGATGTTGACGTTTTTGGATACAAGGACATGATCGGAGAAGCGGGCCAGCCAGGGCTCCACCTCCTCGGCGAACATCGGCTCCAGCTCGCGGGGCGGGCCGGGAAGCATAATAACGGTATGCCCGTCCGCTTCCATGGCGCATCCCGGTGCGGTGCCGTAATTGTTTTTGAATACAACACCGTCCTCGGGCATATAGGCCTGCTTCTTGTTGTTGGGGCTGATCGGATGGCCGTGCTTGGTCATCCGGGCGAGCATACGCTCCCAGCTTTCCTCATGGAAAACCAGCTTTTTTCCCATAATGCGTGCGGCGGTTTCCTTGGTCAGATCATCATAGGTCGGGCCGAGGCCGCCGGTGAGGATGACGAGGTCGCTGCGGGAGAGCGCGATCCGGAGCATCTCCTCCAGACGGGCGGGATTATCGCCGACGACGCTCTGGTAGTATTGATGAATACCCAGTGCGGCGAGGCGGCGGGACAGATAGGCGGCATCGGTATTGACGATATCACCGAGCAGGAGCTCGGTGCCGACACAGAGAATTTCGGCACTCCGGATTGGGTTCATGGGATCACGTTCCTTCTGAAAGATTCGGTTGGCGGAAAATCAGCCCTCGTACAGCGGATACTTGTTGCAGATTTCGGTGACAGCGGCGCGGATGGCATCGGCCGAATTCTCAAAATCGGTCGCGGCCAGCTTGATCAGATGGGCAATGGTCTTCATATCCTCTTCCTTCAGACCGCGGGAGGTAACGGCAGGAGTGCCGATGCGGACGCCGCTGGTGACGAAGGGCGATTCGGGATCGTTCGGGATGGCGTTCTTGTTGACGCTAAT
>JAZNKS010000021.1:0-3829 GCA_045578725.1 Candidatus Flemingiibacterium sp.
CAATTTGTCTTCCTAAGACCGCTTGGCCTCCGACTTGGGGATTGGATTTTGCAGGGGCGATTCATGAATCGCCCGCAATTTATCCTATTAAAAGCATAAGGATCTCGGTGATGAGCACCGCGCCGCAGGCTGTCAGGGCCACGCCGAGCAGGGAGCCGCTGACATAGGCTGTGATAACGGCGACGGCAAAGCCGATCAGCGCGGACAGGCCGCTTGCGGTCGAGGAAAAGATCGCGGGGATGGTCATGGCCGAGAGGACGGCGTAGGGAACATAATAGAGGAAGCTTTTGACAAAGCGGGACTCGATTTTGCCCTTGACCAGCGCCAGCGGGATCATGCGGATGAGATAGGTCACGCCCGCCATGACGGCGATATAGAGAAGAAGTCGGGTGTTATTCATCGGCGGGATCCTCCTCATCGATCGGGATAACCAGCGCGCCGAGCGAAGCGGCAATCAGCGTGCTGATAATGATGGCAAAGCCGTCCGAGATAAAGCCAAGGAAGGGAAGATACTCGATCAGGCAGGACACGGCGACTGCGCAGCCAATGACCAGCAGCAGCTTCGGGCGCTTTTTGGCCGGCGGCACGACGATGGCGATGAACATTCCGTAGAGGGCGATGCCCAGCGCATTTTTGAGAAGGTCGGGAAGGATGTTGCCGGCCAGCGCTCCCAGCGCGGTTCCGGATGCCCAGCCGATGTAGGGAATGGCGATCAGGCCGTACATATATCTTGCGGTGATGTCGCCCTCCTGTCCGGCGGCAACGGCAAAGACCTCATCGGTGATGCCGAAGGCGGTCAGAAGCCGGCGGGGCAGATTAAAGCTGTCATCCAGCTTTTGGGAGAGAGAGAGGCTCATCAGCGCATAACGGAGATTGATAATCAGCTGGGTCAGCGCGATTTCGGCAAGTGTCCCGCCCGAGGCGATGACCGCCACGCCCGCCACCTGACCGGCGGAGGTCAGATTGGTCATGGAAATGAGCAGGGTATAAAAAAAGGGAATACCCTGTGCGGCGGCGAGAATACCGAAGGTGAAGGAGACCGACAGGTATCCGAGTCCGATCGGGATTCCGTCCCGGAGGCCGCGAAAAAAGGGGGAGGTTTTCATGGGGATACTCGATTCTGCATACAAAAATGGATTACCTTATAATTGTACCATATTTTCCCGCAAAAAGCAACCGTTTTGCCAAAAGAAAAAAAGAAAAAGAGCAAACAAAAAATCGAAAACCCCTTTACAAGTTGATAATTGTGTGGTATAATATATCCGTATGAGTACCGACCGCATAGCTTACCGGATCTCACCGACCGTTTGCCCTGCGGCCCGGGATTGTATAATATTTTTTATGAGGTGAAATACCATGATTCAGAAAGACGTCAAGCAGCAGATCATTGCGGAGTACAAGATCAACGAGAACGACACCGGCTCGCCCGAGGTTCAGATCGCCGTACTCACCAACCGCATCAACTCGCTCACCGAGCATCTCAAGGTGAACCCCAAGGATCACCACAGCCGCCGCGGCCTTCTCAAGATGGTCGGCCACAGAAGAAACCTTCTGGGCTACCTGCAGAAGAAGGATATCAACCGCTACCGCGCTATCGTCGAGAAGCTCGGTCTCAGAAAGTAATTTCTGTCTTCTGAGCACCGGCCGAGCGCCGGTCCGTCCGTCAGCCGGCAGGCTTTTGCCTGCCGGGCCGGCGGATTTTTCCCGTCAGGAAACAAGCGTGCCAAAGAAAACGTGCATCCTGCGATTTAGCCATTAAATCTGCGCCGCAGAACCTTCGGCGTGCATTTAATTGCTAAACCCACGATCTGCGTTTCTTTGGCACAAACAAAAATCAAGGAGGAACGTATTATGTTCGAGAACTACAAGGTATTCAATTATACCCTTGCAGGCCGCCCGCTCGTTGTCGAGACCGGCAAGCTTGCAGGACTTGCCAACGGCGCCTGCCTCATCCGGTACGGCGAAACCGTTCTGCTTTGCTGCGCAACCGCATCCGCAAAGCCCCGCGACGGCATCGATTTTCTCCCCCTGTCCGTTGACTTTGAGGAGAAGATGTACTCCGTCGGCCGCATTCCCGGCGGCTATCTGAAGCGCGAGGGCAAGCCCTCCGAAAAGGCGATCCTGACCTCCCGTGTCATCGACCGCCCCGTCCGTCCGCTTTTCCCGAAGGATCTGCGCAACGATGTCAACCTCGCGCTGACCGTCATGAGCGTTGATCCCGACTGCTCGCCCGAAATCACCGCGATGATCGGTGCTTCCATCGCTCTGTCCATCTCCGATATTCCGTGGAACGGCCCGATCGGCGGCGTATTCATGGGCATGGTTGACGGCAGGTTCATCGTCAACCCGACCCTCGAGGAGCGCCAGAAGTCCGATCTCCAGCTGACCGTTGCCGCATCCGCCGAGAAGGTTGTCATGATCGAGGCCGGCGCCAACGAGGTTTCCGACTCCGATATGTACGATGCCATCATGATCGCCCACAAGGAGATCAAGGAGCTGGTCAAGTTCATCGATTCCATCGTTGCCGAGATCGGCAAGCCCAAGTTCGCCTACGAATCCGGCGAGCTGGATCACGATATGTTCGACAAGATCTTCGCCTTCTGCGAGAAGGATGTCATGTTCGCCCTCGATACCGACGACAAGAATGTCCGCGACGAGCGCATGAATCCCATCCAGGATGCCATCATGGAGAAGTTCGGCGAAGAGTATCCCGAGCTTGAGGTTCAGTACCCCGAGCTGATCTACAAGATCCAGAAGAAGATCGTCCGCCGCTGGCTGCTCGAGGAGCACAAGCGTGTTGACGGCCGCCGCATGGATCAGATCCGTCCCCTCGCATCCGAGGTCGGCATTCTTCCCAGAACCCACGGCTCGGGTCTTTTCACCCGCGGCCAGACTCAGGTTCTGACCATCGCTACCCTCGGCCCGATCTCCGACTCCCAGATGCTCGACGGCATTGACGAGGAGACCGAGAAGCGCTATATGCACCACTACAATATGCCCGGCTATTCCACCGGTGAAGCCAAGGCTTCCCGCGGTGCCGGCCGCCGCGAAATCGGTCACGGCGCGCTTGCCGAGCGCTCCCTCATTCCGGTTCTGCCGAGCGTTGAGGAGTTCCCCTACGCCATCCGTCTGGTTTCCGAGGTTGTATCCTCCAACGGTTCCACCTCGCAGGGCTCTGTATGCGGCTCCACGCTGGCTCTGATGGATGCCGGCGTGCCGATCAAGGCTCCCGTTGCCGGTATCTCCTGCGGTCTGATCACCGCCGAGGACGGCTCCTGGACCACGATGATCGACATTCAGGGTCTGGAAGACTTCTACGGCGACATGGACTTCAAGGTAGCCGGTACGCACAAGGGTATCACCTCCATTCAGATGGACCTCAAGATCGACGGTCTGACCCCCGAGATCATCGCCGAGGCTCTGGCCGTTACCCACAAGGGCCGCGACTACATCATCGATGAAGTCATCCTGAAGGCGATCGACCGTCCGCGCGAGGAGGTTTCCAAGTACGCTCCCAAGATGCTGACCATGAAGATCAACGTGGACAAGATCCGCGAGGTCATCGGTTCGGGCGGTAAGGTGATTCAAAAGATCACCGCCGACACCGGCGCGAAGATCGACATCGAGGACAACGGCGACATCTTCATCTCCGCTGTCAATGCCGATGCCGCTTACGCCGCCAAGGCCATCATCGAGGGCATCGTATTCGAGCCGATTCCCGGCGAGATCTACGAGGGCAAGGTAACCCGCATCATCCCGATCGGTGCATTCGTTGAAATCGCTCCCGGCAAGGAGGGTCTGGTTCACATCTCCAAGCTTGAGAACCGCC
>JAZNKS010000022.1:0-70046 GCA_045578725.1 Candidatus Flemingiibacterium sp.
TCCGAAAGATACGCCAAGGCTTCCATGGCAGCTCCCGCAAGCTCTGTATTCTGAATAGTAGCCGGAATGGCAAATTGATTCAATTCCAGATAGCAGCCGTACTTTTCCTGTTTCTCATCGTACTTGGGATACGGAGCTATACCGAAATCAAAGCTCTCAATATTTCGGAGCGACAGAGAGCCGGTTCCCGTGGTTGCAAACATAGCACGGCCGCTCATAAAGTAATGCTGATTATTCAGCAGTGTTGAAGTTTGCAGAGCATCCTGGTTGTAAAATTTGAAATCGAGTATTTTTTGAATGGAATTGATAAGCCGCTCATTTTTCAGATCGGGTAAATATGCCCCATTCTCCTCCCGTTCCGTAACATCGATATCAAATCCCCAAATCATGTAGTTGGTGAGTCCGGAACTGTTCAGATATCCCCACTGATCGTTTTCATCCATTTTGCTGTCACCGTTCACATCTATGGCTGTTTCCTTAATGTAATCCAAAAAGCAATCCCACGTCCAGGTTCCGTTGAAAATATGCTCGTATGGGAATTCAAGCCCCAGATCCTGCATCAGATTTTTGTTGAACACCATATAGAGAGGCAGGGCACCCGCATTATTATATTGCGAAAAGCCAAAATATAATTGATCGTTAACGATGAATCTCTCTGTAATATCTCCGTAAAAATACGGTTCATCCAACTGTATGAAGGGCATATCCAGCAAATTATAGAACGCATTCTGCTGAATTAACGGCACAATATTGTCCCACGTGGAAGCAAACTGGATCATATCAAACGAATCAATGCCGGCCATGATCGTTTTATTCACTTCCGATACCATTGAGAAGGTCGTTGGTGAATTGGTCTGGTATTCCAGCGTTATATTCAGCAGGTCCTCTACCTGCGTATTTCTTTCATATACCGTATCGTTGAGTATTTCTCCGTTTGCTTCCTCCGCGATCATGTAAATCGGATAATTATCACTGTATGTGTCAAACGCACTGTTATACATAACCCGAAAGGCTTCACCGTAAAAATCCAGACCTTCCAGAGCTTCTAACGGCGTGGTTTCTTTTACGGAGCCGGTGGTGGCAGCATCCGTGTTTTCTGTAACCGGACTCTCCTCGCCAGTACATCCGGCAAGCAGCATGGATACACATACTGTAAGGCAAATAACACTCTTGTTCATTTTCGTTCTCCTGTTCTTAAAAATAATCACCGCCGGATCTGTCATCCAAGGCGAAGGCGGGCGGCAGCCGTTTTATACTGCCCGTCCTCGGCATACCAGAAGGACATCATAATGTCACCGTCACGCAGCACAATCGCACTGGGCTGGCCGAATTTCACATATGAAAAAATATCCGCCAGCTTGCTGTTTTTCTGCAGGGGAGCCGACGGCTCCCAAAGGTACTGCTTCTCGACGATCTTCCATTTGTGCCCGGAAAAATCAACTATACAGCCAAGAATGCCGGGATGATCGGTATCCCTGCGTATAGAATGGAGCGCCAGAAGGCGGTTATCTCCAAGCGAGCATACCGAAGAAGCCTGTCCCCGGATTCCTGTCGGGAACGGTCTGCTCCAGCTTTTTCCGTTGTCACAGGAATAGGTATAGTGGTTGTCATATCTCTCGCCGGTGATCAGATCTTCATTCCATCCGATACAAACAACCGTGCCGGATGACAGCTGACACATACGTTGTTCATAGCATGAGATTGCTTCATCCTGAAATTCCATACAAACGGATTCATCACTCCATGTTTTTCCCGAATCGGTGGAACGCATGGCTCTTCCGCAGATTTTATCATAGAGTTTCCCATTCCAATCGGGGAATCCGGTTATAGGACTGATCCATGTGCCGTCATGCAAAACCGTTACAGGCGCAGAAGCTTCTGCGTGCGTGCCGCACGTGCAGGATATTTTCTGCATGGGCCCCCAGGTCCGTCCGTGATCCTCCGAAACCGAATAAAAGACAAAGCTGTCCAGAAGGCCGCCGCTTTCGCGATTTCCGAGCGGAAGATCCGGGTTGCTTCTGGGGAACGCATAGCCGAAAGCAGCAAGACGCCCGTCCGGCAAAACGGTAATCTTGCAGTAATCCGTAACAGGCACACCGAAACCGCTTTTGTCAAACATCGGCTGAGGAGATGTCCAGTTCTTTCCGCCATCCCGGCTGAAGGAAATATAGCTGCTTCCGTCTACGCTTTCAAATGCTTCTCCAAGCACATGAACGGCGGCCAGATCTCCGTTCTCCAGTTCCGCCAGATTCGGGAAATAGCTGTGAACACTCCTTAATTGAGGCAACGGATTCTCGTAAATCCGATTGGTTTCAACAATCCTTATCATACTGTTGGTGCAGCTCCTTTCATGAACCGATTTTTCGTTTGCCGCTATATGCTTATTATAGCATAAATACATGATTGAGAAAATACCCTGTGAGGACGGATATGATGCAAATCCTGTCCGGATTTGCAATATAATATTTCAGCCCGCTCTTGTGAAGCAATCGGATTTGTGCTATAATAGTAAGGGTATACAGAATAATCTTCCGTTTTGGATATTTCCAGGAGGTCCTGCCATGTCCCTGATTTCAACATACCCATCCGGCATTTTTGAGGTCCCCATCGGCGATATGATGTTCACGGTCTTTGAGCAGAACTGGCTTGAAGGCAGGAATAAATTCGGGCAGGAAATCAAGCTGCACCCGCATTTTCATTCCATGTTTGAGTTTCAATACATCATCAGCAATCGGCTTACGCTGAAAACGCAGAAGAATACATATTGTATAAACTGTGATGACTATATCATAATACCGCCAAGCATTTACCACTGGACAAATTACAATACCGAAGCTTTTGAACGGTATGTCTTTATTTTCTCCGTCAACCCCAACGGGATAACTTCAGAAGGCTTTTCGGAATTTCAATATTATCTGCATATTCTGCAGACAATTGACAAACCGGTTATCCGCCGCAATCGTCTTGTTTCCGACTGTGTCAGAAGCATCCTTGATTTCGAAAGCAAGAAGGATGCGGTAAGAATGGAGGATGTTCATAAAATCAGGATTTTGCTGAGTAATCTGTTTTTGGCCATTACGGAAGATGTAAACAAGGGGCGAATGGCCAACACCAAACCCTTGCCCGGCTTTTCAAGAGAAAAGCTTCAGCTTCAGAATGAAATCAACGATTATATCGTCCGGAACTATGCCAGCAATTCCTTTGCGCAGGATCTCGCACAGCATTTATTCATGAGCCAGAGAAATGTCAACCGAACGGTCAATGAATTGTTCGGCGTTCCGGTATCTGTCATGCTGCTGAATCAGCGCATGAACTGTGCGTGGAAATATTTAACGGACACCTCGCTTACAGTCGATAAAATTGCCGGTTTGACCGGGTACAATTCGTATAATACCTTCTACAGAGCCTTCCGGAAATATTACGGTTTTTCGCCGGAGAAGCTCCGCATAAAAACGCTTTGAAGCGGTTTGGTATTATCTGCATTTCCTATGACGAATGCCTGTTTTCCTCCGGCGATACTGGGAGAAAGATGGGGCTGCTGCACCTAAGTGCAGCAGCCTCTTTTATTTCTGCTGATTCTTCCGCCACTCGCCCGGGGAGACGCCCGTGTATTCGCGGAAGACCCGATTGAAGGTGCGAATCGATGAAAAGCCGCTTGCCAGCGCGATTTCGGTCACGGTCGCATCCGATTTCAGCAGGAGATTCTGTGCGTGCGTGATGCGGATATTATGCAGATGCTCCGTCAGCGAACGGCCGGTTCGCTCTCTGACGATGGTGGACAGATACTGGGGCGAGATGCCGAGCGCCTGCGCAGCACCGCTCACCGAATAGCCGTCCTCCGGATAATGCTCCTCCAGGTGGAGCATTATCCGCTGCAGCAGGCTGAGCTGCGAGGTTTCCCCGCGCGAAGCTTCCAGCCCGACGTGCTCAAAATGATATTCCAGCATGGCGGACAGAATCGGCACAATGTAGGGATGGGATGGGATCTGCCAAGATTTCGGTATCCTGTCGTCATCGCGCAGGACCCCGATCAGCGAGCCAAAGAAGGCCTGCCCTTCCTCCCCATACGCCCGGACAGGCGAGGCGGGGATCCGGTTTTCCAGCGTCAGGGCAAGGGACGGAATCATATGAGGATCCGCGATGAAATAAAAGAGATCGGTCGGCTTTTCGACCCGGTATTCATGGGCCTGATACGGCAGGGACAGAAGGACCGAGCCCTCCCGCACCGTATATTCCTTCCCCTCGCAAACATAGACCATCTCGCCCGACAGGACATACACAAATTCAATGGCGCGGTGAAAGTGGGCAGGAAAGGTTTTGGCATGGATCACGGAATAATAGCTGCTGCGTGTATGGGGTGCGCGGGCCCCATCGGCGATTTCATAAAAGGCTTTCATGGAAATTCTCCGTTATTCTTAAATTTTGACCGTATTATGCGGGAATTTGTCTGGATTCTGGCCATCCGGTATGTTATAATTATGGTAGTAAACAAAATAATCTCACCGAAAGGAATCCTGCTATGAAAAAGAAACTGTCCCTTCTTCTTGCGATGCTCCTGCTTGCCGGCAATATCGGTGCCTGCGGTGCCGATACCCCCGACACCCCCGATTCCGATCCGACTTCGGATACGGGCGAAACCACGCCCGCCGAAACCGAGCCGGCCGATCCCTATGCCGGTATCGATCTTGGCGGCTACACGATCCGGATGCTGATCAGCGGAAGCCGGATCTGGAACACGATGTCCATGCTGAATGTCGAGGAGCAGACCGGTGAAAGCTTCAACGATGCCATCTGGAACCGCAACATCATGATCGAAGACAAGCTGAAAATGAAATTCGAGATCACCGAGATCGAGGATATCCAGTCCGAACTTAACAAGGTGGTCAATGCCAACGAGGATGCCTACGATGCGGCCTTCACCTCGACCAACCTGATGGCCTCCAACATCGCCGCCGGCTACTATCAGAATCTGCTGGATATGGATGCGCTTCAGCTTGACAAGCCTTGGTGGGATCCGAACTTCAACGAAACGCTGGTGCTGGAGAATCAGTATCTCTATCAGGCCAGCACGCCGCTGAATCTGATGGCCTTCGACATGACCGTCGCCTGCTACTTCAACACGGATCTCTTCGAGCACAACAACTTTGAGAGCCCCTACGATCTCGTCCGGGACGGCAGCTGGACCTTCGATAAGATGAACGAATACATCCGGAAGGGTGCCAATCTCAACGGTGACCCCGACTGGTACACCAACAATGCGGCCGTCTACGGTCTTTCCACCTTCAACGGCTGGACGGGCGTTCTTGCCACCATCGCCGCTCCGGTCGTCGATAAGGACGAGGAGGGTCTTCCCTACTTTGCCGGCGCCACCGAAAAGCTCTACAATATGCTGGACAAGATGCATTCGGTCTTTTCTCCGGACGGTCACGCTGTCGGAAACTCGGCCGATTATGACAAGTATTTCCTGAATGGCAAATCCCTCTTCTGCCTGATTTCAATCGGCAATGCCTCCGTCTTCCGTCAGATGGATCAGGCCTACGGCATTCTGCCGGTTCCCAAGCATGAGGTGACCGACGAATATTCGTCGCCGATGGGCACCGCCTACATCCTCGGCGTTCCGGTAACCACGCCGAACACCGACAAGGTCGGCACGATCCTTGACTGCATGGCTTATTACAGCTACCACGATGTTCTCCCGGTTTACTACGAAACCCTCTGCTACAAGAGCCTGCGCGACGAGGATTCCATCGATATGCTGGAAATCATCACCGACACCCGCGCCGCGGATCTCGGCCGCTGCTACGGCTGGTCGCTCTATCTGCTGGAGGAGCTGGGCAAAGCCGTTCTGAATAAGGGCGATCTCAATACCGCCTCGATTGTCGCTTCCTACGAAACCACCGTCAATGCGAACATCCAGCAGAGTCTGGATGCCATGAACACCGGTAAATAAATTATACCACAATCCCGTCAGGGATGCAAGACGGATCGCCGCACGGCGATCCGTTTTTTTGCTTTTTTTCGCAGACTTTGCAACCTTGCGCGATTTTTCCGGTCTTTCTTAATAGAGAGATCTTCACGGAGGTGCCTATGAACGAAAGCAAATCCCGCGATGAAGCGATCATCGCGCTGTATTTTGCCCGGGATCCCGATGCGATCCATCTGACCCGCAAGAGCTTCGGCGCGTATCTGCAGGCCATCGCCTTCCGGCTCCTGTCAAACCGGGAGGATGCCGAGGAATGCGTCAGCGACGGCTGCTTTGATGCCTGGAATTCCATCCCGCCGAACCGCCCGGTGAATCTGGCGGCCTATTTATCAAAGCTTGTGCGAAACCGCGCCATCAAGCGTCTGGAGGCATCCCGCGCTGCGAGGCGGGGCGGCGGCGAGCTTCCCCTCATCCTCGATGAGCTGCACGAGCTTGCTTCCCCCGATCGGGCCGACGAACGGCTGGATGCCGAAGCGCTCGCCGATTCCATCAATCGCTGGCTGGCCGCGCAGAAGAAAGCCGACCGCGCCGCGTTTGTGGGCCGCTATTATGCCGGTCTGCCGCTTTCCGGGCTTGCCAAAAAGCTTGGCATGAGCGTGAGCCGGGTCAAATCCTTGCTCAGCCGTCAGCGCGCCGCGCTTCGCGCCCATCTTATCAAGGAGGGATTTTTATATGAATGAAACGATGCTTCTTTCCGCCATCGGCGGGATCGATGAAGCCTTCATCGCCGAACTTGATGCCTTCACGCCGCCAAAAAAGCGGAGGCTTCTCCCGGCCCTGTCGGCGGCCGCCGCCTGTATGCTTCTGTTTTTCGGAATCTGGCTGGCCTCTCCCGGAAGGCCGAACACCGAGCAGGTCCGCCGCTTCACGGTGATCCCGATCGACGGCTGGCTGGCCGATTACACCCTCATCGAAGCGGACGAAATGTCCAATTTCACCCGGATCACGCTCGCAGCCCGCAGAGGGGAGCTGTATTTCGAACGGGGCGGCACGAAATACTGGCTTCTTTCGGGAAGCGATTCGCCCGACCGGCTGATTTTGGAGGAGGCGGACGGCGAGCGCACCCTCCTGCAATTCGCGCGCATCATGCTGGTAGAGGACGTGGATCTCACCTCCACCTATTGGTACGAATGGGGCTGGATCACCGATGCCGATCTTCCCTCCCTTAAAATCGGGCAGAATCCGACCCTTTCCGATGTTTTCTCATCGATCTATGCCATCACGGCGGAGGATATCGCCTCGGTGCGCTTTGATAAGGCATCCGCCGACCGTTCTGCCGTCGGAGAGCGGGTGGCGGTTCCTCCCGTCGCCGTCCGGGATGATGAAACAATCGCGCACCTGTTTGCGATCCTCGCCTCCCTGCCGCTCGGAGATGAGGATGCATGGCCCGAATCGGTCTTTGCCGATGACGAAGCTTATCTTTCCGGCTCCGCGCCGCTCTCGGCCCAGACCGACCGGAAAATGCGCATCCGTATCCATGACGGCCGTGAGCTTGTCTTCACCCTCCATGCCGCCGACGGATGCCTCAGCGCCAGCGGTTCGGTATGGGGGCCGATGACAGATGCGGATGCCGCTTTCCTTGCCGAAACGGCAGGCATCGATCTTGCCTGGCGCGATTGGGGCCGAAATCCGCCAAACGAAGGTGAGACCGCCGCGCCCTCCTCCGACACCGCCGAGGCGTTGGATCCGGAGGCCTGACATCCGCGACCGGCTTTGAAAATTTCGTCCCCCCTCTTGCCTTTTTTCCTCCGATGTGGTATAATGGATTCAACCTTATTTCCGCATGGGAGGAATTTTTTATGGAACAGCGTGAACAGTGGATCTGGCTTCCCGCCGCCGCATACGGCAATCGCCAGACCACCTTCTATCATACCGACAGCGTGCGCCGTCCGGACACCGGTAAATTCACCGTTGTCCGCTTTGAGCGCGCCTACCGCTTCGATAAACCGATCGCAAGCGCCCGTCTTCGCTTCAGCGGCGACACCGCCTTTATTCTTCGGTGCAACGGCCAGCCGCTCGGACACGGCCCTGTACTGGTCGGCGGCGATTTTCTGACCAATGACCGGCCCCGCCCCCAGCATTACGCCACCGAGATCACCCTGTCCGCCGATTCCATCGGCTCCGATTTTGCCGGATGCGCCGAGGGAATCCTGGAATTTGATGCGCTGGTGCGGATGCAGCCGGTTCGCCTCAACGAATATTCGCGCGGACACGGCGGCTTCTTCCTCGACGGCCATGTCACCTTCAGCGACGGCACCCGCACGCTGATCGGCACCGACGAAACCTGGAGTGCCCAGCTCCTGCCGTCCTATCCTTCCCCCGGACAGTTTGACGGCCGGATCGCCGCGGATCCCCCTGTCCCCGCCGAGCGTATCGGCAATCTCTGGCATACCCAGACCTCGCCCATCCCGCTCTGCTCGCTGGATCCGATCCGCCCCGAAAACAGCACCCTGCTCATCCAGCCCGGTGAAACCAAGGAGGTTATCCTCCCGCTTGACAAAATCTACGGCGGCTATCTGCTGGCCGAGGCCCGCACCGACGGCGTTCTGAAGGCGGAAATCCGCTTCTCCGAAACCGGCGAGAGAGGTTCCGCGGAGCAGCTTGTTTTCACCCGCGACACCGATTACGAGGGCTTCGATATTCACAGCGCGGGCGAGCTTCATGTGAAAGCCGTCAACGAGGGCGAGCGCCCGGCCGCGCTGAAGCTCGGCTTCCTCTTCAGTCATTTCCCGGTCGAATCCGAGGCAAAGACCGTCACCTCCGATCCCGATCTCAACCGGGTCTTCGATGTCTGCGAGCACACGCTGAAGATCTGCCGCCAGACCATTCATCTTGACTCCACCCGGCACCTGGAGCCGCTGGCCTGCACCGGCGACTATTATATCGAGATGCTGATGAGCGCCTGCACCTTCGGCGATCAGCGGCTCTCCGCCTTTGATATCCGCCGCACCGCCCAGCTGCACCGCTACAACGACGGCCGGATGTTCCACACCACCTACAGCCTGATCTGGGTGCAGATGCTCTGGGACTGCTATATGCTGACCGGCGAGAGCGAGCTTCTCTCCGACTGCGAGGATGCGCTGATTCTGCTTCTGGAGCGCTTTGAAACCTATATGGGCGAGAACGGTCTTATTGAGAATCCGCCGGACTATATGTTCATCGACTGGCTGATTCCGGACGGCATTTCGACCCATCATCCGCCCAAAGCGCTCGGTCAGACCTGCCTGAATCTCTTTTATCTGGGGGCGCTGAAGACCGCCGCGCGGATCTTCCAGTCCCTGCACATTCCCGCGATGGCCGCCCGCCAGAATGCGAAAGCCGATAAGCTCCGCGCGGCCATTCTGACCCACCTTTATGACGGGGAGCGCGGCCTCTTCTTTGAGGGGCTCAACACCCCCACCCCGGAGCATCTCATCGGCAAATGGATGCCCAAAAATGTGGACAAGCGCTACTACCGGATGCACGCCAACATTTTAGCGGCCTATTTCGGGATCTTCGACAAGGAGGAATCGGCTGACCTGCTCGTCCGGATCCTGTCCGACAACAGCCTTGGCGAGGTTCAGCCCTATTTCATGCACTTCCTTTTGGAAGCCGTCCTGCGAAACGGTCTGCGCGACCGCTTCACCCTGAAGCTTCTGGAGCAATGGAAGGCTCCCTGTGCCGAATGCGACAAGGGCCTGACCGAGGGCTTTCACAAGCCCGAGCCGAATTACGGCTTCGATCACAGCCATGCCTGGGCCGGCACCCCCGCCTATTCCCTGCCGATGGCCCTCTCCGGCCTTGAAATCCTCGAGCCGGGCTTCCGCCGGATCGGCCTTTCGCCCTCTCTGCTGGGACTTGAATCGGCGCACGTCGAAATTCCCACCCCCTACGGCCCGATCGTCATCGACATGGCCATCGGCGAAAAGACAAAGCTCCGGATTCCGGATGCCATCGTCCGCATCCGATAAACTTTATATTCCTGAAAGGAGATCGCTATGAATCATTATTCCGACATCATGCTCGATAAGAAAATCGACCGGATTCTCGAGATTCTGAAAGGCAAAATCATCCGCACCACCCTGCCGATCGAGGGCACCGAATTCTGCGCCGCCCCCTATACCGACACCAACCGCCCGCCCGAGGATGCCGTCTGGCAGCCGCTGACGGAAGAAACCCGCTTCACTGCCGACGATTCCCACTACTGGGTTCGCGCCGAGGTCACCCTTCCCGAATGTGCTGAGGATGAGAGTGTATGGCTTTCCTTCAAGACCGGCCGCGAGGGACAATGGGATGCCGTCAATCCCCAACTGCTCCTCTTCCTTGACGGCCATATCGTGCAGGGCGTAGATGTCAATCACACCGATGTGCTGGTTGAAGGCGGCCGCACCGTTCTTCTGGAAGCCTATTTCTACACCGGTCTGAACGGCGGTGATTTCGTCCTGCGCCCGTCGGTGCAGATCCGCCGCAGCGAGGTGGAAGCGCTGTGGTACGATCTGAAGATCCCCTACGATGCCGCAAAGCTCTACCCGACCGACAGCCGCGAGCACATTCTCACCGTCCGTGCGATCAATGAGGCGATCAAATGCCTCGATATGCGGGATCTGAACAGCGAGGCCTTCTATTCCTCCGTTCCCGCCGCCCGCGCCTCGATGAAGGCCGGCTTCTACGATTCCCTCTGCGGCGGCGCCGATGCGCCCTCCGTCACCTGCATCGGTCACACGCATATCGACGTGGCATGGCAATGGCGGCTCTGCCAGACGGTCGAAAAGGCCCAGCGGAGCTTTGCCACCGTCCTGAAGCTGATGGACGAGTACCCCGAATACAAATTCATGTCCTCCCAGCCCCAGCTCTACCAGTATGTCAAGGAGCACGCGCCGGAGGTTTACGAGGGCATCAAGGCCCGCGTGGCCGAGGGGCGCTGGGAAGCCGAGGGTGCCATGTGGCTGGAGGCCGACTGCAATCTGTCCGGCGGCGAGAGCCTGGTCCGCCAGATTCTCCACGGCAAGCAGTTCATGAAGAAGGAATTCGGCGTGGACAACAAGCTGCTCTGGCTCCCCGATGTATTTGGCTACAGCGCGGCCCTTCCGCAGATCCTCAAAAAGAGCGGTGTCGAAAAATTCGTCACCTCCAAGATCAGCTGGAACGATATGGACCGGATGCCCTACGATACCTTCATGTGGGAGGGCATCGACGGCACCGAAATCTTCACCTATTTCATCACGGCGCAGAATACGCCAAACGCTATGGCCGCGCCGGAGAATTATTCCACCTATGTCGGCACGATCACGCCTTCGATGGCGCTGGGTGCCTGGAAGCGGTATGAGCACAAGGGCTACAGCGATGAGGTCTGCATCACCTACGGCTTCGGCGACGGCGGCGGCGGCCCGACCCGCGAAATGCTGGAAAATCAGCGCCGTCTGGCTCACGGCCTGCCCGGAATTCCGAAGACAAAGACCGATTTGGCCGCGGCCTTCCTCGACCGCGTGCAGACGAGCTTTGACAAAAACTGCGCGATGACCGGCCGTACGCCCCGCTGGTGCGGCGAGCTCTATCTCCAGTTCCACCGCGGCACCTACACCACGCAGGCCGCCAACAAGAATTACAACCGCCGGAGTGAATTCTCCTACCGCACAACCGAGGCGCTGGCCGCAGCCGCCATGAAGCTGACCGGTGCCCTCTATCCCGCCGATTCGCTTCACAAGGGCTGGGAGATCATCCTGCTCAATCAGTTCCACGATATCATTCCCGGCTCGTCGATTCACGAGGTCTACGAGGATTCCCACAAGCAGTATGAATCGATTCTTTCGGATGCCGCCGCCATGCGTGATGCGGCCGCCGCTTCCGTCAAATCGGCCATCCGATCGGATCGGGAGGGAATGCTGGTCATCAATCCCCACTCCTTTGCCTATACGGGTGCCGTTAAGATCGGCGATGCCTTTGTAAATGTGTCGGATATCCCCGCCTTCGGCTGGAAGATCGTCACCCCCGAGGCAAAACAGAGCCGCGTTCATGTCACCTCCGACACGATCGAGAACGATTTCTGCCGTCTGACATTTGCAAACGGCGACATTGTATCGCTGATCGACAAGCGGGTCGGCCGCGAGCTGGTAAAGGAAGGCAAAGCGCTCAATCGCCTCTGCTTCCACGAGGATTTCCCCTACTGCTACGATGCGTGGGAGGTCAACGAGTATTACAAGGATAAGGTTCTGGACTGCGATAAGGTGGAATCGGTGATTCCCTTCGCTGAGGGTGCCCGCGCCGGTCTTATCATCACCAAAAAGTTCGGCAAATCCACGATCACCCAGAAGATCGCGCTGTACGATGACAGCGAGCGGATCGATTTCATCACCGAGGCGGACTGGCAGGAGGAGCACATCCTGTTAAAGGCCGAGTTCCCCTTCGATATCCACACAAACGAGGCCACCTATGAAATCCAGTACGGCAGCGTGAAGCGCCCGACCCATCAGAACACCAGCTGGGACAGCGCCCGCTTTGAGGTCTGCGCCCAGAAATGGATGGATCTGTCCGAGGACGATTACGGTGTCAGCATCCTGAACGACAGCAAATACGGCTACGGAGCCGACGGCTCGACTGTGACGGTATCCCTGCTCCGTTCGCCGACCTCGCCCGACCCGACGGCCGACCGCGGTCATCATGCCTTCACCTATTCCCTCCTGCCGCACGCCTGCCCGCTGTCCGAGGGCCGGACGGTCATCGAGAGCTACAAGCTCAACGAATCTCCGATCGTCCTGCCGATCGGGGTTCAGGACGGCACGCTTCCCGGCGATTACAGCTTTGCATCGGTTGACGGCGAGGGCGTTATGATCGAGGCCATCAAGCGCGCCGAGGAGGATGACGGCATCATCCTCCGCCTGTACGAATACCGCAACCGCCGCGAGGCTGTCGAGCTGACGCTCGGCTTCGATGTAAACAAGGCCTGCCTCTGCGATCTGATGGAGAACGAAATCGAAGCACTCCCGATGGACGGCCATTCGCTGAAGCTTTCCTTCAAGCCCTTTGAAATCATCACGGTTAAAGTAAAATAAGCAGCAAAAAAACCTTCGCTCCGTAAAGAAGCGAAGGTTTTTTGTTTACTTTTTCCAGACGGGGATCCGCATCTCGCCGGCATCAAGATGCGCGAAGGGGCCGGGACAGACCGCTTCGCCGCGCTCGTTTCCGAGATAATCCCGGATGAAATCGATGGGCGTTCCGTCGGCGTTTTCATATGGCGCTTCGGCAATGCGGGGTGCTCCGAGCATCCCGGCTGTAACGGGCTCAAAAGCTTTTCCCGCGACCGCTTCGGGAACGCGAAGCGTAAGAATCCACACGCCGTTTTCCTCGGAAACCGAAGCCTCCATCCGATCAGCCTGCACATAATCCTTCTCACCGCGGAAGGGCCTTGCGTGGCCGGCATAGGCATTGCCGTCGATATAGACCGGCTGCGGCGTCAGCGCGTACTTGGTGATGCTGAAGGTGGGCTCTTTATCCTCAGCCAGCCGCTTCGGATACTCTTCGGGCGTGCTGTAATCGTCATACACCGAGCCGAAATTCCGGAGAATCCGGCTGGGTACCGCCGGATTCGGCCGATCCTCGAACGTACCGAACACCAGATTGTTCATCACACGGTCATCGCCGCCCCAGATCGGGCAGATGGCCAGCACCGAGGTGCTGTGCGGCAGGTGATACGGCGTGTTCCGGAAGGTATCCTTGGAGCAGTAAACCTGTCCGTACACCAGATTATGGACAAACGCCGTTCCCTGTGAATAATTATCAATGTTGTAGTCCGACAGGAACAGATTGTTGTCAATCGTCGCCGGGCCGTGACCGACCTCGATTTCCAGATCGCGGATGTTCCCAAAGAGGAGATTTTTCGTCACGCGGATGCCCTGCGACTGCCAATCCAGCCACATTCCCAGCGAACAGTCATGGATATTGTTGCCGGTGATGACGGTATCAATCGGCGTGTGGAACTTGATGCCGGCGATTTCATCGCCTCCGAACTCATACTTGATACCGATATTGTAGATATGATTGTGCTCAATCCGGCTGAAGATGCAGCCCAGATGACCGACGATTCCGTTCTCCCCGCAGTCGTGGATCACATTGTTCCGAACGATGTGCGAGCCGACCGTGTCCTTCGACCAGCCGTGGGAAAGGGCGAGAAAGACCGCCTCCATCTGGAGCAGATGGCTGGATTTGCGTCCGAAGCGGCTGGACAGATTGTGGCCGGTGGATTCCTCGGTCCCAAGGCAGACCGCGCTGGTTTTGGCATCGTGCAGATCGCAGTTTTCGATAATCCAGCCCTTGGCAAAGTTCGGATTCACCATGCCGACCTGACCGGACGAGGGCGGATTCCAGGGCGTTGCCGCCTGCGCAATCTCAAAGCCGCGGATTGTGATGTAGTTCATGCCGTGGGACAGCGGACGGATACAGCACCTGCGGACGTTGATCTCCATACATTCTTTCCGGGGATCCTCGCCGTGCAGGTGGCACCAGATGGTGGTTACATCCTCGCCCACCTCGGAATACCAGCGGTATCCTGTGTCCTCGGGATGCGGGATGGCCGTCCGGTGTACGCCGAACTCGCGGCGCGGCGCCTTTATGAGATCGTCCATAGAGGATGCCTCATAAAGCGAGCGTCCGTTCAGATAGACATCGCCGGAATGGACGGGATAGTCGGCCGGCTCGCGGAACCAGTCGCCGCGAAGCGGCTCGTCGTACGGATTGAATTCGCCGAAAAAGGCGTTGGGAATCACCGTTTTCCAGACATCATCCCCGACCTTTTCCCAGTCTGTGATGACCTCCGAGCCCTTGATGACAACGTGCTCGCCTTCGGCCGCCTCATAGACGATCCGGGCGTGCTCACCGGCACCGCCGGCCATCGGATGAATTTCCTCCCGGTAAACGCCCTCATGGACGCGAATCGTATCGCCGGGGCCGGCCATTTTTGCCGCGCACCCGATGGTCAAAAACGGCGCTTCGGCGGTTCCGCAAGCCCGATCGGAACCATTTTTTGCTACATGATAGATCATATTTCCTCCAATAAGGTCTAAAAAGAGACCGTACTCCGGTACGGGCACGGCCTCTTTTTGAAATTTGTTTACATCCGGAACAGCTCGCGGCAGGCGGGATAGATCGCCTTGTATTTCTGATAGCGCGCCTCATAGAGGGCCGTCAGCGCGGGATCCGGCTCGACGGTTTCGACAATATCGCAGAATTTTCTCGATACCGTCTGCACATCGGGATACAGACCGCAGGCGACCATCGCCAGCATCGCGCCCCCGTATCCGGGGCCCTGCACGGTCTTGGGCAGCTCCAGCGTAATGCCGAGCACATTGGCTAAAATCGTCCGCCAGAGCGGGGATTTGGCGCCGCCGCCGCAGACGGTGGAGCGCTCGATGGGAAGCCCCAGCTTCCATGCCACCTCCAGCGAACCGCGGAGGGCGAAGGCCACGCCCTCAAAGATCGCCTGCAGCATATCGGCGCGGGTGGTATCCATCCGAAGTCCCAGGAAAACGCCGCGCGCCTTTTCATCGTTGATCGGGCTGCGCTCGCCCATCAGATAGGGCAGGAAGTAGAGATCGCTCTTTCCGAGCTTTGCGGGATCGATCGCCGCCTCCTGGGCCTTGTAATCGTCGGTGCCGAGGATATCCTGGCAGAACCATTCGTTGCAGGAGGCCGCCGAGAGCATACAGCCCATCAGATGCCAGCCGCCGTCCGAATGGGGGAAGGCGTGGAGTGCGTTGTTTTCATCGCCGCGGAAATCCTCGGAGGAGAGGAAGACGGTGCCGGAAATACCGAAACTGATGTTGCACCGGCCGTTTCCAACCGTGCCGGTACCGATGGCCGCCGCCGCATTGTCGCCCGCGCCGCCGCAGACGATGACATCGGAAGGCAGTCCGAAGAGGCTTGCGACCTCCGGCTTCAGCGTGCCGACCGGCTCGGCGCTCTCATAGAGCTTTGGCATCTGGGATTCCTTCAGGCCGCAGAGCTCCAGCATCTCCTTTGACCAGCGGCGGTTTCTGACATCCAGCAGAAGCATTCCGCCCGCATCCGACTGATCGGTGCAATGAACGCCGGTCAGCAGATAGTTGACATAATCCTTGGGGAGCATGATCTTATCGATCCGCGCAAACAGCTCCGGCTCGTTGTTCTTCATCCAGAGAAGCTTGGGAGCGGTGAAGCCGGCAAAGGCGATGTTGGCGGTGTACCCGCTGATCTTCGCCCGGCCGACGGTTTCATTGAGATAATCCACCTCGGCGGTGGTGCGGCCGTCGTTCCAGAGAATCGCCGGGCGGAGGACCTTATCCTCCCGATCCAGCGCCACCAGACCGTGCATCTGGCCGCCGGCACCGATTCCCTTTACTCTCGACCGGTCAAAGCCCTTCAGAAGCTCCTCCATGCCGTCGGTGATCGCCGACCACCAATCGGCGGGATTCTGCTCGCTCCATCCGGGATGGGGGAAGGCAAGCGGATACTCCCGCGATACCGTTCCAAGCACGGTGCCCTCGCCGTCCACAAGCAGAAGCTTAACGGCCGAGGTACCGAGGTCAATACCGATAAAATAACGGTTCTTCATGGCCGATTACCCGAACATGACAGCGTTGAAGATGCTCTCCAGCTTTTCCTGACCGCCGCTTGTCTGCTTGACAGCATCGGGATTTGCCAGCGCGTGAGCGGCCAGCTCCTCGAGGGAGATCTCGCCGTCGCGGATCTTTTTGCCCATGCCGGTCGTCCAGGATGCGTAGCGCGCGGCGACGAATTCGTCGATCCGGCCGTCATCGATCAGCGCCCATGCCTTGCGCAGACCCAGCGCGAAAGCATCCATACCGGTGATGTAGGCGATCAGAATATCGTCCAGCGTGGAGGACGGACGGCGGGTCTTGGCATCGAAGTTCAGACCGCCGGTAGTGAAGCCGCCGGCACGGATGATTTCCATCATGCACAGCGTGGTTTCGTAGACATTCCACGGGAATTCATCGGTATCCCAGCCCAGCAGCAGGTCGCCCTGATTGGCATCGATGGAGCCGAGGGCATTGTTGATGCGGGCGGTTGCAACCTCATGCTGGAAGGTGTGGCCGGCGAGGGTTGCGTGGTTGGCTTCGATGTTCAGCTTGAAATCCTTGTCAAGGCCGTATTTGCGCAGGAAGGCCAGAACGGTCGCGGCATCGAAATCGTACTGATGCTTGGTCGGCTCCTTCGGCTTGGGCTCGATGTAGAAGTCGCCCGTGAAGCCGTGCTCGCGGCCGTATTTGACAGCCATGCGAAGCAGGGCGGCGAGATTATCAAGCTCCAGACCCATATCGGTGTTCAGAAGGGTTTCATAACCCTCACGGCCGCCCCAGAATACATAGCCGGTGCCGCCGAGCTCGATGGTGATGTCCAGCGCCTTCTTGACCTGTGCGGCCGCGCAGGCGAAGACCTCGGCATCGCAGGAGGTGCCGGCACCGTGCGCATAGCGGGGATGATTGAACAGGTTGGCGGTGCCCCAGAGGCACTTGATCGAGCGCTTCTGCATTTCTTCCTTGATGATCGGGACAACAACATCCAGATTCTTCTGGAATTCGGCAAGCGATGCGCCCTCGGGAGCGATATCCTTGTCATGGAAGCAGAAATATTCGATGCCCAGCTTGCTCATCAGCTCAAAGCCGGCACGGATCTTCGCCTCGGCCTGTGCCATCGGATCGGCGCCTCCGAAGCTCTTGTCGCAGGTGCCCGCACCGAACATATCCACACCCTCGGCGCAGAGGGTGTGCCACCAGCTCATCGCAAACTTCAGCTGTTCGCGCATGGTCTTGCCGTGGATAACCTCCTCGGGGTTGTAATACTTGAAGGCGAAGGGATCGCGCGAGGACGCGCCCTCGTACTTGATTGTTCCGGGTCTGAAGAATTCCATAATTCGTTCCATCCTTTCTTATCGGCGGCTCTGCCGCCCTTTGTATCATGATACCACAAACCGTGCTCCCATACCATAGGTTCTGTTGCTGAATTTGCGAAGAATATTGCTGTTTTGTCTTGCAAACGGTTCCGCTTTGTGTTATAATAAAAGCAGAAGGCGGTGATTCCATGTCCGATTTCCTGCACGAAAGCATTCACAGACCGCAGGGCAGCTTTCCCTACATCCAGCTGGAGAACCGGGATTTCAATTACATCATCCATTTTCATGAGGAAATGGAGGTCATTTATGTCGAATACGGGAGCGTGACCGCGCTCTGCGAGGCCGACACCCTGGAGCTTGATGCCGGCGATTTCTGCGTTTTTCTGCCCGGCGAGCTGCACGGCCTCAAAAGCGTGTCGCGCAACAATCTGCATATCATCAAATACCGTGCTGAGGCCGATCATGAATCGGTGGATTTCATCCGCCTGCGGCCCCGCATCCGGAAGCTGAGCCCTTCGGATCCGGTCTATGGAACGGTTTTCGGGATCTGGCAGACCCTCTGCCGGGAATTCACCGAACAGCTTCCGGGTTATGAATTCGCGCTCCGTGCCTGCACCGATCAGCTGTCCACGCTGCTGCTTCGGCAGATGCCGTTGGAAGATGTCGCCCCCCGCGCCGGGTTTGATCTGCTTCTGGCGGTCAACCGGATGCTGGAGGAACGGTACGAAGGGCCGATCAGCCTTACCGATGCCGCCGATTGCTGTCATCTGTCCAAATATCATTTCGCCCGCGAATTCAAGCGCCGCACGGGCATGACCTTTGTCTATTATCTGTCGCTCTTCCGTCTGGAGAAGGCGCTGGTGCTTCTTCGCAGCACCAAGCTTTCCGTCGGCCGCGTGGCCGAGGAATGCGGCTTCGGAAGCGTGCGCTCGATGCAGCTCTTTTTCCGGGATTATCTGGGCATGACCCCGCAGGAATACCGCAGGGGCGGGTAAGCGGCACAAATTATGTGAACATCGCGCTGTTAACACAATATTTTCGGCCGTTTTACACATTGGACATAGAATTCTGTTATACTATAATTACCAAAGGAAACCGACGGCGCCTTTGTGGCGCTTGACTACCAAACCGCTCGGTTTGCAAAATTCGCCTTCGGCCTGGAACCAATTACGGCTATCATGTCAGAGAATATGACGCTGCTGCCGAATTCAGCGGATGGCTCTACTGTGATGACTGGGGAGATGTTTGGGACGGCTTTCCGAACGCCCCCGATAAAGATGACTAATATACCCACCGGAGGGCATTTGCCCTCCGGCATTTTATAAAGGAGGTACACTTATGTCCTATCAAAGACAGCCCGGCCTTTTGAAATGGTTTTACAAAATCCCCTGGCCTATTCGCATTTATCTCGGCGTAGTGCTCTCTGCCGCCTTGATCATCGGATCCATCTTTGCCATCACTGAAATGCAGAACCGCTTGAATCCGCCTTCGCAGATTCTGCTGGAGCTCGAAGATGATCCGCCCCCGCAGACGGAGTTTCTCAAAATCTATGCTTGGGAATCGTATGATGAAGGAAAAATTACTTACGATAATCTCCCGCTCGGCAGTGGGTGCCTGCCGGAAGAAAAAGAACGGATTCAAACACTCAAACAGCCGGATAAGCTCCGTCTGACCGAAATGAAGACCGAAAATGCGGTTCGCATTGCGTGCAGCAGGATACCGCTCCTCTCGGTTCATTTATGGAATAACCACCGTCCGGATGATTCAATTTACGAGTATATTATGGATTGGAACGGATTCCTTCACACTCCGTATACATATTATAATACCGGCCAATCTTTTGCATCCTCCCTCCAGCTCATTGCCAAAGCGGATGCGGAAATCGAAATTTCCGGCAATGCTGTCGCTTACAGCAACAAAGGAAGCGATGAGTATATCGCCAATTTTTCATCTCACACAAAAGTTCAGCATCTGAAAAGCAGCCGCGGTTCCTACCATGTCATAACAAGCAGCAATCCCTACCATGAAATCAACGGTCCGGACCGTGATCCCGATGAGAAGCTCGGCTCAGGCAAATGGAACCCGGATGCGCGCAGCCGGTTCTATTATCAGCATCTGCATGAAGTCTATCCCGACCTTCCTTCCGCCTATAGGAATATTCGCCGTAAGGTTTGCGAATCAGCGGTTCTTTTCTCCGCTTACTCCAAGACGAATCCCAATCTTCTCCTTGCACAGGCCGAGGTAAAGCTCACCTTTTATTCCTGCTGGGGTTATGAAGGCGAAGATCCGCGCGCCCTCCAAGGCATTATTTTCCAGATTCTCAAAGAGTTCGGCCTCGATACCGATCCGAACAACTATGGATTCACCACCGCCGAAATCGTTGATTACTGGGAGAATTACGATTACACCGGCAATTTGGCCAACAATTGAACGCAAGGTGAGGGGAAGGAACTCGGAACGATACGCTCTATTTATCAAAGGGGGTAGACCAATGTCATGCCGACCGTCTTTATCGGTGATACTCAAGGTGTAACATGGGAATTCGATTCTTCAACAGATAATGTACAATGACCGATCTGTTCATCGAAAACCTGCTGACGGTTATGGTGTGGCTGTTTGTTCTGGCCGCAGTAATCGGTCTGCCAGCGATATTCATCATCTGGGCATTTGCCAAAAATAAGAGTCCGCTTACAAAATCCATTGCCGTTCTGACAATCGCGGCCGTCCTCGTCGGTACGGTCATCACGGCAGTAAGGCCCGCTGTCTGGTGTCCTCCCGAGCTGCGCGCACGTTTAACCGAAGAGGATTTCAGAAAAATCCGTGCGCTTGGTTCCGGCCTTTATTCCAATCGCCTGCCGCTGATCCCGATCTGTGTTTGTGTGGATTCCGCGGATGGCAAAACCGTTCTGACAACAACCTTTTATTATCCCTTCGGCACGGTAAAGGAGCAAATCGGCCCGGACGGATACAGCACCGTGAAAGGATTAGTGGATCCTTAAAACAGGCCCGAAAAACAGCCGCCGCGCATCCATACGGATGCGCGGCCCTTTTGTTTATTCAAATTTCAGCCGGCCGTACATTTGCACGCACGCTTTGGGATCCAGCGAGTGGAACATCGGCACGCGGTCGAAATGCGCGGTGCCGTCGGCCACGGCATTGACCGAGAATTCCAGCACATATTCGCCGCTCTTTTCGGTGATGCCGAGCTCTGTCAGCGGAACCGAACCGGCAAAATCATAGCCGTCGCCCGCCTTTTGGAAGGTCAGCGGGCCATCTTCGTTTGGATCAAAGGTGAGGTGAGCCACCGATTCGACCTTCGGCATATTCTTGAACACATAGGTCAGCTCGGCCACGTTGCGGAGCTCCGGTGCGCGGACGGGGCCGTCCTTGCCCATCTGAAGCGCGGTTGTTTCGCCAAAGCCGGTTTCGGGGATAAGGAACATGACCTCGCCCTCGGCATAGCCGGGCAGGCGCGCGGCATAAAGATCAAGCTTTGATTCCCGGACGGGCATATTGAGGCAGAAATAGCGCAGATCGGGATTTTCGGGCGGAAGCTCTCCGTCCCGGACGGCAAGGTCGGTGATATGGCCGCCGAGATACAGCCTCTCCCCAAGATGGGCCAGCGCCAGCGAGCCGATCTTTCTTCCCTCCATCGTGAAGATGTCCGCGGCCTCGTTTTCGATGACGGCCGCAAAATCCGCTTCCTTTTCCAGCGCGTGAACCGGCATGGGAAGCTCCAGCAGGACAAAATCCGGGATCACGTCGATCATCGAGGACTGGGTGGTGATGAAATACTTGCCGGCACGCAGGGTGAAGGCAAGCTCCTTTACCGCTTCCTCGCCCGGCTTCAGCCCGTAGCGCCAATCCACGGGCAGACCGGTGCATTCGGTCTTCGGATAGGCCTCCAGCCAGAGGCTTCCCTCAGCCGTGCGCTCCTTGTCGGTATTGGTTAAAATCACGCGGGCCGAGACTGCATAGAGGCCGTTGGAAAGCGGTTTCTTTTCGAGGATCTCCACCCTGGTCTGCACCTGAACGGGGCGCTCGCCGCCGGCATTTTCCGGCGTGATAAAGCGGACATTATGGCAATGCTGCAGGAGCTGGAGGCCGCATTCCTTTTCGTTTGTGATCCGCTTGCCGCTGATGAAGACATTCTCGAAGGTGACATCCGAGATGGAGCTTTCCTCGCTCCAGCCTTCAATGCGGGAGGGCTCCGGAAGCTTGTCAAGCCCCGGCTTGCCGTTTAAGTAGATATTTTTGAAGGCGACACGCTCGATGTAGCCCGGCTTGCCGTCGCGGTTCCAGCCGGAGGGCTTGATGCGCAGATCGATAAACTGGCCGCCCAGCGCATCCTCGACCCGGATATCCTCGAACAGGACATCGTGGATGTGGGCGCGGTCGCCCTGATGGATGCCGATCAGCGGATAGCCGGACATGGAGTGGATAATGTCGATGTCCTTGTAGTGGATATTCTTGATTTCATCGGCGCGGTGCTCATAGCCGACCTCGATCGGACGGGCAAAATCGTTCCAGATCGTGCAGTCATGGAAATACACGTTGTCCATGTCGCCGGTTTCAAAGGCCTTGACCGCCAGCGCATCGTCCCAGTTGCGGATGAACATCCCGTAAACCTCGACATTCCGGCTGCCGCAGACATCCACGCCGTCGGAATTGCCGCGATAGCCGAAAATATTGGAATTGCGGACGATGACATCGTCGCATCCGAATACGCGGACGGTCCAGCTGGGCGCATTGTGCATCGTGATATCCTGAAGGAGGAATTTCCTTGCATAGTACGGCTCGACCAGCTTGTGGGGAGCGGGCCGTGCATGATCCCGGCCGTCCAGAACGCCGCGGCCGAGGATGCGGACGTTTTCGGCACCCTTTTCGGTATAGAAGCTGCCGTATACATACGCGCCGCCGGCAAGATAAACGGTCGTACCCGACTTTATTTCCAGATCGCCGGGCGTGTGGATGCCGGGGCCGAAGTACAGCACGTTTTCATCGGCCGGATCGGGGATCTCCGTTTCGGGTGCATAGGCAAAGAGGGCCAGCGCGTTGTCAATGGAGCCGTTGAATTCCACCGACAGCTTGGCAGGCTCCTTCAGCGTGAAGCGGACGTTATGCGCATCGTGGGTGAAGTCGATTTTTTTGGACTTTGGGCGGATATCCACCTGCGTAAGCTCAAAGGGCACCGTGACGGTGATTTCGGCCTCGCCCTCAAAATCGAAGATGCCGTAGGGGGCATATTTGAGGAATTTGAAGGGGGGATAGAGCACGGAGGCATCATACAGCCCCAGCGTGTCGCCGTTGACGGTGACCGTGATGCCGCTCTTTGATTTCAGCTCGTCGCAGATTGGGAAAATGGTATGCATATTCAGACTTCCTTTCAGGATGGATTTTAGTTTTGGTGCCCGGCAATGAAAGCGCCGACCCCCTCGCCGAGCGAAAGAAGGGTTCGGTTGAGCCGCGCGGAGGAGGCGGCGATATGGGTGAAGGATGCACCCCGGCAGGCGACAAAGAGATTGTCAAATTCCTTTGCCATCGTGCATTCGATCGGGATTTCGTAGGGGTAGGTCAGCTCCTTGCCCATACCGCCCTCGCCGTGGATGTCCATCGAATGGTCGGCGATGGCGGCGGTGAGCCCGATTTTCGGCTGGCGGAGGATCCCCGCTCGCAGATCCTGCTCCCGCAGGACATAGCGGCCGCGAAGCCGCCAGCTCTCGCGCACGCCGGCCTCATAGACCGTCTTCAGCGTCCAGCCGGCCATTCCCTTCTCACGCTGGAGCCAATTCCAGTATCGGTATACCCGTGCGCGGCCGACGGCGTCGGCCCGGTCGCCGAGCGTAAGATATTCCCGGCCCTGCATGGTGGGCAGCATATTGACATTGATATCGCCGTTCGGATAAAAGACAAAGCAGGAAACGGTAGACTTCATCGCCGTCGCTTCCCAATCGGCCGTATCGACAGCGCGGCAGGATTCGGGCACGGCATCGATGCTGGCGGGATCCCCGGACCTTGCAATCCGGAAGACATAGGACACGGCGTTGACCGAATCCTTCGCGCATTCCGGTGCCGACGGCTCGCCGAATTCGTCCCGGCTCTCGCATCCGAGCACCGCCTCGCATCCGGCATCGCGCGCCAGCACGATATCGCCGGAGGCATCGACAAAGGTATCGGCAAAGATCTCCGCCGTCTGCTCCCCGTTTGACACGGTGATGCTGACAATCCGCTCGCTGTCTGTCCGGCAGGATTCATAACGCCAGCCAAACAGACTTGTCAGATATTCACGGTGCGGCTCCATCACCGCACGGATCGCCTGCCGCATGGCATCCGGCTCAAACTGGAAGCGCTTCATCGGGCCGCCCGCGCCCCTGATGGAAAGGCACCGCCCGAGGGTCGCTTCATACGGATCGCCCATGGGGATGGAAAGCCCCCACGGCCGGGCCGCGAAATCCTGCTTTGACCAGTCAAGCCCGACGGTCGGATCAAAGAGATTGAGGTTCGGCACGCCCTGAACGGTGTGCGCGCCGTTTTCCATCTTGGCAAGCTCCGAAACAAGCTCCTGATGAATGCCGTCAAGGCTCACGCCCGGCTCCCAGCCGTCCACGCCCGAAAAGACCATCGTACCGCCGAAATCCGGATGACGGTCCACGATGACGGTGGGGATTTTGTTCGTTATCAGCCGGTAGGCGCATCCGGTTCCGCCGCATCCCGCGCCGAGGATGCAGACCTGTGTGTGAAGGATCATATCGCCCACCTACGCTTTCTGATCGGCCAGCTTTTCGATGTAGGCCGTGATTTCGGCACCGACACGGGTCAGCTCCGCGATGAATTCCCGGGCCGACATCCGCGAGGCACCCGCATGGACAGCGGAAAGCTGAATCAGCCGGTCGGAGGTCACCACGCGGATCTCCGTATCGGATTTCTGGCTGTGGATGAACCGCTCGATGTAGGTATCCGCCGTTTCGTTCTCGGCGGTGAAGACCACCTTGTAAAGTCCCCGGTCATATTCCCGGCTCTCGGCATTCCTGACATTATAGGCATCGAAAACCAGCACAAGCTCGGTCTTTGTGAAGCCGACATAGCTGTCCAGTATATCCATCAGCCGCTCGCGTGCGTGCTCAAGATTATCCTCGGCCAGCTCGCGCAGGGGATCCCATTGGAAAATGAGATTATAGCCGTCGGCCACAAGCATCTTCCGCTTCGGGCGGGGTGGGATGACATGGCGGACACTCCCCTTCTCGGCCGGGCTGTAGCTCCGTCTGCGGATCGGGCCGAATTCGCGGAGCATGATGGCCTCCAGCTCTTCCTCGTCCAGTTTGTAATCCTTCGCAAGCCGGGACACGGAGGGGATCACCTCCGCAGGGCCGGCACTTGACCATCCGCTGTCAACGTGCATATGCGCGCGCACCTCGTTCCAGGGCACGATAAAGCCGGCGCCGTGAGCGCAGAAAACCGAGTGCGGTGTATTTTCAAGATCGCGCTCCGGCAGATAACCGGCAGCGGCGACCACTTCTTCGGTATTGTGGCAGGGGAACCAGCCCTCAAAGGTGCAGACAAGCCTTCCCTCGCCGTGGGTGTAGGAGATGACCTCCCGCACATAATCGCCGATCGAGGCGGCCGGTACGCGGCCGGTCAGCACAGTACGGCTTTCATCGCCCGATTCGACCGTGACCGTCGCCGAGCGCAGGGTGAGATCGCTCATCGCCCGACCGGTGCTCTCGCCCGGAATCTCCAGCCGGTAGTGATAGTACGGCTCGAGCAGAACGCTTTCGGCCGTCATCAGACCCTGGCGCACCGCACGGTGGGTCGCCTCACGGAAATCGCCGCCGTCGGTATGCTTGGCATGGGCACGGCCGGCAATCAGCGTGATTTTGCAGTCGGTGAGCGGCGCGCCCGTCAGTACGCCGCGATGGGTTTTGTCGGCCAGATGGCCGAGCACCAGCCGCTGCCAGTTCGTTTCCAGCATTCCCTCCGGGCAGCGTCTGGCAAAGACCAGACCGCTTCCGGGCGGGAGCGGCTCGATTTTCAGATGCACCTCGGCATAATGGCGGAGCGGCTCGAAATGACCTACGCCCTCCACCGCCTTAGCGATCGTTTCCTTATAGAGAATACGCCCGGTATCGACTTCAATGTCAATCCCGAAGCGATCCTTTATCATCCGTTTGAGGACATCGATCTGCACTTCTCCCATCAGACCGGCGTGAATCTCCCGGAGCTCTTCCTCCCAGGTGAGCCGGAGAGCGGGATCCTCCTCCTCAAGCAGCTTGAATTTCGGATAATAGAGGCGGACATCGCACCCCTCGGGCAGACAGAGCCGATAGGACAGCACCGGCTCCAATATCGGGCGGCCGCCGTCCGGCTCGCATCCAAGCCCCTGCCCGGCGAAGGTTGCCGTAAGGCCGATGGCGGTGACGATGCTTCCTGCGGCCGCTTCCTCGGTCTGGGTGAATTTCTCTCCCGAATAGAAGCGAAGCTGGGCGACCTTTTCCCGGACCGTCTTTCCGTCCTTCGTCCGGTACGCAATCTCATCCCGCACCGACAGACATCCGCCGGTGACCTTCATCCATGTCAGCCGGGTATTGCCGTCATAGCCGATTTTGTAGACCTTGGCCGCGAATTCGCCGTTATACAGCGGCTCCATTGTCAGCGTATCGATAACGTGAAGAAATTCGGCCACGCCCTTCATGCGGAGCGCCGAGCCGAAGAAGCAGGGAAAAATCCTCCGCTCGGCAATCTGCGAGGCGACAATCCCCCAATCGACGGTTCCGTCCGACAGGAACTGCTCGAGCAGGGCCTCATCGCAGACGGCCAGCCGCTCGGCCAGCGCCGCATCCTCCTCCCCGGTGAAGAAGGGGATGCAGGCGGGATCCAGCTCCTTCTGCAGATGAGCAGCCAGTACAGGCTCGGGATCGGTCGGCAGATCGGTCTTGTTGATAAACAGGAAGGTCGGAACATGATAGGTGCGGAGCAGCTGCCAGAGGGTCAGCGTGTGATTCTGCACGCCGT
This sequence comes from Candidatus Flemingiibacterium sp., assembly GCA_045578725.1. GTDB lineage: Bacteria > Bacillota > Clostridia > Oscillospirales > CAG-272 > Flemingiibacterium. The sequence continues at coordinate 26,853 of JAZNKS010000022.1, forward strand.
CGGCCGCGCTGATGACAAGGATCGCATAGTCGAGCACCTGCAGGGCACGCTCGGTTTCAGCCGAGAAATCGGTATGGCCGGGGGTATCCAGCAGTACCAGCTCGGTATCGCCGAAGGTCATCCGGGCTTGCTTTGAGAAGATTGTGATGCCCCGCTCCCGCTCCATCGGATTGGTGTCAAGATAGGTGCTCTTGTGATCGACCCGCCCCAGCGAGCGGATCCTGCCCGAAAGATAGAGCATACATTCGGACAGGGTCGTCTTGCCCGCATCAACGTGCGCGAGGATTCCGACGGTGAGATGCTTCATATTCCAGCCTCCTTTCGTGTTTTTTACTATTATACCACAATCCGGCCCCGATTGCAACTGCTATTTTACTATTATATATTTTAGCAGGGCGCTGTTGCAAGTTGAAAACTTGCAGCAGCGCTTGGCGTGTAAACGCAGGCGCTTTCGCGCCCGGTGCTTTCGCGCCCGAATACATCGGTTTTTGTGTGCAAAGCACACAAAAATGGAACCCTCAATGGGTTCCAAGATGTATTTACTGGGGGCTGTTGCATCTAAATGCAACAGCCCCCTGCCGATGCTTGCATCGGCTGCACCCATCCTCCTACTTTTCAAAAAACCTTAAAAAAGGAGATGTGATGGAAATGACGTTCTTTTATAGGTTACCAGCTATCTATGGCCGAATTTTATATATTTTCTTAAAGTTTTTTGAAAAGATAGGGGCTTTGGGGAAGGAAAACTTTTTTTCAAAAAAGTTTTCCTTCCCCCAAAACAATATATCAAAATAATTAAATCTGTGCGGCCAGCAGATCCTCGGCCATGTGCATACTGAGGGCGGCATCCTCAATCGTACAGAAGGGCCGTCTTCCGTCGCGGATGGAGAGCACGAAATCGCGGTTCTCGGCGAGGTAGCCGTAATACTGGTAATACTGATCGCCGCCGGCAATCTTCATACCGTCCAGGTGCATGACCTCGGGAGCCGCATAGCCGGACGCGGCGCGGGAATAGATGCTTCCCTTCACCGCCGCCAGAATCGTCGCCTCGCAGATCTGCTCGGCAAAGCCGAGATTGATGTAGGCAGAAGCTCCGGTGCCGTGCATTTCAAAGGTGTGCACACGGCTGGAGGTCTGATAGTTGGCGCGGAGGGTTCCCGTCACGCCGTTGTCAAAGGTGAAGACGCTCGACCAGGCGTTGAGAACCGGACAGTTGATCTTATTTGCCACGGTCGCGGCCTTGACGACCTTCTCGCCGCCGGAGAGATGACGGACCAGATCGGTGGCGTGAATGATATCGCTGACGTAGGAATCCATGTAATGCCATTCCTGTGTGACATCGCTGTGCTTGATGAAAACGCCGTCCACCTGATTGATGGGGGTCAGATCGCTCATGATCCGCACCACCTCGCGGATCAGCGGCATATGGCGGCGGTTGAGGGCCACGGCCAGGGTCTTGCCCTCTTTGGCGGCCGTCCGGGCCAGCGAATCCGACTGATAGGAATTGATGCCCGCCGGCTTTTCCATCATGACGTGGAGTCCGGCCTTCAGGCAATCATAGACCACGCGGTACATCCGGTCGGGCTCGACCAGACAGACCACGCCGTCAATCTTTCCCTGCATTTCACGGAGCAGATCGGTGTGCAGATAGAATTTGTTCGGCACACCGAATTTTTCGGCCGCCGCATCCGCCCTCTCGCGGATGAGATCGCAGACCGCAACGATTTCACACTCGGGGATGTCGTGAAGGCTCGGCAGGTGGATACCCATGCCCATACCGCCGCAGCCGATTACGCCGATTCTTACTTTGCTCATGTTATATGTTCTCCTTAAATCAGATAGTTTTTTACGTATTCAAGATTGTGTTTCATGCCGATTTCCGGAACGGGCAGATCGTCCGGATACCAGTAATATTCGTATTCGTCCGATACCCAGCCCCGGTAGCCGACCCGCTTCAGCTCATCCAGCACATCCGGCCAGTCAAGGCTTCCCTCGCTCATCAGGCAGGAGGTTTTGTCGGCGGGACGGCGGCATTTCAGCTTCCAGTCCTTGATGTGGACATGGGAAATATGCCGTGCGGCGGCACGGACCGCCTCGCGGCCCTTCTCCGCTCCTGCCAGCTCGACCCACGCATAGTCAAACAGCATTCCCACGTTGTGCATATTCACGTCCTCGATCATCCGCACCGTGTCGCGCACGCTCATGGTCAGCGAACCGACATGGGTTTCGATCACAAGCCCGACACCGAGCCCGGCCGCGTAGGATGCGACCTCGCGGATGCCCTCGGCGGTGCGGCCCCAGACATCACTGAACCAGATGCCCGGCAGCTCATGCGCCTCCTGTCCGCCGTAAACGCGGATGTTCGGGCAGTCGAGCATGGCGGCAATCTCGGCCGTGCGGCAGAGATTCTTCACCGTCAGCGCCCGATCCTCCGCCCTGACAAAATTCTTGTAATAAGAGGTCAGGCAGGAAAATTCCATGCCCGCCGCCTTTGCCTCGCGCGCAATCGCACGCGCCTCGGAATCGGTGATCGATTCGGCATCGATCTGGCCGTCGGCGGCCACGCGGACCTCGATGCCGTCATAGCCGATCTCACCGAAGCGGCGGATAACCTCATGAATGTCCCATTTGGGGCATCCCATTGTGTGTCCGGAAAATTTGATCTGTGACATAGCTTCTATCCTTTCTCATACCGTATCGCCTGGAATCAATACCGCTTTTGTGCAGGCATCGGCCGGTCGGCCGCCGCCCCTTATTACCCGCGCCATTTCCAGCGCCGCAATCGTCATTTTTTCGGTCTGCTGATCGATGCTCGTCAGACGGCAGGGCATATACTCCTCGATCAGCGGATGGCTGTCATAGGATGCGATGCCGAGCCGTCCGGGAACCGTATATCCCTCCTTCAGCGCCCGCAGGAGCACCAGCGAGGCCGGCTGAAAGCGGGGCAGGAAGACAAATACCCCTTCCTCCTCCCGGCTGACCAGCCGCGTGAAGGTGTCCCCCGGATTCTCCGGTACCGCAAAGCACTCGGATGCCGGAAAGAAGCGGCGGAAGGCATCGATCCGGATCTTTTCCAGGCTGCTCGGATGCTGGGAATGAAGCAAAAGGAAGCGGCGATAGCGATTCCGGGAAGCGATTCGTGCCCCAAGATCGGCAATGGCTTCCTCATCGTTGCCCGCTGAGGAAGGGATGCCATCCAGACGCCGGTTGAGCAGGATGAGATTCGGGAATTTCTCCCGGTTGCGCAAGAGCCAGCCCTCATCCTGCGGCGAGGTTCCCATCAGCAGAAGAACGTGCGCCTTTTTGACGAGCGCGGGCTTTAATACCTCCCTAAGGCCGCCGATCCGGTAATTGATGTAGGTGGCCCGCACATCCGAGGCCGCCTCCAGCACGCCGTTCACCTGCACGGTGAAGCTGGAATACTGGGCATAGAGCCAGGGCGAGAGCACGATCAGATTCAGCGGCGCGGTCTTCATGGCCGACAGCGCGGCGGCGGCTTCGTTTTTCTTGTAATCAAGCGCGGCGGCTGTTTCGAGAATCCGTCTGGCGGTATTCTCCGAGATCGCGCATTTGCCCTGCTTGCCGCTTAATACATAAGACACCGATGCTTTGGATACTCCGCACCGTGCGGCGATCTGCTCCAGCGTAACGCGGCCGGTTTTAATCGGTTCCATACCACCCCTCCATTTGTTAACGTTAACCGTATTGCCGATACTATTATACACCCGTTTTTCGCCTTTGTCAAGGGGGTGGAATAAAAAAAAAGGCCGCCGCGGACCAAAATCTGCGGCGGATGGGAGAAAACGCTCCCGTTTATTCTTTTTCCTTCTGCATCATCAAAAGCAGAGCTTCCTTTGATGCCCGCGCAAAGGCGGACCATGCCCCGGGATCGATGAAGGCACGCCGATCCCCGGCGGCAAGGCGGGCGGCCCGTCCGGGCGTATCGTTGTGCTTGATGTGATTGCCGAGGAAGAGATCGACGGGAATCCGCTCCAGCCTCTCCATCGAGGTGATGAAGCGCTCCCGCATTTCAAGGCCGATATGCCGATTCAGCAGATACTCCCGTGTGAGGGAATTCAGCCCCGCACCGCCGTGAAGACCGCACCGGCTGATTTCCCCGTCCTCCTCCACATCAAAGAAAAAGGACATCGCACCAGCGGTATGGCCTGGCGTTGCCATCGCCGTAACCGTTACATTTCCGAGGGTGATGGTATCTCCGTCCGTGAGCAGGATGTCCGGCTCGAAGGTTTCGGTGAATTCCTCGCCTATTTCGGCGGCAAAGGAGAGATCCAGCTCCCCTCTTGCGACCGGTGCATCTTCCCTTCCGATGGCGGTTTTCGCGCCGGTCATCTCGACAAGCGCACGGGTGGCACCGAAATGATCGATATGCCCGTGGGTGTGCAGAATGTACTTGATCTTCATCGGATCCAGCCCCATCCGGACCATATTGTGGAGCACCAGATAGAGGGACTGCTGATAACCGCTGTCAAAGAGAATCAGCCCGTCGCCTGTATCCAGCACATGGGTCGAAGCCGGCACGGTGCCGACAAAATACAGCCCGCCCCGGATGCGGAAGGGCTCCATCGCATTCTTCCACGGCTCCTTCAGATTTTTTTCGCTCAATTTTTTAATCTCCTTCAAATAAACATCGCGGCTGTTTTTTACAGCTTCGCATCAATCCGCGCGGCATAGAAGGAATCCGGATGCCGCTTCTTTACATATTCGTGCGGCCCGGCCTCGTCGCGGACAAACGAATTGGAGCCGTCATCCGGGTTCACATGAACCCGGCCGCGCACCGTGTCATAGCCCGCTGCATCAGCATCTCCGATCAGGCAGAGATCAACCGTCATGGGATCCCAGGACGAGCGGCCGTTTGGCGAGCCGTGGCAGTCAAGCACAAATTTCAGCAGGTCGCCCTCGTCAAGATGCGAGCCGGTGATGACCGAATCCCCGGCCTCCCAGCCAAGGAAGGTGATTTTTGTCGGCCACTTCTCGCAGACGGTCACGCCGCCCCGGATGGAGCGGGGATTGTTGTTGAAATTGTGCTCGCTTCCGAAGCTTTCGTCCTGATAATTGCCGGCCATCATCCAGAGCTTTTTCACCTTTTCCCGGACGAGCGATATGCCATCCAGCGCCGATATGGAATCCGGCCCGCTTTCCAGCAGAGCCGCCAGGCACTGGGCAAAGCCGATCTCAACAAGTTCCACCTTTTCATCGGCGGATGCGAGCAGGCGGCGGAGCATCGGTACCGGCTCCTCAAAGGGAGCGCCGGGAGCAGCACAATTCAGATGCCCGACGATATCCTTCTGCAGATGCGGTATGCCGGTAAAATCGGTTGCCGCGGTGTCGGCCGCAATCGGAATATCCGTCAGCCCTTCATTGGCGAGAAAACCCGCAAGTGAAGCCACGGAATCGGGCGTATAGGCATTCAGAACGATGCCGATCAGGCGAATCTCGCCGGCAAGGTGAGCACGGGCCAGCAGGCGCACGGCGACCATATCGTCGCAGTCCGTCCACCAGTCGGTGCCGAGAATGATTTTTCTCATAGCCGCCTCATTTCAGCGCGGACACGCGGATTTTCATGACGATCTTCCGAACCGTCGCGGGCGAATCGATCATCGTGCCGGGACGGTGTGCATCCCCGGGATAGAAGACGGCAAAATCGCCGGCGCGCAGAACAAGCTCCACGCCCCGCTCGCCCGGATGATAGAGGGCATAATCGGCATCGGCATCGTATTCCTTTGCTGTGGCAAGATCCGCAAGCGGCGCCCAGCCGATCTTTTCTTCGCCCGAAATGATATACTGCACGTCGATGTATTTTTCGTGCGCCTCGAAAAGCGAGGTTTCCTTGGTTTCATATTCCTGCACATTGGCAATCAGATCGCGGCCGTCCAGCTCATAGGAGCCGATGGCGACGGGATTCTCGCGGGTTCCATCGCAGTAATCCAGCGCTCTTTTGATGAGCGTGTCAAGACTTGCATACAGATTTTTGTTGTGGATATGATCGATAATCACAGAAGCTTCCTCCGGGAATGTATTGGCTTTTCACCGTCTTTATTATACCGCATCGGAAGGAATTTGTAAAGGGCTTTTCTGAAAATGCTTGACAAACATCGCCCGATGCGGTATACTGTTTTTATCAATATACCTTTACGGGAGGCCGCTATGCCCTACTTTCTTGTCCGCAGCGATATCACCAAAATGCAGGTCGATGCCATTGTCAATGCCGCCAACAAATCCCTTCGCGGCGGCGGAGGCGTGGACGGCTGCATCCACCGCGCCGCCGGCCCCGAGCTGCTGCGCGAATGCATCACACTCGGCGGCTGTGAAACCGGCGAAGCTAAGCTGACCCGCGGCTACCGGCTTCCCTGCCGCTATGTCATCCATACCGTCGGCCCCATCTGGCACGGCGGTGATCGTGGCGAGCGGGAAGCGCTGATTTCCTGCTATAAGAATTCGCTGACCCTCGCCGTGGAAAATGGATGCGAAAGTGTTGCCTTCCCGCTGATCTCGGCCGGTGTCTACGGATATCCCAAGGATCAGGCCCTGCAGATCGCCTGCGATACCGTCCGGGAATTTCTGGCCGACCACGATCTGACGGTCTACATCGTTCTGTTCGATGCCAAGGCCTTCCGGCTGGCAAAGGAGCTGCATGGCTCCATTCAGAGCTACATCGACGAGCGCTATGTCGATGCCCACACCGAGCCGCGCCGGACCGTCCTCGACCGGATTTTCGGGCGGCGTGTGACGAATGCGCCCCCGGATGACGGGGATTTTCTGCCCATCCAAAAAAGGCGGTCCCGGCGCCCGTCAGCCGGTTCCGCCATGCCCTCCATGCCGCCGAAAACCGGACGGTATGCGGAGGATTTCAGCGAAAACGGTGCACAGGAGGAAACCGCCTCGGCATCCATGCCCGAGCCCGAGGCTTTCGTCGGTGCCGGGGCATCTTCCCTCCATGAACCAACGCTTGCGGAGCTGGTGAAGCAGGCCGATAAAAGCTTCACCGAGCGGCTGTTAGCGCTGATTGACGAGAGCGGCATGAGCGATTCCCAGTGCTACAAGAAGGCCAACATCGACCGCAAGCTCTTTTCAAAGATCCGCAAGGATAAGCATTACAAGCCGAGCAAAGCGACGGTTCTGGCCTTTGCCATCGCGCTGGAGCTTTCGCTCACCGACACGCAGGCGCTTCTCGGATCGGCGGGCTTCACCCTCTCGCATTCAAGCAAGGCGGACATCATCATCGAATACTTCATCGCCCGCAAAAATTACAACATCTTTGAAATCAACGAGGCGCTGTTCGCCTTCGATCAGAATTTGCTCGGCGCTTGAGTGCTCCGCTGATCCCCGTATAATGCAGAGACTGAATTTGTCGCCTGCGAGGCGACCACGGCCCCTTTTCTTCATGGTATAATAGTACCGTAAACAAAACCAATCACACGGAGGTACTGTCCATGAAAAACACCAACAACATCACCGAAATTGTCTTTATCCTTGACCGGAGCGGCTCCATGAGCGGCCTGGAAGATGACACCGTCGGCGGCTTCAATTCGCTGATCGACAAGCAGAAAAAGGAAGGCGGCGAGGCTTTTGTATCCACCGTCCTCTTCAACGGCGAATCGAAGGTGCTCCACGATCGCCTGCCCCTTGAAAAGATCGAACCCATGACCGGGGCCGATTACATCCCGATGGGTTCCACGGCCATGCTCGATGCCATCGGCGGCGCGATTCACCACATTGGAAACATCCACAAATACGCCCGCCCCGAGGATGTCCCCGCACGCACGCTCTTTGTCATCACCACCGACGGCATGGAAAATGCCAGCCGAACCTATTCGCTTGACAAGGTCCGGAAAATGATCGAGCGTCAGAAGGACAAATACGGCTGGGAATTTCTCTTTCTCGGTGCCAACATCGATGCGGTTAAGACCGCGGCCGGGATCGGCATCTCCCGTCAGCGGGCGGTGAATTTCCACAATGACAGCGAGGGCACCCGTCTCAACTACGAGGTGGTCGGGGATACCGTCTGCTGTATAGCGCGCGGTGAAGCGATCGCCGCAAACTGGTCGGCACCGATCGAGCAGGATTTCAAAACGCGAAAAAAGAGATAATTTACAGAAAAAAGCTCCGCACGGGATGTGCGGAGCTTTTTTCATCGGATGATAAAGCGGAACCGTCTGCCGGTTTCCTTACAGCGAAGCCAGCTTCTCGAGCGCCTTTTTGTAAATCCGGCCGGCGCATTCAAGATCCGCCTCGGTCATATATTCGTTCTTCTGATGCTCGGTTTCGGCACTTGTCGGGAACAGCGGGCCAAAGGCCACGATGCCGGGCATTGCGCGGGCATAGGTGCCGCCGCCCATCGTGAAGGGCTCGGTTTCATCGCCGGTTTCCTCGCGGTAGGCTTCCATCAGCGTGCGGATGACGGGGCCGTTTTTGTCCATATAGACCGGCGCCTTGTGCTCATCCGCCGACACCGTGATGCCCCAGGGCTCTGCGGCGGTCTTCATCGCCGCCAATACATCCTCGCCGCTCTTTGTTACGGGATAGCGGATGTCGATAATCATGTGCGCCTTTTCATTTTCCATCCATACCATGCCGAAATTCAGGGTCAGCTCGCCCGACTCTTCATCCTTCATCGCACAGCCGCATTTTGCTCCGTCGCAGGCTTCATCAAAGCAGGTACCGATAAATTCGGCCAGCGGGCAGGACACGCCGGAATCGACGGCCTTCTTCATCACGCGAAGGATCGCATTCTCGCCCTTACAGGGCGTACTGCCGTGCGCACTCTTTCCCTCGGCGGTGAAGGTTTTTGGGCCGACGGTGATGCTCGCCGCATCGGGAACCATATTGTGGGCCGTGCCGCCGAGCACCGCCTCGCATCCGGGATTGTCCATGACCAGCTCCATGACGAGAATGCCCTTCTCGCCGTAAACGGCCGGGAAGGAGGCATCCGGCGTGAATCCGAAGGTCGGAAGCTCCTCATGCTTTTTGTAATATTCCATATCGACCCATTCGCCCCGCTCCTCGGTCAGACCGAAGAGGATGCGGATCCGGCGATTCAGCTTTTGGCCGGAATCAAGAAGAGCCTTCATGGCATAGACCGCCAGCATGGCCGGGCCCTTGTCATCGGTGATGCCGCGGCCGTAAACGCGCTTCTCTCCGTCCACGGTAAGCCGGGTGCATCCGAAGGCGGGATAATCCCAGCCGCTTCCGGCCGGAACCACATCGAGATGCGCCAGCACGCCGACCATTTCCTCTCCCTCGCCGATCTCGGCCCAGCCCATGAAACGGCCGCACCGTCCGGTCCTGAAGCCGAAGGAATCGCAGAGGCTGAGCATATAATCGAGCGCCTTTGCCGGCCCCTCGCCGAAGGGATGCTCCGCATCGCCGCTCACAGCGACGCTCTCAATGGAAAGAAGGCCCGCAAGAGCCTCATAAAAACCGATGTTGTTCATCATTCTATCCTTTCACGCGGCAGGCTTCTGCCGCATATGCTGTTTTGGAACCAATTCTTACTTTTCGGAGGCAAAAATGGCCAACCATTATCCGTTTACCCTTCCCCCGCTTCCATTCGACACGGCGGCTCTGGAGCCGTTTATCGACCGCCAGACCGTCCGCATCCATCACAAAGACCATCTCGGGGGCTATGTGAACACGCTGAATGCTCTGCTGGCCGGGCTTCCTGCCCTGCAGAATCTTTCCCTCCTTCAGCTGCTGACACAGCCGCTTGGGGGAAGTACTCCCGCATCAGCCGAAGCGATCCGGCAGAATGCCGGCGGCGTGTACAATCACGTCTTTTATTTCAACGGGCTTGCCCCCGCCCCGTATCCGCCGAAGGGACGGCTGGCCGATGCAATCACGGCACGCTGGGGGAGCCTCGCTGACTTTTGGCAGGAGCTGACGGATGCGGCCCTCTCGGTGTTCGGCTCTGGCTATGCCTGGCTGGTCAGCGATCGGGCGGGCGAGCTGCTTCTTCTGACAACGGCGAATCAGGACACGCCGCTCACCGTTTCGGGCACGTTTCCAAGGCGAAGGCTTCCCTTAACGCCCCTGCTCGCCATCGACGTCTGGGAGCACGCTTATTACTTAAAGCATCGGAAGGCGCGCGATGCGTATCTTGCCGATCTGTCAAATGTCATCAGCTGGCCGGTAATCGAGGCCCGCTATCTGCAGGCGCTCGGCTGATCAGCATTCCGTGCCGTCGGCGGCGGACATGATGATGTGGCTCTGCTCATCAAAATCGAGGATGCTCGACAGGATGTAATTGCTGACATACATTCCCCTGGGGGTGAAGGCATAGCAGTCGCCGTCATAGGTCATGAAGCCGTTGTCGATATAAATCTTCAGTCTTCGGCCGTAGAGCGCATCGAAATTCATGCCGAACCGCCGCTCAAACCGGGAGGACGAGATGCCCTCCGTCAGCCGCAGGCGGAGCATGATATATTCGCCGATCCGGTCGGCGGGCGTGAGGGGGAACATTTCATCCACCAGCTCGGCGCTTTTGAAGGAATCGGGCGAGATGGACATTCCGTCATCGGTCAGCATATCGCCGCCGGTGATATCCGCCTCCATCGCATCGATAAAAAGGCCCATATTGCGCTTGAAGGAGAACCGGGTATCGGCAAAATAGGAGTGCGCAGCGCAGCCGAGGCCCAGGTATTCCTCGCAGTTCCAGTATTTCAGATTGTGGCGGCATTCAAAGCCGGGGCGGGCGAAATTCGAGATCTCGTACTGCCGATAGCCGGCGGCCTTCAGCATCTCGATGCCCGAAAAATACATCTCGCTTTCGGTATCCTCGTCGGGCAGAATCAGCGTATCGCGGGTCAGGGCAAAGGGTGTGCCCTCCTCGATGCGCAGACCGTACAGGGAGATATGCTCCGGGGAGAGCTGCGCCGCGTAATTGATTGTCCGCGCAAAGCTTTCCGCCGTCTGCATCGGGATGCCGTACATGATGTCGATGTTGATATTCTCAAAGCCGGCCTTACGGGCGGCCAGATAGGAGGCCTCGAATTCCTCTTTCGTATGAATCCGCGAGAGGCTCCGAAGCTCGCCGTCCTCACCGCTCTGGAGGCCCATGCTCAGCCGGTTCACACCGGCGCGGCGGTATTTCTGGAGCGTCTGGGCGCTGACGGTTGCCGGATTGCATTCCATCGTGAACTCCGCCCTTCTGGATACGGAGAAGTTGCGGTGGATGCCGGCAATCAGCTCGCCCATGCATTTGGCGGGCAGAACGCTCGGCGTTCCGCCGCCGATGAAGACGGTATCGACGGTGTAATGCCGCGCCGCCTTGGAATAATCCTCCATCTGCAGAAGGAGCGCATCGGTGTAGCGCTGCATGGTTTCCTCATCCGCGCCCGACATCGAATAGAAGTCGCAGTAGGCGCATTTGGACTGGCAGAAGGGGATGTGAAGATAAAGTCCGAGAGGTTTTCTGTTCATCATTCGTCCTCTAATTTGAGCACGGCCATGAAGGCCTCGGGCGATACCTCGACGCTGCCGAGCTGGCGCATCTTCTTCTTGCCCTCCTTCTGCTTTTCCAGCAGCTTCTTCTTACGGGTGATGTCACCGCCGTAGCACTTGGCAAGCACGTCCTTGCGCATGGCCTTGACCGTTTCGCGGGCGATGACCTTGCCGCCGATGGCCGCCTGCACCGGCACCTCAAAGAGCTGGCGCGGGATGTTGTCCTTCAGCTTTTCGCAGATCTTTCTGGCGCGGCCGTAAGCCTTCTCCTCATGCACGATGAAGGAAAGCGCATCGACGATATCGCCGTTCAAGAGAATATCCAGCTTGACGAGCTTGGAGGCAACATAGTCGGACAGCTCGTAATCGAGGGAAGCGTAGCCCTTGGAGCGGCTCTTGAGCGCATCGAAGAAATCGTAGATGATCTCGTTCAGCGGGAGATTGTAATGAAGCTCCGCGCGGTCGGTGTCAATATAGGTCATGTTGATGAATTCGCCGCGGCGGTCCTGACAGAGATCCATGAGGCCGCCAACGAATTCGGGCGGGGTGATGATTGAGGCCTTGACCATCGGCTCATAGGCCACCTGAATTTCATCGGGCTGGGGATAGTTGGACGGATTGTCGATATAGACCGTTTCGCCGTCCTTCTTTTCGATCTTGTAGATAACGCTGGGGGCGGTGGTGATCAGATCCAGATTGAACTCCCGCTCCAGACGCTCCTCGATGATCTCCATATGCAGAAGACCGAGGAAGCCGCACCGGAAGCCGAATCCCAGCGCCGCCGAGGTTTCCGCCTCAAAGGTGAGCGCCGCATCGTTGAGCTGCAGCTTTTCCAGCGCATCCTTCAGATCGCCGTAGTGTGCACCGTCTGCCGGATAGATACCGGCATAGACCATCGGATGAACCTCCTTGAAGCCGGGGAGCGGCTCATTGGCGGGATTATCGGCCAGGGTGACCGTATCGCCGACCTGCGTGTCGCCGACCGACTTGATGCTGGCGGTGAAATAGCCGACATCGCCGGCCGCCAGCATCTCGCCCTTGGCAAGACCGAAGGGCATCAGATGGCCGACCTCGACGATCTCAAACTGGGCACCCGTGGACATGAGCCGGATCCGGTCGCCGGCTTTCAGGGAGCCCTCCATGACCCGGATGTTGACCACAACGCCGAGATAGCTGTCATAATAGGAGTCGAAAATGAGGGCGCGCAGGGGCGCATCCTCGTCGCCGTCGGGACAGGGGATGTCGGACACAATCTTGTCCAGTACCTGATCGATGTTCAGGCCGGCCTTGGCCGATACGGCGGGACAGCCCTCGGCGGGAATGCCGATGATGTCCTCGATCTCGCTCCGGACCTTCTCCACATCGGCGGAGGGCAGGTCGATCTTGTTGATGACCGGCACGATTTCCAGATTGCTGTCGATGGCCAGATACGCGTTGGCCAGCGTCTGGGCCTCCACGCCCTGGGTGGAATCGACGATCAGCAGAGCGCCCTCGCAGGCATTCAGCGAGCGGGAAACCTCATAGTTGAAGTCCACATGGCCGGGGGTGTCAATCAGATTCAGCGTGTACATTTCCCCGTCGGGGGCATGATAATCCAGCTTGACCGCGCGGGCCTTGATGGTGATGCCGCGCTCCCGCTCCAGATCCATGTTGTCCAGCAGCTGCTCCTCCATATCGCGGGTGGCAACGGTGCGGGTGAACTCCAGAATCCGGTCGGCCAGCGTGGATTTGCCGTGGTCGATGTGGGCGATGATCGAGAAATTGCGGATTTTTTTCTGTCTTTCGGAAGGCATAGGGATTCCCTTTCTGTGGATGATTAGTCAAAGTAGGGCATCGGATCGACGGCCGTGCTGTTGACGTAGATGTTGAGATTGAGATGGGCACCGGTGGTATAGCCGGACGAGCCGACCCGGGCGATGACCTGCCCGCGCTTTACCTTATCGCCGACCTTCACGCTCCAGCGCGAGAGGTGAGAATAGAAGGAGGCCACACCGCCGCCGTGGCTGATTGTGACATAATAGCCGTCGGCGTAATTGGAGGACACCTCGATAACGGTGCCGTCATTGACGGCATAGATCGGCGTGCCGTAGGCGGCCGGGATGTCGATGCCGTTGTGATGCTGATATTTGCCGGTGACCGGATGGATCCGGGGGCCGAAGCCGCAGGATACCTTGGTATACGGATCGGGAAGCGGCCAGAGGAATTCGCCGCCCACGTATTTCTGCCCCGTCTTTTGGGACAGCTCGGCCAGCATCTCCTCGCGCTCCTTATTGACCTGCGTTTCCAGCTCCTCCAGCTTCTCGTACCGCTTTTCGGCGGAGGCAAGATCGGCATCGGCGCTTTTCAGAAGAGCATTGGCCTCATCAAGGCTTTCTTCCAGCTCCGCCTCGCGTTTCTTCAGATCCGCCTCGCGGGCCTTGAGATTCTCTTTGTTTTCCATCAGGCTCGCCCGCTTGTCGCTGACCGCCTTCACGGTGTCGGTATATTCCTTCATCAGCCGGGTATCGTAATCCAGCATACAGGCAAAGCGGTCGAGGCTGGTAAAGAAATCGGTCATGCCGTCGCTTTCAAACAGCATCTCCAGAAAATCGAGATTGCCGTCCTCGCGGTTCAGCCGGATCCGCTCCCGGACGATTTGATACAGGTTGTCCACCCGCTCCTGTCCGGCGGTGATCTCCTTATCCTTCTCGCCGATCTGCAGATTCAGACCGGTGATCAGCTGCTCCAGCGCATCCAGCTCGCCGGACAGCTCATAAATCTGCTTATCGATTGCTTTTTTGGTTGCCAGCGCATCGGCGCGGCCGGATTTGGCTTCGGCCAGCTCCTTCTGGGCCTTGGCGCGGTTGGCCGTGGCCTGCTCCAGCCGGGCTTCCAGCTCACCGAGCGCATCCTTCGATGCGGCGGCCGAGGCCGGGGACGGGACAAGCATCGCCGAAACGGTCATCAGAATCAGCAGCAGGGGCAGAAGCACCCGTACTGCGGTCGTTGTTTTCATCATACATCCTCATATTTACAGAATTATACCATTATATTATACCGCATTTTCGGGCGATTGTCAACATGAAGAAGGGATTCCGTCATGCTTTTTTCGGTTTACGGATTCTTTTTTCCCCGAAAGAACTCTCTGGGGGACATTCCGATCTGCTTTTTGAAGGCGCGCGAGAAATAACAGTAATCGCCGAAGCCGACCGCTGACGCAATTTCGCCGATTGTCATCGGGCTGTCCCGGTAAAGCTGGGTTGCCATCGTAATGCGGTATTCGCACAGCGCCACAGAAAAGCTCATTCCGAAATTGGCGCGGAAGAGATGGCAGAAATGGGTAACATCATAGCGAAGCTCCCTGCAGACCTCGGATGTGGACAGCGGCCGGCTGTAATTTTTCCGGATATAATCAATCATCCGATGCGTGAACTCCGCGCTCCGGCCAGCATTCTTCCGCCCGGGCCGATTCCGGTCGGATACCGCAGAACCTTGCCGGGCCGACTGACCGTCCAGCAGAAGACCGAGAAGCTCATACACGCCGGCAAGCATTCCGCTCTGCCCCGCCACCGTCTCGCGGCGGTGATAGCAATCATACAGCCGCTCGACCCCTTCCCGCAAAGCGCCGCTCTCGGCACAGGGCCAGAATTCCGTCAAACGCCAGTCGCCGCCAAGCAGCTGACGGATCCGATCTCCCAGCTCGCACCGCACACCGGGAAGGAAGAACCGCGGCTCAAACAAAACCACCCGGTATTCCAGCACTTCCCGTCCCGGGTCGGTATAGCCTTCATGCTCATCATAGGGATTGATAATCACAGCATCACCGGCGCGTGCCTCGTATTTCCGGTCGCCGACAGTAACGGACAGGCATCCTTTGAGGATCACCAGCAGCTCAATCGCCTCATGGCTGTGCCGGTTGAAGCATTGCACGCCCTCTCCGACCGGTATACCGTATCCCCGCTCCGCAAACCGCAGATATCCGGCAAAGCATTCGATCTGACCGGGGTATTTGGTTTTCTCGCTGTTTCGCACCCAATCACGCTCCTTTGAAACTATTATACCGCAGGAGCGGCCACTTGTCAAGTTTTGCTCAGAGGATCCGTACAATTGAAGACAAGTTTTCACCAACTGATTTCTATCTTACAGCGCCGGATTCTGGTATAATGGAATTGCCCCATAAACCGGATGAAAGGATGATTACCGATGAAATCGCATATTGCACGGCTTCTGCTGGCCGCTCTTCTTCTCACAACAGTATCCTGCGGGAATGCAGCACCGCAAAACGGCACAGAGCCAACCGATTCTGCTTTGGGCACAGAGCCGGCTGAATCCACGACCAACGATCCCTACCCCTATCCCGACCTGGACTGCGGCGGTGAGGAATTCACCGTACTGACCGTCGCGCCGCTCTGGGACATGAATACCGAGCTGGACTTTGAAGCGCAGACCGGAGAAGCGCTGGACGATGCGATTTACAACCGCAACCGCACGCTGGAGGAAAAGCTCAACTTCACGATGAATGTCATCGAAGCGCCCTCCGATCAGATCTATTCCCTTCAGGATCTCATCCGCACGGATGTTGCTTCGGGCGATGCTCTTTACGATGCGGCCTACTGCTGCGGTCATCGGATCGGCTCCCTGCTCACCGAGAACGCGGTGATGAATCTCTTCGATATCCCCACCCTGCAGCTGGATCAGCCGTGGTGGAACACGGTTACGCATGAAGCCGCTGTGCTCGGAAAGGATGAAGCCGTTTACTTCGCCCAGAGCGATCTCAATCTGACCGCCTTTGATCTGACCTGGTGCCTCTATTTCAATGAAGACATGATGGAGGATCTGAATCTTACGCCGCCTTACGACCTCGTCCGGGACGGCAAGTGGACGCTGGATGCCCTTGGCACCTATACCAAAGCCGCCGCCAATCTGAACGGCGATGACAGCTTCGCATTCCATCCCGACGGCAAATCCGTCTACGGCTATACAACCTACTACAACGGCGCGCTGGCCATGCTGATCGGCGAGGACATCTCCTTTGTCGAAAAAGATGAAAACGGATTGCCGTTCTTCCGGCTGGAGAGCGAGCGCTTCTACAAAGCTGTCGAATCAGTCACGGAACTGATGAAGGCGGAGGGCGAATTCTACGCCGGAACCACCGGCAACATCGACAAGCCGGAGGGCTACATGGGCTGCTTCTACAACCGCCGGGCGCTTTTCGTCGGCGCGGAGGTCAAGGCCTCCGGCGTGCTCCGCAATTTCGACGACACCTTCGGCATTGTCCCCAATCCCAAGCTGGACGAGAATCAGGAGGAATACCGCTCCTGGACCAACTACCTGTCGATGGTACTTACCGTACCGGTCACCTCAAAGAATCCGGAGCGGACAGGCGCCATCCTCGATGCCCTTTCCTATCTCAGCTATCGGGATGTTCTGCCGGTCTATTATGACAACACCATCGCTACCAAGGGCCTGCGCAATGAGGATTCCGTTGAAATGCTGGATATCATCCGCGATTCCCTCTTCTTTGATCCCAGCCTCGCCTACGGATGGACAACGGAGCTGGCCGAAGCGATCCGCGATCAGATCTTTGCCGGAAATGCGGATGCGGCCTCGCTTATTGCGGGCTGGACCGACACCGTCAAAACCCAGATGAAGGATATGCTCAAGCAAATTCTTCCCTGAAATCCGTCTCACACAAAAAAACGGAATCCTTTCGGATTCCGTTTTTTAATGGATGGATTATTCCTCAACCTTGAAGCCGAGCGCGGCGGCGGGGGAGCCGGCACGCAGACGGAAGTCGCGGTTCTTGGCATCGACGAACATCGGATCGGCGATGATGACGCCGGCGAACAGGCCGCCCTCCTGCATCTGGGCAGGCGTGCGCTTGTTCTCCTCGGGGAAGCTGTATTCCCGCTTGTAGACATCGAAATTCATCGGGCCGGAGATCGGCTCACCGCTGTAGTTCCAGACGAGGTTCATGCAGTCGGTGATATGCAGGCCCTCGGGGGTCTTGGCATAGATCGGCGTGCCGTCGGATACGAGGATGTTGCGCTCCAGGATGACACCCAGATGCTCCTCCTTGCGGGATACGATGAACGCGCCGCCCTCGCCGAAGGCGAAGATGTTGTTGCGGAGGAGATTGTTGGCACCGTAATGCTGATGGAAGGGCTGAGCGGTTACATCGTAAGCAATGTTGCCCTCGACGAGGATATCCGACGAGCCCTCGTCCAGATACACGCCCCATCCGCCGTAGCTGTCCATCTCGATGTTGTGGATCCGGTTGCCGCGGATGACACTTCCCTCCTGATGACCGAGGGTGTAGATGCCGCCCATATCCGAAAGCAGGGTCTTGCCGATGTTCCAGATGTGGTTGTATTCCATGCGGATATGATGGGTTGCGTGTGCGGCATAGCCCCAGGTCCAGCCGACCGAGATGCCGGTGTAATAGCCGTCGTGAATCTCGTTGCAGGACAGATCGCAGTCATAGGCATAGCGAAGCAGGATGCCGCAGGCGTTGAAATAAACGCGGCCGTAGTCGCCGATGTGGCAGTTGGTGACCTTGATGCCGTGGATGATATCCTCGGGGCACTTGGGCACGGAGTTTGCACCGACGGTGGAATGCCATTCCTCGGCCTTCAGATTACGGCCGGCGATATGAACCGCGTTGCCGCCGATACCGATCATGCGGCAGTGATCGATCGTGATATCGTGACTTCCCTTGTCGATGCCGATACCGGAGAGGCCGACATCAATCAGCGCGCAGGAATCGAAGGTGACCGCCTCACAGCCGTCCAGCTGAACGGCGCAGGGAACCTCAACAGCCGCCTGCGAGAAGTTGCGGACAAGATCGAGCTTGTCGCGGTCGGAGCCCTTGAAGGTGATATCCCGGAAGGTGATGTTCTTACAGCCGGTCAGCTTCATGATGAAGGTGGAGGTGGACAGGGCCAGCTTGAAGCCCTCCAGCGTGTCGCCCTCCTCGGGAACATAGTAGACCTTGTCGCATTCGGGGGTGATGAAATATTCGCCCGGTGCATCCAGCGCCTCGAAGACGTTGTCAAGATACCATCTGGTGCCGTCGGTCAGGCTGTTTTCGGAGCGGACAGCCAGAATCGACTTGCGGTCAAAGGTGATCGTGCGGGCCTCGGGATCGTGAGCGGCAACGCGGAGCTGCTCGTCGGTCCACCAATGGAAGCAGCGGACCTCGGCGACCTCGGGATACTTCAGCGCGGGAATCTCGCCCTCGCCATAGACAATACCGATGTTGCCGTCGAACATGGGGGTCTTGAACATATCGCCGTCGGTGGCCGCCTTGACGCGGTAAAAGCCGGTCTTTGGCAGGCGGGGGCGGTGAAGCATCCGGCCGTCGGCCTTGTAAGCCGCATACGGACGGTGTGCGGCGGTGGCAGCGGGAATCTCGGCCGCCCAGACCGTCACGCCGTTGATCTCCTCGGCCTTAAAGCCGGTGACATCGTTGGTGTAATCGAACATGGCGCCGTTGATGCCCTGCAGGGTCAGCCCTTCGGCCCCCTCCAGCACAACGGTATCCGAGAGCTGCATCCGGCCGTCAATGATAAGCCGGTCGCCCGGCTTGGCGGCGGCAAGAGCGGCCTTCAAGAGGGCTTCGGAGGTAATAATCGTATCCATGAAAGTTCCATCCTTTCATCATTCCGTATTGAAACCGCGTCGCGGTTCCTTGGTGAAAGGATAGCATAATTGCCAGTAAAAGTCAAGTGGCCGCCGAGAGTGTTCATGTTTTTTTAACATTTATCCGGCGATCTCCAGCCATGCTCCCAGCGAAGCAAAAAGCATGACCGCGATCCGGGTCCGGTAATCCTTATCACAGAGGAGCGCACACTCCTCGGGATTTGACAGAAAGCCGCATTCGATGAGCACAGCCGGCATATCAAGATGCTGCAGGAGCCAGATGGCGGAGGTTGCCTCCTTGATCGGGCGGCGGTGATCGGGATCGAGAAAAGAGGCCGCATAGCCCTGCACAACAGAGGCGAGGGCTTCGGAGGCTTTATGGTTCGGCGAATACCAGACCTGCAGGCCGCGCGGGCGGGGATCGCCGAATTTATTCATATGGATGCTGACAAAAACGGGGTTTGTGCAGGCTTCAGCCGTTTCGGCGCGGCATTTCAGATCCTGCATCTTCCGGTGATCGCGCACGGAATCGTCAACGAGCATCGAATCGTCCGCTCTTGTCCGCACGCATCCGATCCCGGCCAGCTTCATCAGAGCGGCGAGCCGGTCGGATACATCGAGATTGAGCTCCTTTTCAAGGCATCCGTTCACGCCGACGGCTCCGCTGTCCATGCCGCCGTGACCGGCATCGATCACAAAGGTGACGGACGTCCTCCGTTGCGTGCTCACGGGCTCGGCCGTCCCGGCCGGCCGGATCAGCGCAAGGCCGCCAAGAATCATGGCGCCAAATAATAACAGCAGGCCCATCCATCCGATCGTGAGCGCGGCGGGCTTCGGGTTTCGTTCCATATTTTCCTCCATCACGCGGGATGGATTATTTTATGCGGCGCGATCCCATCTTATGACCGAGCCACAGGCGTACCAGGCTCCCGATCAGCGAAAGCAGAACAAAGAGCGCCGCCTGCTGCCACGGACGAAGGCCGAAGCCCATTCCGATCAGCGCGCCGAGGGCAGGCGGCGACAGCGGCAGGACAATGAAATTTTCGAACAGCGCCTCGGCAAAGATGCCGCCGAGCAGGATCAGAAGCCATAAAAGGGGCATGGTGCCGATCAGATGGAAGGTCATGGCATCACCTCGTTTTTTCATTCTGTTAACATTATAGACCGGTCCGCGGCAAATATTCAGATTCGGCGGATATCCGATTTCTTTTACTTTCCTCTTGCATTTTTTGCGGGATTTTGCTATAATGATAGAAGAGAACCAACGCGAAAGGATTACCGACATGAACGATTCCGATTCCACCCTTGTGCCGGTGAAGCGCCACGGCCGGCTTCCCCGCCTGACATCCTGGATCGTCCCCCTGTTTTTCGGCCTGCTCGCCGCGCTGCTCCTTTCCGGAGCCGGTGCGCTCACGGTCTTTTTTCTCCTTCGCTTTACCCCCACCGCTCCTGCGCCCGCATCGGCCGCCCCCGCGATTCTGACAGTCTGTGACCCGGATACTGCGGCCGGCAATCTGCTCAATCCCGATGCCGAGGTGCGCGGAGTTTACATTGCAACGGTCACCAACATCAATTTCCCCTCAAAGAAGGGGCTTTCTGTGCCGGATCTGAAGGCCGAGCTTGACGATATCGTGAAAACCTGCAAGGCGGCGGGGCTCAATGCCATCTATTTTCAGGTCCGTCCCTCGGCCGATGCGCTGTACAAATCCGAAATCTTCCCCGTTTCCGAATATCTGACGGGCAAGCAGGGCTGGACGCTCCCCTCCGATAAGAGCGGCGAATTCGATCCGCTGGCCTATCTGCTCAAAATCGCCCACGATGAGAATATCCTCGTCCACGCCTGGGTCAATCCCCTGCGCGTGACGGTCGGATCGGCCTCGGCTCCGAAAACCGATCCTTCGGCTCTTGCCAAGGATCATCCTGCCCGCCTCCACCCCGAATACACCGTCGCCTATGCGGACGGCCGGCTCTACTTTAATCCCGGTCTTCCCGAGGTACGCGATCTGATCGCCGACGGCCTTTCGGAGCTGGTGGAAAACTACGATGTGGACGGCGTGATTTTCGACGATTATTTCTATCCCTACCCCACCACCGTCAAGGTAAACGGCAAAAATGTGACAGCTGAATTTGACGATGCCGAGGCCTACAAATTATACGGCGGGAAGGCTTCCCTTGCCGACTGGCGGCGGGAGAACATCAATCAGATGATGAAGGCCTGCTATGAGGCCGTCAAGGCCGCCGATAACGAATGCCTTTTCGGCGCGGCGCCCTTCGGCATCTGGCAGAACGATGACGGCAAAAACGGCGGAAGCGCGACCGGCGGCATGGAGGCCTACGATGCCATCTACTGCGACCCGATTGCGTGGGCCGAGGGCGGGTATGTCGATTATATCTCCCCGCAGATTTACTGGCGCTTCTCCACCGAGGTCGCGCCCTATGATGTGCTGGTGCGCTGGTGGAATGCGGCGCTGGACGGCACCGGCGTGGATCTGATTGTCAGCCACGGCATCTACAACTACGATACCTGGGAAAATCCCGAGCTTGAAATCACCCACCAGATCGAATACGCCCGGAGCGAGCTCTGCTACCGCGGCTCGATCCACTACGGCTGGGCGGCGCTGAAAAAGAATTCCCACGGCCTTCTCGATGAAATCACCGCGGCCTACCAAAAGGAAATCATCTACGCCGATATCGCCCCGAGCGGGCAGGCGCTCTATTTCAGTCTCCCCTATTCCGGCTCGATCATCGACGGCGAGGGAAGCTTTCTTTTGGGGACCTCCGATCCCGGCTCGCCGCTGTATCTGGACGGTCAGAAGGTATCCCGCACCAAGAGCGGCTATTTCTCGGTCTATCTCGATCTGAAAAAGGGCCGCAACGACTTCACCTTCACCCACAAGGGCACCGATTCCTCCTATGTTCTCCACCGGGGAACCTCCGGCATCACCAGCGGTGCGGCCCAGACGCCCGCCGCCAAAAAATACGAGCAGATGGAAGCCTATGAAATCACCGCCGTCACGCCCGCGACCGGCTGGGCGGGATCGGGAACAAAGCTCTCCGTCAGCGTAACGGCCCCCTCCGGCTCCACCGTCACAGCCGAGCTGGACGGCCGGAAAATCACCCT
This sequence comes from Candidatus Flemingiibacterium sp., assembly GCA_045578725.1. Lineage (GTDB taxonomy): Bacteria > Bacillota > Clostridia > Oscillospirales > CAG-272 > Flemingiibacterium. Next base: position 49,048 of record JAZNKS010000022.1, read on the forward strand.
CCAGCCGACCATCCGTCCGCCCGCACAGGGAACCTATATGAAGGAAGTCTACACCGGCACCCTTCCCCTTCCCGCCGCGGAAGCCGGAAAAATCAAGACTCTCGGCCCTGTCGTATTCCGTGCAAAGCGCGGCAGTCTTTCGGCTGAAGCCGAGAGCGGCGAGATCCGCCTGCTCGGAAGCGGTGCCGTCATTCCGATCGAGGTGAAGGGCGACGATACCGAGCTGAAAATCCAGCCGACCAGCTGGTATTACGATGATTACACGCCCCAATCCGCGGGAATGCGGGACAATGCCGTTTCCCTCTCGGGCGGAATGTACAAGCTCCGCTGCGGCGGCTATATCGCCGAGGATGCGGTGCGGGAGCTGGAAGCGCCGATCGGCACGGCCACACTCTCGGGGGCCGGAATCTCCGTCACGGACGAAGCGACCTTCATCCGGATCGGCACCGACATCCCCGTCCCCTTCAACGGCTATATTGAAAACGGTGAATTTATCATCACCCTCTACAATCTTGATGTCGCCTCCGCACCCGGAATCGATTATGTGAAGAATCCCATGTTCACGGCCGTCCGGGGCGAGAAAAGCACCAAGGCCGGTGCCTACAAGTATTTCTTCAAGCTGACCGCGATTGAGAATTTCTACGGCTTCCGCCATTATTATGAGGACGGCGCGATTGTGATCCGACTTGACAATCCGACCGCCCTGCCCGATTCCGACACGCCGCTTGAAGGAAAAACCATCATCCTCGATGCCGGTCACGGCGGCAAAAATCCCGGTGCTCTCGGCCCGCTCGGAGCGCTGGAGGGCGCGCGGAACGAATCGGATCTGAATCTTGAAATCACGCTGGCCGCCGCCGAAAAACTTACGGCACTCGGAGCCAGGGTAATTCTCACCCGCGATGCCCAATGCGAAATCGACGTCCCGATCGCCGATCGGATGCAGACCCTGATCGATGTCGATCCCGATCTGTGCATCTCGATCCACCAGAATTCGATGCCCTACACCGCCGATGTCACCCGGATCCGGGGACTGGTCGGTCTGTATTTTGCCGATTCCGGCTATATGCTGACCGATGTTCTCGGCGATACGATGGCGGCGGCGCTTGGCAAGCTCTCCCGCTCGCCGACCCATCAGCGGCTTGCCATGGTGCGCAATCCGAAATTCCCGGCGACGCTGATTGAAGTCTGCTTCATCACAAACGTAGAGGAATACGAGCGGATGCTGCAGCCGACGGCAATCGACGAAATTGCCGATTCTCTGGCACAGGGTGTGCTGAATTATTACGCCGCGCAGGAGAAATATTTGTTGAATCAGACGAATTCTTAAAAAAACGGAAATTTCTCTTTACTTTTGCGGGCAGAAGTGGTATAATTGTATTGTTGTCAGTACCATTTCTACTCGTAGCTCAGCTGGATAGAGTACCGGATTCCGATTCCGATGGTCGCAGGTTCGAATCCTGTCGAGTAGGCCAGCCGTATCTGCACGGTTCGAAAGAACACCCTTTACGGGTGTTCTTTTTCGTTTTCCCGCATCTTAATAAAATCTTAATCTTCCGCCCACTTTTTTCTTAATCGGCAATGTGATATACTGGTATCAGCAAAACAACCGGAGGCTGATCCCATGCAAATCCTTGCCGCCATTCTTACCCTTTCGGGTATCCTTTTCTCCCTGCTGATGGCCCATCAGATCGTCTATTTCCTGATTGCGCTCCCGCCCGATCCTTCCCGAAGGACCGAATCCCCGCCCCGCGCTTCCAAAAAATCCGCGGTCCTCATCTGCGCCCGCAATGAGGAAGCGGTCATCGCGCGTCTGATTGACGGGCTGAAAAACCAGACCGCTCCGCCCGATGCCATCTTCGTACTGGCGGACAACTGCACGGACCAAACTGCCGCCATCGCGCGTGCGGCCGGCGCTCTCGTTTACGAGCGGAAGGATCCGGAGCGAATCGGCAAGGGCTGGGCGCTGTCAAGCCTGCTTGGGTCCATCGCACAGGACGATCCCGCCGGCTTTGAGCGGTATTTCGTCTTCGATGCGGACAACCTTCCCGATCCCGGATGCCTTGCCGCTCTCCACGCCGGGATGGATTCCGGCCATGCGATCGTGACCGGATGCCGCCGCTCCTTAAACTTCGGCGACAATGGGCTTGCCTCATCCGCTGCCCTCTTCTTTCTCCGGGAATCCCGCTTCCTCAACGGCGCGCGGCGCCGCCTTTCCATCAGCGCGGCGGTATCGGGCACCGGATTTGGCTTCACACGGGAGATCCTCGCCGCCCAGAGCGAGGCGGGCGATCCCTGGCCCTTTCATACGCTGACGGAGGATATCGAATTCACGGCCCACCACATACTGGCCAGCCGCGTGATCGGCTACGCGCCCGATGCCGTCTTCTACGATGAACAGCCGACCCGCCTGTCCCAGTCCTTCCGCCAGCGGCTCCGCTGGTCGCGGGGAGGCCTTGAGGTGATGGCAAAATACGGCGGCCGCCTGATTCGCGGTGTCATGGGCGGAAGCTTTGCCTGCTATGATTTTCTGACGGCCTATATGCCGTCGGTTCTGCTCAATCTCATTCATCTCGTGATCCATCCCCTTTGCATAATCGGAGGGATCCTGGCGGGCGATGGTATCCCGCCTCTGCGGGATCTTGGCATCATGCTCGCTCTCACAGCCGCCGTCTTCTTTTTCATGGGGCTTGTGACATTGATCGGCGAATGGCATTCCATCTGCTCCCCGCCCGCAAAAAAGCTGGAGGCTCTCTTCTGCTTCCCCCTCTATATGCTGACCTACATCCCGCTCTCCGCGCTCTCCCTCTTCTGCCGGATCGGCTGGAAGCCGACTCACCACGGCCGTCCGGCCATCTCCCTGCCAATCCACCAATCGAAAGGAAATCACCATGTACAACATCCTGATCTGCGATGACGAAAAGGACATCCGCTCCGCCCTGCGCATCTATCTGTCCGGCGAGGGCTATGCCGTCTATGAGGCCGAAAACGGCCTGCAGGCTCTGGAAATTGCCCGGCGCGAGGACATCCATCTGATCCTGCTTGACATCATGATGCCGGGCATGGACGGTATCACCTGCATGGACTGTCTGCGAAAGGAATCCAATCTGCCGATCATCCTGCTGACGGCCAAAGGCGAGGACACGGACAAGATCCTCGGTCTGAATCTCGGCGCGGACGATTATGTGACCAAGCCCTTCAATCCGGTGGAGCTGATGGCGCGGGTGCGAAGCCAGCTGCGGCGCTATCTGACCCTCGGCGGCGGAAGCATCAAGCCGACCCAGATTCTGGCCGGGAGCATCTTACTCGACGATGAAGCCAAATCGGTCACGCTGGACGGCGATCCGGTTTCCTTAACGCCCCGCGAATACGAGATTCTGAAGCTTCTGATGCAGAATGCGGGCGTGGTCTTCTCCATGCGCGAGATCTACCGCCGGATCTGGAGCGAGGAGCCTTTCGGCTCCGAGAATGCGGTGGCTGTGCACATCCGCCATCTGCGCGAAAAGCTGGAAATTACCCCCGCCGAGCCGCGCTATATCAAAGTAGTTTGGGGGCAAGGGTATAAATTTGAGTCGTAGACTCAAATTCATACCCTTGGCTCTTGGCGGCACGGCCGCCAACCTCACAGCCCCGTCTGCGGGCCTGTGAGGACCGCTCAAACTCCGCCGTTTACGGAAATCTGTTTATGTGCTGACACACTCAAATTTATACCATCGGAGGAACTGCTATGTATACCCTGCGATCCAGTAAAAAGCTGCGGATTGCCGCGCTGATTCTGCTGATTATCACCCTCACGCTGACCCTGCTGTCCGGCCTTGCCGCGCTCATTTTGGAGGCGGACGATGTCTATTTCGACGGCGGTGCCCTGTTCCGCCGGGATACCGCCCGCATGATCTGGCACTGGCAGCTGCACCACTATTCCAATTACGCCTACCTTGTCCAGTCCGACGAAGCCGATCCATGGGAGAAATCCCACTATGAATCCCTTTTCACCCGCGAAAATTCCAATCTCTCGGTGAAGGCCGAGCTGGAAATTGTCGGCATCAAGGATCCCTCGCTCATCTATGAAACCTATCCCACCGAAGAAAATTACCAGTACGAATTCACCCATTCCTGGGGCTATGCCACCAATCGGATCATCACGCTGACCGCCCGCCTCCAGCCCGATCTGACGGCAAAGGATGCCTTCCATTATTTGATGCCGCTTGTCGATTTTCTGATTGCGGCCCGCTTTGTCATCATCTGGATTGCCGTCATCGGCCTGCTTCTCTCCCTTTTCCTGATCGGCTTTCTCATGGCTTCCGCCGGTCATCAGCGGGGCGAGAGCGCGATCCGCAGGAGCTGGTTTGATAAAATCCCGCTGGATCTGCTGCTCGGCCTTTACGTTCTGATCTTCGCGCTGACAATCGCCTTTGCGGATTTCGTCATGCATGACGATCTCGGGGCCGTCCTCTATATCGCCGCCGCGCTGATTCTCTGGATCACGCTGGCCATTGCCCTGCTGGTTTCCCTCGCGGTCCGCATCAAATCGGGCACCTTCTGGCAGAACACGCTGATCCGGCGGCTTCTTGCCTGGATCGGCCGCTTCTTTGTCCTGATCGGACGGGTGCTGGCACGCTTCCCGCTCTATGCCTTTGCCCTGATCGGCTTCCTTCTCTGTGTCGGTGTTGATCTTTTCTTCCTTGCCGGCGGTGATGACATCTACCCGCTATATTGGCTCTTCACCCGGCCGATCTGGGCGGCCCTGCTCGTCTATCTTGTCCTGATGCTCCGGCGGCTGGAGCGGGGCGGTCGGGAGCTTGCTGCCGGCAACACCGCCTATCGGGTTGACACCCGGTATATGACCCCGAATCTGGCCCGACACGGCGCGAATCTGAACAGCCTCAGCGCAGGTCTTGCCCACGCGGTGGAGGAACGGATGAAATCCGAGCGGATGAAGTCCGAACTGATCACCAACGTATCCCATGACATCAAAACCCCGCTGACCTCGATCATCAACTATGTGGGTCTCCTCAAAAAGGAAGGCGCGGATTCCCCGTCCGCACCTGAATATCTCGAGGTGCTGGATCACCAATCGGCCCGCCTTAAAAAACTGAGCGAGGATCTGATCGAGGCCTCCAAGGCCTCCGCCGGCTGTGTGAGTGTTGACCGGGCGCCGACCGATCTGAATCTGCTGATTCAGCAGGCTGCCGGTGAATACGAGGAGCGGCTGACAGCGGCCGGCATCGGGCTGATTCTGCGGCTGGATGAAACCTCGCCGATCGTCGAGGCGGACGGCCGCCTGCTCTGGCGGATCTTCGACAATCTGCTCTCCAATATTGCAAAATACGGACAGCCCTCGACCCGCGCCTACATTGTTTCTTCCGTCGGCGACCGGTACGCATCGGTCACCTTCAAAAATATCTCCGGCACAGAGCTGAACATCTCGGCCGATGAGCTGATGGAGCGCTTTGTGCGCGGCGATGCCTCCCGTCATACCGAGGGAAGCGGTCTGGGACTCTCCATCGCAAGAAGCCTTGCCGAGCTGCAGGACGGCCGCTTTGAGCTTGCCATCGACGGCGATCTCTTCAAGGCCAGCGTGGTTCTTCCGCTTGCATCGGAACCGATGCCGGCCGATGATACGGTGCCTGTATCCTATCCCGACAATTAAAGACAAGCCGCCCCGGGTGAACAATCTCCGGGGCGGCATCTTTTTACTTTTACAGTAATAGTATATTGTGCAAAGTGACGAAATTCGATTTTGCCTCTTGAAATTTTACACTTGTTGTGTTATACTGAATCTGGTACTATAATTATCGAATTGTTGGAGGTTCACCATGAAAGCAACAAAAGCAATCAGTCTTCTTTTACTGAGCACCCTGATTGGCTCGCTGGCAGCCTGCGGCGGCGGCACCGTCACCGATGATACCACCGACCCGGCCGGGTCCGATTCCGGCACCCAGACCACCGATACCGCCGAGCCGGAGTATGTCTATCCCTGGCCGGAGGAAACCTTCGGCGGCGATACCATCACCATCCTCAACCGCAACACCGAGGGTGTCTGGGGCTTCCACTGCAACATCGACGGCGAGGCAACCAACGGCGATATCATCAACGATGCCATCTTCTCCCGCTGCCGCACGGTCGAGGATAAGATGGACGTCATCCTTGAGGAGATCAACATGGTCACCAGCTATACCGCCTCGGAGATGATGAACGCCGCCCGGCAGTCCATCATGGCCGATGACAAAGCCTATGACATCATGTATCTTCCCACCAAGTATATTCTCTCCATGATCTATGAGGGCTCCTTCCTCGATCTGACCGGGATCGATGCCATCCAGCTCGATCAGCCCTGGTGGTATTCCAACTACAACGATGTCATGACCATCGACGGTACGCTCTACGGCGCGATGGGCGGCTCCAGCCTCTTTGTGCAGGAATCCATCCGCCTGCTCACCTTCAATCACAATATGATGGATGATTTCAAGCTGGAATATCCCTATCAGCTTGTCCGGGACGGCAAATGGACGCTGGATGTCTACCATCAGTATGTCACCGCTGTTGCCTCGCTCAACGGCGATGAATCCGCCGAGTTCGATCCCAACGGCAATGCCATTTACGGCATTCACAACCATGGCGGCAAGATGTACCCCTGGGTTATGTCGGCCGGTGAGCTCGGCGTTGTCTATGAGGACGGCGACTTTGTCATCACCTGCGGTACCGAGCGTTGGTACAGTGTCATCGACAAGCTGACCCGGATGTTCACGGCTGACGACGTCTCCTTCGTGGAGGGCAACAACGGTGTCCAGACCTATCAGGAGGGCGGCTTCTTCCAGGTCTTCACCGGCGGACGTTCGCTGTTCGGCTTCGGTGAGGTCGCCAAGCTGGAGGAAACGCGCGATCTCGATTTCGAGTACGGCGTGCTTCCCTTCCCGAAGTATGATGAGAATCAGGAGCGCTACTATACCAACATCTACGAGGGCGCGGACAGCGTGTTCCTCCCCGTCACCGTCGAGGATCCGGAAAAGGTCGGCGCCGTACTGGATGCACTCTCGTATCTCGGCGAAACGCAGGTCATCCCCAAGTACCGCGAAACCGCCGTTGAGCAGAAGCGTCTGCGCAATGACGATGCCATCGAGATGCTGCAGATCATCTCCGATTCGATCGTACCGCCGGTCTATCATTATTTCGATATCGGCGTGGATTTCTTCGGCGGCGAGCTGACAAATGCCATTCTGAACGGTGACGGAAACACCTCCTCCTCCCTGGCCGCCAACCGTGAAATGATGGAAGCTGCCATCGAAGCAATCAAGGATAACTGGAACAATTAAGAAAACACACGCAAAAAGCTCCCCGCTTCAGACGAAACGGGGAGCTTTTTCGTTGGGTTCACTTTTTGATCTTTGCAATGACCGTTTTCATGTAAAGCACCAGAATCAGCGCGAGCAGGCAGGAAATACCGCTCAGCACCTGCTGGCCGTATACGGGCAGGGAGAAAAGCTGATTGCCCGCGCCCTGGATGGAGGCGAGGATCCGGCTTCCGATCAGCGCGGCGATAAAGCCTGCCAGGCCGCCGAAGGTATATTTGATGCCAAGCGCGCCGGCGTGCTCCTCGGGCGGGACGAAATCGAAGATGATGTTCATCAGACCGCCGTTGATGCCGGCCATCGACATGGCGTAGATGCAGCTGTAGATGGCGAACAGGATCTTGCCGTTGGCGGGAACGGTGAAAATGTTGAGGCCGAAGGCGATCGCCGCAACGCCGAAGCAGACCGTCAGAAGCTTCGTCCACGAATACTTGTCGGCAATCCGGCCGCAGAAGCGGGATACCGCGACACGGGAGAGCGAGGACAGAATCGAAAGGATCGACACAAACTGAAGCGTGAAGCCGAGATCGTTGATCTTGTAGACACCGTAGAAGGAGATCGACATTCCCGTTGCAAAATGCCAGATGATATCGACCAGCACAATCTTCTGCATGGTTTTGTTGGTCACGGTCGAGCGGAAGGCCTGGCGGAAGCTGACGTGCTCCGGTACGCTCTGTTCCGCCTCGTCGTGATCCTTGATAAGCAGAAGCGAGCCGAGATGGAGGATGGCCAGTACCAGCACCGTGATGCCGCTGAGCAAAAATCCCAGCCGCTCATTGCCGACAGCCTTGAAATGGTCCACCATCGTGCCCATCAGGAAGGAGAAGGTCATACCGCCCAGCAGGGATACAATCTCCTTGTTGGCTGTAAATCGTCCGCGCCCGTTGGCGGGAACGAAGGAATTGAGCCAGGAGAGCTTGTAGGGCTGGACGATGTTGGCAACGATATGGCCGCCGAGGAACATGACGATAAAGATCACGACCTTAGTCCCGGAGGAGATATCGAAGACGGAGATCCAGTAGAGGGATACATACATCAGCTGGTTGACCAGATGCAGGACGGTGACCCACAGCTTCATCCCCCGCCGCTTCCGGAAGAAGACGGATACGAGCTGGGCCGCCAGCGCAAGGGAGGCCAGCTGGGTGATGATGCCGGCCTGATCGTCGGATACGCCGGCCTTGACAAGCAGGGTCGCCAGAAAGGCATCGGTAACCATCAGGCTGATGAAGTATTCCAGCGCGGCTTCGATTATGTAAGCGAGTCGATTTCGGGAGAGATCCCTTTCGGTAAGCGATGTCATTTGCATTCCACCATTTTCTTTTGAATTTCAAATACTATACTATTATACAGCAATTCTGAAAATTGTCAAGGGCTTCTGCTGCGAAACAATTTCGTAATTGGGAATACCGCCGCACCAAAGCAGAAAACCGTCCCGGAGGGACGGTTTTCTGTTTTATTTCGTACACATTCGACCAAAGCCGCTTCTCACTCCAGCGCCTCGATATCCTGAAGCAGATTGTCAAGGTTCTCCTGCAGACGGACCTCGTTGGAGGCCCACCAGGTGGTCCAGCTCTGATTCTTGAATACGCTGTAGCTGTAAAGAAGCGCATTGTCCAACGCCTGCAGGAAGATGCAGGCAAAATCGGTGACAACGCCCTCGACCAGAAGATCGATGACCGCCGCGGAATCGTCATCGCGGGCCAGCTTATTCTGGAGCACGCTCTCCTTGTACATCGGGAGGACATCGTAGTAGGTATAACAGTTGAGAGCATTGAGCACGATCTGGCTCATCTTGGCATCCTTGACAACCTTCGGAATCTGATAGCTGTCCATGAAGCAGTAGGTGTAATACTGCTCCTGATCCTCGTCCAGCTTCGGCGGCGGGAGGATGCCGTAATCCGGGCCCTGCCGCATCTCGTCCGTTTCAATGATGAATAGCTGATGGGCCAGCGTCAGCGCGTGGCCGGTGACAAACATCCGGATCGTTTCCTGCATATTGTCCACGGTCGGAAAATAGATCTCGCGGTCATTAAAGAGGGCGGCCAGCTTGTCCATGATGTCAACCGTCTTCTCCGTAACGCCCACAAAGGCGGGCTTGCCGTCTGCATTGTTTTCGACAATCCGGTGGCCAAGACCGAACTGGAAGGTGGTGAACATCATGCTGCCGCGTGAGAGGATACCGAACCGGTCTTCCTGATTCATGACGGTATCGCCGTTCAGATCGTATTTGCCCTGTCTTGCCATCTCCATCCAGCGATCCCATGTCCAGGTTCCGTCATAAACGGCATCGTAGGGATTGGCAAGAGAAAGCGCTTCGTTCAGCTCGCGGTTGTAAAGAACGCAGTAGCTGTCGCTCACGGCATTCAGCGCATAGCCGCCCGAGCAGGTAAACTGCCGTCCGTTCACCACAAGACTGTCATTGACGTTTTTGTACCACCACGGATCGTCAAAGTTCAGATACTCCATTTCGGCCAGATCCGCGAACATTCCGCCGAGGATCCATTTTTCGACATAGGCGGTGTTGTTGACCGAGATGTCGAAGGCCGCGTCGCCGGACAGTACACTGCCGTTCAGTGCCGCCGTAACGGCATCGTGGCCCTTGCTGGAGGCCAGCTCAAACTGGAATTTCAGCTTGACACCGAAATCCTCCTCAATCTTCAGATTGTTCCGGTAGACGGCATCGTTGAAGATGTCGCCGGTTTCCTCGGCTTCGTATTTCACCGGATAATTGGTGGCCGCCAGGATGCAGAATTCCGCGCCGCCGAAGTCCCGGACGGGGATCGTTTCGCGGGGATGAAGCGGCTCGCTGTCGGAGACGGCCGGTGTTGACTCATCACCGGCCGTGCTTTCCGCCGGAGTACTGCCGGCACAGGCCGTAAGCTGGAGGAGCATGGCCGCCAGAAGCAGCCGGGCAAGAAATCGTTTCATAATTGATTCACCTTTGCTTTCTTATTCGATGGATGGATGCGGCCGTCCGGCGGGCGTTTATTCCCCGAACCGGATGGCGTACAGATCCGCGTCGCGCATCCGCACCGTCATCACGACGAGCTTGCCGGACAGCGCTTCAATGGCCCCCTCGGCAAAGGGGATCCGCCGGTCGGCTGCATCGCCGAAAATCTCACAGGAGGTCACCGCGCGGGGATTCTTCCACACCGGCACCATTCCCTGGCTGTCATCCCACGGCGACAGCGTGAAATACAGATGCCCGCGCGCCGAGGTGGAAATATTGGCGTACAGATTCTTTCCCTCAAAGATAAAGGGCTTTGTTATGACGAATTCATCCCTTGTTCCGCCGGCGTGAAGGCTGACAAAGCCGTCCTTGCGGATGGTGCGGCGGGTGAGCCCGATCGGTTCGATCCATGAGCCCTCCGGTACCAGCAGGGAGATTTCGCTCTCCGCTCCGCGCACGTCAGATGGCGTTTCGATCAGGCCCCATGTGGGATAGCCGTCGCCGTAGACCCAGTTGCGGCCGTTTTCCGGGCCGGGCCGGATGAAGGCCTCATCGTATCGCTTGAAATTCTCGCCGTCGCGGGAACAGAGGAAGGTGCAGTCGGTGATCGCCAGCCCGAAGCGGGGATCCCGCCCGGCTCGCTCCCGCCGATTTTCAACGCCGCAGAGCTCATCGTAATTCGGGGTCCAGCTCCTTCGCCCCATGTAGCGGGTCGGGAAGCCGATCAGCGTATGCGGCGCGCGGTAATACGGCATGATGTAGTTTTCGTACAGCTCGATATCCTCCGCCTCCCCCATGTCAATGGGGCCGCGCTCCGTCCAGCTTATGCCGTCCTGTGACTGGGCATAACGGATGTCGCGGATGCGAATCCCGTAACACCGTGGATTGTGGGCATCGGTGATGTCGCCGTCATAGCCGTCCGGCAGATGGAAGGCGCGGTAATAACAGCGGTACATTTTCGCCTCCTTGTCCCAGAAGCAGGTGTTGAGGCTGTCGTAGAAGCCGCCGCGGCTTATGATCCGCTCTTTTTCGTAATCGAAATGAATGCCGTCCGCGCTGGTGACGAGGAACAGCTCATCCGGACCGAATCGATTGGAAACCATCTTCCAGCGCTCGTTTTCCGGACAGGCGGGATTCTCATCATAAAAGACGAACATCGCGCGGTGATTCACACTCTCGTTGCTGGAGAGGATGTTGTTCTCTGTCGAGCCTTCAAACTCGAACAGATTGAGAATCGGGCGCTCCCAATTCACGCCGTCCTCACTGAAGGCAACGCAGTGGGTGAAAAAGGTCCGATCGTTGTGCTCGTGGATCATATTGCGGCCCTGATAGTACAGCCGCCAGCCATTGCCGTCCCGGCAAAGACAGGAATAGATGCATCCGTCCCCCTCCCATGGCTTGTCAAAGGTCAGAAGGGTTTCGCGCCGTACCGGCTCATGAAGACGGAACTGTGCAGTTGTCAGCCGGGTGTTGATCAGATATTCATCAAAAAAGCATTCCCGGCGTGACCCGATATTTGGCATATGTTTTCTCCTTGCAGATTCTTTCTGTATTCGGCATCCTAATTATAGCGCACACGCGCCGGTTCGTCAAGTCGGATTCGGTGCATTTTTGCATATCCGTGCGCCTAATCCGACCGGCCTGTTGACATTTTGCCGCCGGTGCGGTATAATATTTTTATCGGTAATTCTGCTAAAAAAGGAGACCGTCATGCCAAATGATTCCGACATCAGCCGTGCGATCGCCTTCCCCGATCACCGCCAGTTTTTCCTCGCCGCTGAAAATCTCACCCTCCAGCTTCTTGTCACCCATGTCGGCAGTAACAAAGCCGCCGTGCCGCCCACCATCGTGGATCATGTGCACGCTTATGTGGAACTGATCGCCTGTGTCGCGGGCCGGACCCCGATCCTCTTTGAGGGGAGCCGGGTGATCCTTGAGGCGGGGGATCTCGCCCTCGTCCCCGCCGGTCTTCCCCACCATATCGTCCCGCCCTATGAATCCGGCTGCTGGCGCTCGGTCGGCATCCTCCTGGAGCGCCGCCGGATCCGGAGCCGAACCGATCTGTGGACGCTCCTCACCCGCCTTGTCAGCGGCCGGGAGCTGCGGATCTTCCGGGAACGGGGGCCGCTCTGCCGCACCGTCGGTGAAATCAGCGGCAGCTATTCGCTCCCGAACCTCTCCGGCCCGGAGCTTGGTCCCCCGCTGGATCTCCTGCGTGTCCTGCTGGTGCTTGCTAACGATTCGCCCGTCAAAGACGAGATTTCGAAGAATCTTCCGTACAGTGTCGGTGAAATCAACCGCGCCCTCCGCCTGGAACGCCTGCTCGACAATCATTTCGATCAGGACCTGACGCTCGGAAGTGCCGCATCCCGGCTCTTTATCAGCCCGAGCCAGCTGAACCGGATTGCTAACCGGATCTACGGCACCTCGTTTCATAAAGCGTTGACCGAACGAAGGCTCAATGCTGCCGCACGCCTGCTGACAGATACCGACAGCCCGGCCGGAACAATTGCGCTGACGGTGGGCTTTACCTCCCGGTCCTGCTTCTGGGGCGCCTTCCGCAAGCGTTTCGGAATGTCGCCCGATGAATACCGCCGTACGCACAAGGCTGAAAATTCCGATAAAAAAGAAAAGAACCCCGCCAAGGGTTCCTGAACCTCCGCCGCGAGCATCACAGCCGAGCGCCCACCGCTGCCGCGCCCAAATACGGCGGAAAATTTTGCGTGCCATGCACGCAGCCCCCGTATACCTTCAAAAGGTCGCCGCGAGCATCGCGGCCGACCGCCCACCGCTGCCGCGCCCAAATACGGCGGAAAATTTTGCGTGCCATGCACGCAAAATCCGCCGTATTTGCTGAAAAAGACCGCTGCATTCCTGCAGCGGTCTTTTTTGGTGAGCCACTGGAGATTCGAACTCCAGACCCTTTGATTAAAAGTCAAATGCTCTGCCTACTGAGCTAGTGGCTCGTACGTTCCATAACGTACTTACATAGTATACCACATTCGACTCGTTTTGTCAAGGGTTTTTTAGAATTTTTTATTTACGAGGCGTGGCTTTCAATGCACACTCCGTACCTGTTCTGCCGTCAGCGTGCCATCCAGGATCGCGCGGATCACCGGATCCTCGCTCCGATCCGTCAGCGACGATGCCATCTCGCGGGCCGCTTCGGTCTCGCCCAGCAGATATTTTGCCGCCGCCTCGACCGTCTTCACCGTGTTCGTCATGCCGCTTTGTGAGGCTGTGCGGCCGCCGCTCCGGGCGCTGATCGCCTCCCGCAGGGAATGCCAGCGCGCGCAGGCATCCGCCGCCATCGCAAATTCGCCGATTCCCAGCAGGGTCGTCGCCTGCAGGGATTGATAGTGCAGACGGGTGTTATCCTTGATATTGCCCGCCATCGTTTCCTCCAGCAGATAGCAGAGGTTGATCTTGCAGGCACGGTCGCGGCACTTCTGATAGACCGAAAGCTGCAGATTGCGGCGCTTCTCTGCCCCGATTCTGCCGCCAAAGGCATCCAGAAGATCCAGCGCATCCGTGAGCCGATCCTCCATGCGAAGATACAGCCCGACCAGATCGCCCAGCGTCGATTCCATCCGCTCGCCTGCGCGGAGTGCCAGAAGATAAGCCTCCTCCGCCGCGGCAAGATCACCGGCCAGCAGAAGCTCATGGGCACGCTCGTATAACATTCCGTCGGATGAATATGGCTCCAGCTTGAAAAAGCGATTGTTGGGATTCTGCGGGATGGGCTCCTTTGCGGGCAGACGCGGCCGGTCCATCTGTACCACCATCCGGGCACTGTCGGCGGTTTCCTCCGCTGCCCCGGAAGCCCTGGCCTCGGCAGCGGCCTTCTGCGCCTCGTATTCGGTGACGGGAATCCGCCACGGCTCCAGCTTCCGATACGGAATGTCGGAATAATCGGCGGCCTGCTCGGCCTCTTCGCGTCGGATGGCTTCCATCCGCTGGCGGCGCTCCGGCCAGGTTTCAAGCTCCTCGCGCGTAACCTCGCCCGCCGCAATCAGCGACTCCAGCTCATAATCGGCAATTGAAGGCAGTACGGACCCCTCCGGCAGACGGACGCTGACAGCCGCCCACCGACGGCCGGGCAGTACCAGCGAGGTGAATTCCACCTGCTGCTCGATCCGCCGCCCCAGCGCCAGCTGTGCCCGCAGATTCGGGTCGATGATCGCATCCCGGCGAACCGTCCAGACGTGTCCGTCCCCGTGAATCATGCCGCTTCCGGCAAGGCTGTTGTATTCATCCAGATAGCCGGTGTATGACCGTCCGGCCGCTTCCCGGCCGCCCGAGAAGCCCTCCAGCCGGCGATTTGCCTCGGCAAGTCCAGCCTCGGTAAGCCGGATATCATCGGCGGTCATCCGCCGGTTCAGATTGATCGCGTGAATGTAGCTGACCTCAAGACCGATCGCCTGCCCCAGCGCCAGCATCTTTCTGAGGGTGTCATCGATGACCTGCCCCAGATGGAAGAAGCAGTCGCCCGGACGCTCCGGACGCTCGCAGATGAAGCCGTACCGGCCATCGGCGCGGAAGCTCGTGATATGCGAGATCCTGCGGATGTCATCCTCGCACATCGCGGGCGATTCCTCCGGCTCATCGGGCTGATCATCGGCTTCCTCCGGCTCCGGCACGGACGATGCCTGATTCCAATCCTCCGGCAGACCGCCGAAGAAGGCATCGAGCAGAGCGACATAATAGTCCTCCACGCCCATATCGGCAGAGCGTTCGGTCAGCCAGTCAAGGGAAAGTCCGGCCAGACGGCTGATTCTGACCGCGCAGGCACAGAGAAGGCCCAGCTCCTCGCGGTCCTCGTGGGTCCGATTGGCCAGCGAACGCAGAAAATCAAAGCGGTGACGGACCGAGCCAACGTCCTTGGCGGCAGCCGCCGCATCCGCATACAGCTTCAGCAGGAAGGGATCCACCGGATCCTCCTCCTCCAGCTGGCCGAAATAATGATCGAATGCCTCCAGACGATCGTCCGTGCTGTCAGAATAATGGGAAACATAGAGCACGCCGATCCAGTCCCCCGCCTGCGCATAATACTGACCGGCAGCCTTGTAATCGCCGAGCAGGAGGGTCATCGAGCCGAGCAGATCCCGGAGCGGATCCGCACAGACGGGATTGTTGAGAATCAGATTCAGGAGCTTGGCGCGGATATCGTGGAAGCGGTCGGGAATGTTCACCTTCTGGCCGGCGCGGATCTGGCTGAGCAGATTCAGGAAGGTCGATGATGCGGAGGCCAGTACATTTTTGACACCGCTGTGATCCCGGAGAATGTCCTCGACGATCACGGAATAATTGGCCACCTCGTCCACATCCAGCGGCATCGCCGAGGAAAGGAGCGAATCAAAGCGATCAGCCAGCGTGGCCACAGGCGCAGGCGCGGGCTTTACAGCAGGCTTCGGAGCTGCCGGTGCAACACCGACAGGATCCCAGGCCAGAATGGCATCCAGAGAGATACGGGGCATTCCGTCGGCGGTTTTGAGGCAGACGGTGGAATCGGTCAGGCGAAGGACCTCGCCGCTGAATATACCCTGACCGAAATAGACCGTCACCCGCGAGCCGACCGGAATCTCCGCAAGAAAATCCTGTTTGACAGACATAGCAAATACCAACCTTAATAAATTTATATTCCGTTTTATTATACCACACTTTGGATGATCTGTCAACCTTCCTTCGGGCAGATCGAAGGAATTTGAAAGTTTTTTAACTTTTTTCAGAAACCCTCTTGACAACAGGCGGGATTTCTGCTATAATATTCGTGTTGCTTCAAGAGAAGCATCTCGGGGTGTGGCTCAGCTTGGTAGAGCGCTTGGTTCGGGACCAAGAGGTCGCAAGTTCGAATCTTGTCACTCCGACCAAAAAGAAAAGGACAGCTTTTGCTGTCCTTTTCTTTTTGCTTGGACTGATTGGCTTCCGGACTTGCGATCTTTTTCGTGTTCCGAACCAGTGAGGGACCAGGCATCGCCCAGACCGCGCCGCCGGCGGCGGATGAAGCGGGCTGGGCGACGGCGAGCGGGACGGCTATGCCGTCCCACCTTTCCTTTTTATCGTTCCCGCTTACAGCTCCAGTTCGCCCTCGAAGAGCGCATCGTCCACTTCCCACAGCGAGAAGGGGGATTTCGGATCGGGATCGCGTTTGATCCAGCGGCCGTCGGTGAAATCCGGGATGGATTTTGTCGCACATCCCTCGGCAATGGATTCCTCCGTCAGAATGCCGATAGCCATCAGGGTCGCAGAATCGTAAACATCGATCGGTGTCTGAATACGGTTGCGCACCGCATAGAGGAAGGCCCGCATAACCAGCCAGTCCATGCCGCCGTGTCCGCCCGTGAATTCAGCCGCTCCCGTCTTTTTCCAGAGCGGATGCTCGTATTCCGGCAGATAGTTGGCAAAGGGCTCCCACTGTTTCAGCGGTGAGCGTTTGTTGATATAGATGGAATTCATGTCCTCCATCCAGATGCCGTTTGTGCCCTGCACGCGGCCGCTTCTGGAATAGGGGCGGGGCGTGGAGGTGTCGTGGTTCATCACGATCGTCTCCCCATTGGCACAGCGGATAATGGTTGTCACCACATCGCCGAGACGGAAGGGAGCGCGGGCGAGCGGATGCTCTTCCCCGTAGGTGTCCAGAAGATACTGGTTCAGACCCCGCTGCTTGGTCGCCATGGCATTCAGGGTCATGAGCCGGTTTCCGCGGTTGATATTGAGATAGGTCATCATCGGGCCGAGCTCATGGGTGGAATACAGCTCCGCATTGCGATGGATATAATGCCATGCGCGCTCATGATCCCGCGCCATTGCATCGGTGACATCCCGCTTATCGTGGCCGTATGCGCCCTCACAGTGGAGCACCTCACCGAACAGACCCTTTTTGATCATGTTCAGAACCGTCATTTCCGACCGTTCGTAGCAGCAGTTTTCCAGCATCATCGCCGGCACGCCCGTTTCCTCATAGGTGCGGACGAGATCCCAGCACTGGCGGATCGACTGGGCGGGACCGACCTCGAAGGCGGCATATTTGCCGCTTCGCATGGCACCGATAGCCATCCGCGCGTGATCCAGCCAATAGGTGGTAATCAGCACCGCCTCGGCACCGTCATCGCGGCGGACAAGCTCCTGCCAATCGGTGGTTCCAAAGACCTCGCGGCCGTATTTTTCAGCGCAGAGGGCACGTCCCTTCTGCATCCGGTCCTCGTATTTGTCGCATACACCGACGATTTCCACATCGTCCATATTCAGCAGCTGTCCAAGCCACCAGCTTCCCCGGCCGCCGAGGCCGACTACGCTCATTCGGATTTTTCTCATTCTGCTGTTTCCTCCTTTGTCCGAAGAATGCCCGCCGCGCTGTCACAATCGAGATACAGGATAAAATCGGGATGGGTTTTCAGCAGGGTCGCGGGGACAAGATTGGTGGTTTCTTTTGCAAGCAGCGTTTTCTTTATCGCATCCGCCTTAACGGCATAGGGCACGCAGGATACAATTCTCTCGCACTGCATGATCTGATAGGCGGTCATGGATACGGCCTGACAGGGCACATCGTCCATGGATGCAAACCAGCCCTCGCCCATCTGCTGGCGCTTGCAGGCCTCGTTGAGATTGACGATAATATAGGCTTCCTTCGTATCAAAATCGGCGGGCGGATCGTTGAAGGCAATATGGCCGTTTTCACCGATGCCGATCAGGCCGATATCGATAGGCGCACGGCGGAGCTCCTTCGTCAGCCCGGCAATGCAGGCCTCGGTGCCGTCCACGAAATGCACGGCGGCCAGCGGCGCGACCTTATCGACAAAGCGCTCCTTCAGATACTTGCGGAAGCTGGCGGGATGGGTTTCGGGGAGGCCGACATATTCGTCCAGATGGAACATCTCCACCCGGCTCCAATCGATGTCCTTCTCCTTTACCAGAGCCTCCAGCGTATCAAACTGGGATGCACCGGTGGAGAGCACCATGCGGCAATGCCCTTTCTCGGCGATGACCTCGCGCAGGATGCCGGCGATATGCCGTGCGGCGCTGGCACCGAGATCGTAACGGTTGGCGGCGATACGTATTTCCATAATGATCACTATGGCTTTCGCGTCAGCGAAAGCTTCCTTTCGGTTTTATGATTCGATTCGGTATCATTATACAGATTTCCCAGCGGCTTGTCAAGTTCTATTCTTGGGCTTTTTATCTCAAAAATTGGGATGGGAGGCCCGGTATGATTCCAAATTATTGAGATATCTTTGTCGATTTTTGCTCTTTTCAAACGGCTGCTTTTCGTGTATAATAAAGAAAAGAGGCGAGAGGAGGCCAAAAGTATGACGGAACCTATGCAGCCACCCCACCGACAGTCCATTTATCAGAGCCCGGTAACAGGCGTTGTACCCTTCCGGGCTTCCTTCAAATCCCATAAAAACTGCAGCGATCATTGGCACAGCGAAATCGAGATTTTCTATCTGATGCCCGCCAGCGGACCGATCACGGTCTACATTGAGGGTGAGCCCTATCCGCTCCGGGGCCGGGATATGCTTGTTGTGCCCAGCGCCGCCGTCCACCGCATTGAGGTATCAAAAGCGGACAATCAGGTCCTGCGGCTGGATATCGGCTATCCGCTGCTTGGCGAGAATTTCCGTCCGTTCACCGAGCGGCGGTTTACAAACCCCCGCTACTGCTTTGCTGACGGCGACAATCCGAAGCTTGATGCCATCGAGCCGCTGCTTCACGCCATCCGCCAGGAAAAGGCGGTTGTATGCGAGGGGATGGCGGACAGCTCCGACCTGGATACGGTCATCAGCCGGATGCGGGTGTCCGCCCTGCTGCTTCAGATCGCGGCCGCCCTGCTGGAGGCGATGCCCTCCGCCGCCGTTTCCGCCTCCGATGCCAAAAAGCGGTACGCCCTGCAGATCGTGCAGACGGTGATTTTCTATATCCGCGATCATTACAGCGAACCGATCACGCTTGCCAAAGCCGCCGATATGGCCGGCTACGAAAAGACCCATTTCTGCCGGCTGTTCAAGGAGATCGTGGGTGTCACCTTCCATCAGTATATCACAAGACGGCGGATGGAGGCCGCCATCGAGCTGCTTCGGGATACCGAGCTGTCCGTCACCTCCATCGCCCAATCGGTCGGCATTCCGAGTGTCAAAACCTTCTCCCGTCTTATGAATGCCCATTGCGGGCTTCCGCCAAAGGAGATCCGGAGGCACGCCGCCGAACAGCGCGATAAGCAAACATAAAGAATGGATCCGGATTCCCGGGCCGCTGAGCGGCGGAGGGAATCCGTCATTTTTTGACTTGACAGGACTCCCATTATGTAGTATAATGAACCCACCACAAAAAAAGGAGGAACCGCTATGCAGCTTTCCGATTATACCCGCGCGCTCCTTGATGACATCGAGCGGCGTATCGATCCCGAAACCGAGGAGGATTTCATCGGGCAATGGAGGGATTTCTGGTTCACCGATCTTGATACCCCCCGCTTTCTGCCGATACGCAAAAAGATCTCCCCGCCCGGCATCCAACCGAAAAAGATCCTGATAAACGACGCCATCTCCGATTTTGAACTGATGCTGGATTCCCAGCTGGCCGGCGTCAGCCACGCCCTCGCCGGTCAGACGAGCGCGCTCAACATCCGCGCCAATTACGGCACGGGCATCCTCTCTTCCCTGTTTGGCGCCGAAATTTTCATGATGCCATACAACACCGATACCCTGCCCACCACCCGTTCCATCCATGACAGCGACAAAATCCGCGCCCTTGTGGATGTCGGCGTGCCCTCCCTGCGAGGAGGCTTTGGCGCCAATGTCTTTACTTTTGCCGAGCGCTGCCGGGAGATTTTCGAGTCCTATCCGAAAATCCGGCGGTATGTCGATATCTATCACCCGGATACGCAGGGCCCGCTTGACATCGCCGAGCTTCTCTGGGGCGACGAGATGTTCTATGAAATGTACGACGATCCGGATTTTGTCCATTCCTTCCTGCGGGTGATCACCGATACCTACAAGACCTTTCTGGATGCCTGGTACCGTCTGGTTCCCCTGCGCGGTGAGCTCTCCTGCGATGGAGGGGTTATGTACCGCGGCACGATCCTTCTCCGGCTCGACAGCGGCATGAACATTTCCGATGACTTCTACCGCGAATTCAGCCTTCCCTATGACCGCGAGGTCTTCGATCATTTCGGCGGCGGTGCTCTCCATTTCTGCGGCCGGGGCGATCATTACATCCGTTCCGTCTGCGAAATCGAAAATCTCTACGGCTTCAATCTCTCCCAGCCTCATCTCAATGATATGGATATAATCTTCGATGCGGCCGCGTCCACGGGCAAGCGCATTCTCCGCCTTCCGGATGCCGCCCTCTATGCCGCCCGCCCGGACATCAAAAGAGGTATGATTCACGGATAATGGCGAAATAACGCTCCCATAAGAATGCCGGTCTGCATCGCAGACCGACATTTTTGTTCCGAAGTGTCCGTTTTTATACTTGACGGAGATCGGCGGGCGGCGTATAATAATACAAACAGCCGGACACTTCCGGCAAACCTGCTTTTGAGGTGGTTAGCGTGAAAAATACTTTTTCACACATGGTTTTGTGGCTTTCATGTCTCTTTGAGCCATGATTTTGCTTCGCAAAACCAGCCCCAATTCCCAAATAAGGAAGTTTTCGCTGACGCGAAAACCATGGTGATTAGTATGAAAAAAGAATGTATCCTCGATGCC
>JAZNKS010000023.1:0-31320 GCA_045578725.1 Candidatus Flemingiibacterium sp.
ACCATCGGTATCTGCGGCGGTGACGGTATCGGTCCGATCATCACCAAGGCATCGCAGGATGTCCTCGAATATCTGCTTGCCGATGAAGTGAAGGCCGGCAAGGTCGTCTTCAAGGTTATCGACGGCCTGACCATCGAGAACCGCGCCGCCTGCAACAAGGCGATCCCCGACGATGTTATGGAAGAGCTGTACAAGTGCGATGTCATCCTCAAGGGTCCGACCACCACGCCCCGTGCCGGTGATCCCTGGCCGAACATCGAATCCGCCAACGTTGCCATGCGCAAGAATCTCGATCTGTTTGCAAACGTCCGCCCGGTCAAGGTTCCCGACAAGGGCATCGACTGGACCTTCTTCCGCGAGAATACCGAGGGAAGCTATGCGGTCGGCAGCCAGGGCGTGAATGTTACCGATGATCTGGCCGTTGACTTCTGCGTAACCACCACCGAGGGCACCAACCGGATCGCCCGCCTCGCCTTCGAATACGCGCGCAAGAACAAGAAGGACCGCGTTTCGATCGTCACCAAGGCCAACATCATCAAGACCACGGACGGTAAGTTCCTGCGCATCTGCGAGGAGATTGCCAAGGAATATCCGGAGATTCAGTCCGATGAATGGTTCATCGACATCATGACCGCCAAGCTGGTGGACGAGAAGCGCCGCACCGATTTCAAGGTCTTTGTGCTTCCGAACCTCTACGGCGATATCATTACCGACGAGGCTGCCGAATTTCAGGGCGGTGTCGGTACGGCCGGCTCGGCAAATATCGGTAAGAAATATGCGATGTTCGAAGCTATCCACGGCTCGGCTCCCCGTATGATCAAGGAAGGCCGCGGCAAGTATGCCGATCCCTGCTCCATGCTCCGTGCAAGCGTTCTGCTTCTCTCGCACATCGGCCGTCAGGCTGAGGCCGACAAGCTGGAACGTGCGCTGGATATCTGTATGTTTGAGGACAAGAAGTATACCGTTACCGGACGTGACACCGGCGCAACCTGTGATGAGTTTGCCGCCTATGTCATGGATACCATCAAGACCCTTTAATCAAAAGAACGCTATCCGTCATCCGGCTTTAGCCGGATGACGGATGAAAAATGGAGGATGCAATGAAAACCGACAGCAAGCGCCGGGAGGCCGTTTCGGAATCATCCCGGGACACCGTGTCACCTGCGGTCATCAAACGGCTTCCGCGCTATTTCCGCTATCTTCGCGAATTACTGCAGAACGATATCCTTCGGATCTCCTCGGGAGAGCTGTCCAAAATGATGCACGTCACCGCATCCCAGATCCGGCAGGATCTGAACTGCTTCGGCGGCTTCGGACAGCAGGGCTATGGCTACAATGTGAAATACCTTTACGGAAAAATCAGCGAAATTCTCGGTGTGACCCGGAGCTTCAATGCCATCATTATCGGCGCGGGCAATCTGGGAAGTGCGCTGGCCGCCAGCCCGATTTTTGAAAAGCGGGGCGTAAAGCTGACCGCGCTGTTCGATAATAATCCGGCGGTGATCGGCCGCACCATTTCCGGCTACACTGTCCGCTCGATGGATACGCTGGATGCCTATCTGGCCGAAAATTCCGTCAATATCGCGGTGCTGACGCTGACCAAGGAGGCGGTCCGCGAAACGGCGGAACATCTGGCTTCCAAGGGCATCCGCGGGCTGTGGAATTTTGCCAGCACGGAGATTGACCTCTCAAGCAAGGGCGTTGTGGTACAGAATGTACATATGGGCGATTCCCTGATGACGCTCTGCTACGAGCTGACGCAGAAAGAACCGATTGAGCTTTGATACGGATATGAGGTAAGCCGACGTGAAAAAGCTGAAAATTGCATACGGCGACCGTCCCTTTGTCCTGCCCCGCGATGGCGTGATCGATCAGCTGGGGGCGGCATCGGAATTTCATCTGAAGGTGCTCCTGCTGGCAGCGGCCGAGGATTCTCTGCGTGCCGATTATGAGACCGGCGCGCAGGAGCTGTGCCGGCGGCTGGACTGCACGCCGAGCGCCCTTCGCAAGGCGATTGATTTCTGGAGCAAGGCCGGCGTGCTCTCGCTCGGCGAGGGAAGCGGTGAAGCGGCGATGACCGCAGCAGCTGCAGCGGCACCGGCCAAGCTGCAGGCATCCGTGCTTCCGGCCTATACCGAAAGTCAGACGGCGGAGGTCATCCGGAATGCACCGGAACTTCCGGATGTTATCAATATGTGCCAGCAGATCATCGGGAAGATTTTCACTCCGGCCGAGATTTCGATTGTGGCTGGGCTGTACGATCATCTCGGCGTGGACGGGGAATACATCGCCACGCTGTTTGCTTACTGCCGCGACAATGGCAAGCGGTCGATCCGCTATATTGAGAAGACCGCAATAAACCTTTTCGATGAAGGTATTGACAATACGCAGGCGCTGAGTGCTTATATCAAGCGCAAGGAAGATTTCGCCGATTCGCTGAATCAGCTCCGCAAGCTGCTTGGCACGGGAAGCCGCGAGCTGACAACCAAGGAAAAGAAGTCCTTTGAGTGCTGGCTGGATACCTGGAAATTCGATATCCCGGTGATTACCCGGGCCTTTGAGATTACCGTTGACAAGATCAAGGAACCGAATCTCTCCTACATGAACAAGGTGCTTGAGAACTGGCACAACAGCGGGCTGCATACGCTGGAGGCGGTGGAAGCATCGCTGGAAACCTACAAAAAGAACAAGGCCGAGGCGGAGGCCAGGGCATCCGGCTTTGAAACCGATGAATTCTTCGAAGCGGCGCTGAAGCGCAGCTACCAAAAGGGTGAGTGACGATGGGATACAATCGCGCCAATTACATACGGATCCGGCAGGAATACGAGAACAAGAACCGGAATGCAAAGGAAGCGGCCCGCCTTCGCGCAGAGGAGCTTCATGCCCGGTATCCCGATCTTGCGCGGATCGACCGCCTTTTGTCCGAAACCGGTCTGAAGATTCTCGGCGAATCCATGAAGGGCCGCGAGGGACTGGAGGAGCGGATTGAGAAGCTCCGTCAGGAAAATCGGGAGCTCTGTGCCATCCGCGCGGAGTATCTGACCTCGCTCGGCTATCCGGCCGATTACACAGCGGTGCATTATGAATGCCCGAAGTGCATGGACACCGGCTTTATCGGTACCCGGCTGTGCAGCTGCATGAAGCGGGATCTGATTCTGGCCGGCTATGAAAGCTCCGGTATCGGCGGACTGATTGCCTCGCAGAGCTTTGATACCTTCCGGCTGGATTATTACAACCGAAGCGTGGAGGAACGCCGGAATATGGAAAAGGTGCTGGATACCTGCCGCCGCTTTGCCGAGCCGTTTGAGCCCGGCCGCAACGGTAATCTGATGCTGTTTGGAACAACAGGCCTCGGCAAGACCCATCTGTCCACAGCGATTGCCAAGCAGGTCATCGAGCAGGGACACGATGTGGTATACGATACCGCGCAGAATATGTTCTCGGATTTTGAGTTCGAGCGGTTCGGCCGCTCTTATAACGACAGCTCGGACAACCGGATCAACCGCTATTTTGAATGCGATCTTCTGATTATCGACGATCTCGGTACGGAGCTGACCAATCAGTTCACGCTTTCGTGCCTGTACAATATCATCAATACCCGTCTGAATCACTCCCGGTCTATGATGATCAACACCAATCTGACGCAGAAGGAGATCCGTGAGCGCTACAATGACCGGATCACCAGCCGTCTGTTCGGCGAATTCACGCTGATGCGGCTGGAGGGACAGGATATCCGGATGCAGAAATCGCTGGGAGGCAAGTGAGCGGATGGGAGAATCGCCAAAAGAGCTTCAGGAGCAGGTGTACCGCCTGCGCCATCTGGAAGCAATGGATAAGGAGCTCACCGTCCGGTGCCGTGATCTGGGCTTGTCTGTACAGGAGCTTGAGGATCGCGCTGTGATGGAAATGGCGGATGTGGAACGGCCGGAAGGCCGGAGCTTGTCCGCCTTATTCTATCAAATCATCGGACGGCGTGAGGAAAAGCTGGATCAGGAGCGCCGCGAGGCCTGCGAGGCGCGTGTCCGCTGTGATGCGGCGCAAAAAGAGCTTGCGGAAGCCGAGGCGCAGCTTTCGGCCATCCGGGCTGAAAGGAAGAACCTGCGCGGCTGTGAGCGGCGCTTTGAGCTGGCTATGGAAGAGCGGCTTGAAGCCCTTCGACGATCGGGGACACCGGCGGCGGAGGAGGTGCTCCGTCTGGAAGAAAAGTTAGCCGGTCTGGATGCCAAAGAAAAAGAACGCCGCGAGGCAAAGCAGGCCGGTAATGCGGCGCTGGCATTGGCCGGACAGGCGTATGAGCATCTGGAAAGCGCCGGCAGCTGGGGAACCTGGGATCTTCTTGGCGGCGGAATGCTGACGGATCTTGCCAAGCACAGCGAGCTGGATGAAGCGCAGGAGATCATCGAGCGGCTTCAGATTCAGCTTCGGCGCTTTGGCACGGAGCTGGCAGATGTTTCGCTGACATTCGACAGCACGGTCCGGGTTGACGGCTTCATGCGGTTTGCCGATACCTTTTTTGACGGTCTGTTCGCCGATTTTGCGGTGATGGAGAAGATGGAGGAATCGCGCGGCCGGCTGTCAAGCCTGATGCGGCAGATTGAGCGGATTCTTGAACGGCTGGATGAAAGCGAAGCAGAAGCTGTGCGCGAGCGTGCACAGCTTCAGGCCGATCTGGAAGCGCGGATTATGGAATAAAGCAAACCCGGGAGGTAACAGATGCCTCCCGGGTTTGCTTTAATTAACGTTTTTGCTGCGGGCGAAGGTGAAGAAGAAAAGCAGCAGCGCTCCGACACAGAGCAGGGAACAGATGACCATCGAAACGGTATAGCCGAGCGTTACGGTCATATAGCCGCCGAGAACACCGGCCAGCACCTTGGGAATACCGTTGCCGAGCGCATACATCAGGGAATTGGCCGAGGCCTTGTTCTCCGGCTCGACATGATTGTTGATGTAAACCGAGCCGCAGTAGGTGAAGACGGTGGTTGCCATACCGGTGATCAGGCCGACGCCGAGCAAAAGCGGCACGTTTGTGAGAAAGGCAAGCCCCGCATAGCGCAGGACGATCAGAATCAGGCTGATCAGGGTCAGCTTTTTGATACCGACCCGGTCAAAGAGCTTGTTGAAGGCAAGGAAGAAGGGAATTTCACCCAGGACGGTGAGGAAGGTATTCACGCCCCAGACCTGTTGGGAAAGGCCCAGATCGCCGGTTAAATGGGTCGGGAAGTAATTCAGATAATAGGCCCATGTGAACTGGGAAACGGCGACAAAAAGGAAGAGAAGCATCAGATTCCCGTTTCGGAAGAGCGGGAGAATGCTGGTCTTCTTTTCCTCACGGCCGTGACCGGCGACACGCGGCGATGCCAGCACGGTGACGGCGGCGAGAGCGGCCATGACGAGATAAGCGTAGAAAATAATGCTGATATTTTTGTCGGTGAAGCCGGTGAGAACCATCGGAAGGGCACCGAATACGAGCGTTCCGGCTACCCGGATCGGGCCGTAGGCCACACGATGCTCGGCGGTGTATTCCAGCGTGATGATGTCCACCAGACCGCCGAAGGGGGACATGAAGAACATCAGCAGAACGGTGATGATGGCCAGATACCAGAAGCTCTGATGAAAGCTCAGCGCAAAATAGAAGAAGGCAGAGCCGATGATGGAAATGGCCAGCACCATGTTTTTGGAGCGGGAGCGATCCGCCCAGGCCCCCCAGAAAATCGGGGCAAAGATGGAAACGAAGGGGCCGATGGCGAGCAGAATGCCGGCGACATTATCCGGATGATAGGCAGAAAAATAGATCTGGATGAAGCAGTAATAGAGCGCATTCAGGCCGTAGGTGAAGCCGTTGGCGCCAAAGAGGGCGAGATGGGCAAGTGTGTTCTTCTTTTGCATGATAGACCGTTCCGTTGATAGATTTGCGCGCCGCTGTCCGGCACGATATTATTATAACATAAAAATAAAATTTTGCAAGGCTTTGCGGCAAAGAAGGGTAAAATAATCGATCGCAAAAATGATATTTTACAAGGTTAATTTGCAATATAAAAGCAAAAAACACATTGTTTTTTGAACCGGGATATGGTATAATGTACCCAGCATATTGATTGGCGGAAAGGATCACACAATATGGAACGCTATAACGATTATCATATTCTTCATGAAAACAGAGAGGCGCCGCGCGCCTACTACATTCCCTGCCGGAGCCGCGAGGCCGCGCTGCTGCAGGATAAAAGCCGCTCGGAGTCTTACCGTCTTCTGAACGGCGAGTGGGATTTTTCCTATTTTGAGTGCCCGCTGGATCTGCCCGACGATATGGGCGCGATGACATACCAAGCGACCCTGCCCGTTCCCTCCTGCTGGGAGATGCACGGTTACGGAACGCCGCATTACTCCAACATCAACTACCCCTTCCAGTATGACCGGCCGTACACCTTTGCCATGAATCCGGTGGGTGTCTATTCGCGCACCTTCAGCCTGGAGCGCTTTGAGGAGCTGTATCTGGTCTTTGAGGGCGTTTCCAGCTATATGGAGCTGTATATCAATGGCCGGTATGCCGGCATGACCCGCGGTTCCCATCTGCAGGCCGAATTTGATATCACGCCGTATGTGCAGATCGGCGAAAACCGGATCACGGCGGCGGTTTACAGCTGGAATGCCGAAAGCTATCTGGAGGACCAGGATTTCTTCCGCCTGCACGGCATTTTCCGTGATGTTTATCTGCTGGACCGCCCGAAGGCGCATCTGCGGGATTTCTTCATCCATACCGAGCTGGACGGAACGGTGGAGGTAGAGGCGGATTTCGTCGGCGGACCGCTTGCTTATACCGTTACCCTCTTCACCCCGGACGGAGAGGCGGTGGAGAAGATCGAAAATCCGCTTCTCTGGTCGGCCGAGAAGCCGTGGCTGTACCGGATGGTGATCGAGTGCAGCGGTGAATATATCTGCAAGAGCTTCGGTTTCCGGAGTGTCGCGGTTTCCGATAAGCGGGAGGTGCTCATCAACGGCGTGCCTGTCAAGCTGAAGGGTGTCAACCGCCACGATTCGCATCCCACCCTCGGCTACTATACGCCTCATGCCGATATGGAGCGGGATCTGCTCCTGATGAAGCAGCACAACATCAACTGCGTGCGTACCTCGCATTATCCCAACCATCCCGATTTCATCGAAATGTGCGACCGGATCGGCCTGTATGTGATCGATGAATGTGATATGGAAACGCACGGCGTGGAATTCGCCGTCGGCTACTGCTCGCTGGCTTCGATCGGCGAGCTGGCCTCCAATGAGGATTGGCGGCCCAATTTCCTGAACCGGATGCAGCGCACGGTGGAGCGTGACAAGAATGCCCCCAGCATCATCATCTGGTCGATGGGCAACGAGAGCCAGTTCGGAAGCAATTTCGTCGCCATGTCCGAATGGACGAAGGCTCGGGATGCCTCCCGCCTGATCCATTATGAGCGTACCGCCTTCCCGCATAAGGGATACGGCGCGGATCAGATCAAGATCGATCCCTCGGTGGATATCGTCAGCCGCTTCTACACCCGGGTGGATTTTCTTGAATATCAGGCGACCGAAACCGAGGACAGCCGCCCCTATTTTCTTGCCGAATATGGTCATGCCATGGGCCTCGGACCGGGCGAGTTGGAGGATTACTGGGCGCTGATCTTCAAGTATCCCCGTCTTCTTGGCGGCTGTATCTGGGAATGGTGCGACCATACGGTTGCCGAAGCTCTTCCCGACGGCCGAACCGGATACACCTACGGCGGCGATCACGGTGAATTCCCGCACGATGCCAATTTCTGCTGTGACGGTCTGGTCTTCCCGGATCGGACGCCCTCTACCGGATTGCTTGCCTACAAAAAGGCGATTGAGCCGTTCCGTGCGGTCTGCATCGATCCGGCGGCCGGTGTATTTGAGATTACCAACCGGTACGATTTTACCGATCTGTCCGAATGCAAGATCGAACTGTCGGTTATCCGTGACCGGGAAACGGTATTCCGCCGTACGCTCAATCTGGCTCTGAAGCCCCATGAAACGGCGCGCTTCACGATCCCGTATGAGATCCCCGCTGACTGCGGAGAGGCTGCTTTCGTTGAACTCCGCTTCCTCACGGCGAAGGCTGAATGCTGGTGTGAGGAGGGCCATGAGCTGGCCTGGTTCCGCACCGAGATCCCGGCTGTGAAGCGGGAGATTCCCGCTTCCTGCGCCGCGATGGAGGCCGTTGAGGGCAAGCGCTATGTGACGGTTACTGTCGGCGAATGCACCTACACCGTCGATAAGGCACGCGGTATGCTGACCTCGCTGATCAAGGCGGGACAGGAACTGCTGGCCCGTCCGGCCGATCTGATAATCTGGCGCGCAACAACGGACAACGATAAATACAAGCGCAATGCATGGACAGATGAGCATATCCACAAGACCTATTTCAAGGTGCGTACGGTGGAAACCGGCCGGGAGGGCGGCGTGTTTACTGTTCGTGCATCCGGTGCTCTCGGTGCCAACGGCCGATGCCCCGTCTTCGATGCGGATATCGATTACCGCTTTGATTCTGCGGGACTGGCCGTTCACATCCACGCCAAGCGCAACGGCAGTCTGAAAGCGCTCTTCCGCACCTCCAGCGAGGAAACGGTGGTGGATACCAATCTGAAGACCGACATCAATGAGCTGCCGCGCTTTGCTATGCGCCTGCCCCTGATCGGCGGTATGGATCAGCTGGAATACTTCGGCCTTGGCCCGTATGAGAATTACGCGGATTATCGGGGACACGCAAAGCCCGGCATCTTCGGCGGTACGGTTCGGGATGAATATCAGCCCTACATCCGTCCGCAGGAATGCGGCAACCATATGGATACCCGCCGTGTTACGCTGTCCGGTATCCGCGAGCTGGAATTCCGTGCGGAGAATACCTTTGAATTCTCGGCGCTCCCCTACACGGTGGAGGAACTGGATGCCTGCGAGCACGCCTATGAGCTGAAGGAATCCGGCACAACCGAGCTTCTGCTCTGCTATCGGAACCGCGGTATCGGCTCCCAGAGCTGCGGACCGGAGCTGCAGGATAAGTACAAATTCACCGACAACGAATTCGACTATGGCTTCAGCATCCGCTGAAGGATGACAAAAAGGCGCTGCTGCATTTCGATGCAACAGCGCCTTTTTATATTTGATGAAATGTGGATTCACTCGGCATCCTGCCAGCGGATGCTGCCGGCAAGCAGCGTGACCTCCTTGGCGGATACGGTGAGAAGACCGCCGGCAATTTGTGCTGTACGGACTGCTTCCTCGGTGTGAATCCGACATTCGCCGGGCTTTACGGAGGTGATGAAGGGGATGTGATCGGCCAGAATTGCCAGATCGCCCTCCAGACCGCGAAGCACCAGCTTCCAGCAATCCCCGCGGTAGGCATCGCCGTCCGGCGAGGATATTACAAGCTTGAAGGACTTCATTGTGCGGCCTTCTTTGCTTTCTCGACGGCTTCCTCGATTGTGCCGACATACAGGAAGGCGGATTCGGGAAGATCATCGTGCTTGCCGTCGATAATCTCGGCAAAGCCGCGGACGGTATCGGCCAGCGATACATATTTACCGTCAATGCCGTTGAACTTCTCGGCAACATGGCAGGGCTGGGACAGGAAGCGCTGGATCTTTCTTGCACGGGAAACCAGCAGCTTGTCCTCGTCGGACAGCTCATCCATACCCATGATGGCGATGATATCCATCAGCTCATTGTAGCGCTGAAGGATACGCTGAACCTCGCGGGCCACACGGTAATGCTCCTCACCGACGATATCAGGCGAGAGGATGCGGCTGGTGGACTCCAGCGGATCGACGGCGGTATAGAGACCCTGCGGTGCAATCGAGCGGGAGAGAACCGCGGTGGCAACCAGATGGGCGAAGGTGGTGGCGGGGGCAGGGTCCGTCAGGTCATCGGCCGGCACATAGACAGCCTGAACCGAGGTAATGGAGCCGCGTTTGGTGGAGGTAATACGCTCCTGCAGAGCACCCATTTCGGTGGCCAGCGTGGGCTGATAACCGACGGCGGACGGCATCCGTCCGAGCAGGGCGGAAACCTCGCTTCCGGCCTGGGGGAAGCGGAAGATGTTGTCGATGAAGAGAAGCACATCCTGGCCCTCGGTATCGCGGAAGTATTCCGCCATCGTGAGGCCGGACAGACCGACGCGCATTCGGGCTCCGGGCGGCTCGTTCATCTGGCCGTAGACCAGCGCCGTCTTTTCGATAACGCCGGAGTCCATCATTTCGTTGTACAGATCGTTGCCCTCGCGGGTACGCTCACCGACACCGGTGAATACGGACAGACCGCCGTGCTCCTTGGCGATGTTGTTGATGAGCTCCATGATCAGAACGGTTTTGCCGACACCGGCACCGCCGAACAGGCCGATCTTACCGCCCTTTGCGTAGGGGCAGATCAGGTCAATGACCTTTAAGCCGGTTTCGAGAATCTCGGTGGAGGTGGAAAGCTCCTCATAGTCCGGAGCGGCGCGATGAATCGCCCAGCGCTCGGCATTTTCAGGAGCGGGCTTGTTGTCGACCGTATCGCCAAGGACGTTGAAAATCCGTCCCAGCGTTTCCTTGCCGACCGGCACGCTGATGCCGGAACCGGTATCGGTAACGGCGGTGCCGCGCTTCAGACCGTCGGTCGAAGCCATAGCGATGCAGCGGGCGGTGTTGTCACCGATATGCTGCGCCACTTCGACGGTGAGCATCCGCTCACCGATCATCATTGTCAATGCGTTGTAAATGGCCGGAAGTCCGCCTTCCTCAAAGCGGACGTCTACGACAGGTCCCATGACCTGCGATACGCGGCCGATATGCTCATTTGCCATTCTTTATGACCAACCTTTCGGAAATTAGGCTGCCCTTGCGGGCGCAACGGGGCGGGCTTCAAACCTCGGAGCCGGCTCCGGCGACGATTTCGGTGATCTCCTGCGTGATAGCGCTCTGGCGGGCACGGTTGTAGGCCAGCTGGAGCGAATTGATCATTTCCTGTGCATTCTTTCCCGCCGAATCCATCGCCATGCGCCGTGCGGTTACCTCGCTGGCGAAGCTTTCACGGATGGCGTGATACAGGCGCCCGGCGACATACACCGGAACGGCCGATTCGAGAATCTGCATCTCATCCGGCTCGAAGATAACACCGGTCGGACGGGTATCGGGATCGCGAACCAGCGGGAGAATCCAGCCGACCTCGGCGGTCTGGGACATCATCGATTCCCAGCGCGTATAGACGATGCCAAGGCGGTCGAAATCGCCGGCGGCAAAATCCGCGCAGAGCGAGACGGCCATCGCGGAGGCATCCTCCGCCGAAAAATGCTCCGAGGAGACAAAATCCGCTTTGAAGCGGTCGCAGGCCCGCCGGCCGATCGGGAGAATATCCATCTCCTGCATGGCCGTCAGATCCCGGACCAGACGGAATACATTGGCGTTGTAGCCGCCGGCCATGCCGCGGTCGCCGGCGATGACAATCAGCCGGGTGCGGGGGGCTTCGGACGGCACAGCCCGCATATACGGGCTTTTCGAACATTCGGGACAGGCGCAGAGCAGGCGAACGGTGTTTTCAAAGGCAGCTGCATACTGGCGGCTTTTGTTCATCGACTCGGTTGCGCGGCGGATCTTGGAGGAGGCGACCAACCCCATGGCCTTGGTCAGGTGCAGGGTGGAGTCCACGCTTTTGATCCGCGTGCGCAGACTTTTGATATCGGCTCCCATCGCTTACCTCTGCATTCCCTTCAGCACGGCGACCAGAGCTTCCACATCGCAGTCATCGAAATAGCCCTGCTCGAAGCGCTCCAGCAGCTCCAGATTTTCATTCTGCAGCTTATCGTAGAGGCGCTGCTCGTATTCGTGAACCTTATTGACCGGAACCTCATCCAGATAGCCGCGGGTGACGGCATAAATGATGGCAACCTGACAGCCGGCACGGACCGGCTGATTGCGGCCCTGCTTCAGAACCTCCACGATACGCTCGCCGAGCGCGAGGCGTGCCTTGGTATCCGCATCCAGATCGCTTCCGAACTGGGCGAAGGCCTGGAGCTCGCGGTACTGCGAGTAGAGCAGCTTCAGCTCACCGGATACCTTCTTCATGGCCTTGAGCTGGGCGGAGCCGCCGACGCGGCTGACCGAGATGCCGGGGTTGATAGCCGGCATGATGCCCGAATGGAAGAGCTCGGTTTCAAGGAAGATCTGGCCGTCGGTGATGGAGATGACATTGGTGGGAATGTAGGCCGATACGTCACCGGCCTGGGTTTCGATCAGCGGCAGAGCCGTGATCGAACCTCCGCCGTACTCGGGGGCGACACAGGCCGCACGCTCGAGAAGACGGGAGTGGAGGTAGAAGACGTCGCCCGGATAGGCTTCACGGCCCGGCGGACGGCGGATCAGCAGGGAGAGGGCGCGGTACGCAACGGCGTGCTTGGAAAGATCATCGTAAACGATCAGCACATCCTTTCCCTGCTCGCGGAAGTATTCCGCCATTGCACAGCCCGAATAGGGCGCGATATACTGAAGGGGCGCGCTTTCCGATGCGGAGGCGGCGACGATTGTGGTATACTCCATCGCGCCGTTTTTCTGAAGCTCATTGGCAATCTGAACCACCGAAGTGTTCTTCTGGCCGATGGCAACATAGATACAGAGAACATCCTTGCCCTTCTGATTGATGATGGTATCGATGGCGATCTCGCTCTTACCGGTCTGACGGTCACCGATGATCAGCTCACGCTGACCACGGCCGATCGGGATCATGCTGTCGATGGCCTTGATGCCGGTCTGGAGCGGGCGGTTGACGCTCTTGCGCTCGATGATGCCGGGAGCTTCCGATTCAATCGGGCGGGTGGCGGAGGTTTCGATCGGGCCGAGGCCGTCGATCGGCTCGCCCAGCGCATTGACAACGCGGCCGAGCATGGCTTCACCGACCGGAACCGAGAGAACCCGTCCGGTGCGGCGGACAACGGTGCCCTCGCGGATGTTGTTGGCATCCGAAAGAATGGCGACCGAAACGCTGTCGGTTTCCAGATTCTGCGCCAGACCGTAGCTTCCGCCGTCGAATTCCAGCAGCTCGCTGGCCATGCAGTCACGAAGACCGTATACCCGCGCGATGCCGTCACCGACCAGGATAACCGTGCCGGTTTCCGCCATCTCGATGCGGGACTTGTAGTTCTTGATCTGTTCTTTTATAATATAGCTGATTTCTTCAGGTCTGCTCATTGTTTCATCACATCCTTAACTTCGCTTAAACGGTGCCGCAGGCTGCCGTCTATGACCTTGCCGTCCATGGCAACGGTCAGGCCGCCCATAAGGGCAGGATCGACGGTACATACAAGGATGACCGTGCGGCCGCTCATGGCTTCCAGCTTTGCCTTCAGCGCATCCTTCTGCGTCTGGGTAAGCGGAACTGCGCTCTTTACCTCGGCGGTGGAAATGTTCTGCCATTGCTTATACAGCGATTCGTATTCCGCTGCGCATTCCCCGAAGCCGGCCATGTAGCCGCGCTCGCAGAAGAGCTGCAGAAAGGACAGAACCTCACCGGGAATGGCATCCCCGAAGGCGGCTTCCAATGCACCGGTGCGCTCGGCGGCCGGGATTCCGGGCGATGCGAGAAAATCCACATATTCGGGATTCTCGGAAAACAGGCCGGAAATCAGACCCAGCGCATCCCGATAGGCATCCTCTGCGCCCTCTTCTCTTGCCAACATGAAGAGCGCCTCGGCGAATTCCTTACTTGCCTGCATCATGGGCTTCACCTATATCCGCGATGAAGGAGTCGATCATCTCGCGGTGATCGTCCTCGTTGATCTCGCGTCCCAGCAGCTTTTCGGTAAGCTTGGAGGAAACATCGATGATTTCGCGTTTGATTTCGCTTTGTGCCTGCTGCTTTTCCCGTGCGGCCTCATCTTCGGCGCGGCGGATGATATCGTCAGCCTTGGCTCTGGCTTCGGCGACGATCTTATCTCCGTTGCGTCCGGCGTAAGCAGCCGCATCCTTGATCAGCTGACCGGCCTCGGCTTCGGCATCCTCGCGGCGCTTGGCCCAGGCGGCCTTGTCGGCGAGCGCCTGATCCTCGGCGGCCTTGGCGGATGCGAACTGCTCGTCAATGGCAGCCTGCCGCTTGGCGATCATGCCGCGTACCGGAGCGTAAAGAAACTTCTTCAGAATCAGAAAGAGAATCAGCAGATTGCAGAGCGAGATCAGCATTTGCCAGAGATTGACCGAAATGACCTCTAAAGACTGCATCTTTCAGGCCTCCCGTCAGTGGCCAAGGGTGTTCATCAGGATATCGACGAAACGGCCGGGGGCAAGGAAGATCAGCAGGATGGCGATAACCAGCGCGTACAGACCGGTGGTTTCAGCGATGGCACAGCCCATCAGCATGGTGGTGGTAACGGAGCCTTTGCATTCCGGCTGGCGGCCGATGGCCTCGCAGGCCTTTGCGACTGCATTACCTTCACCGATACCGGGGCCGATACCGGCGATCATTGCCATACCTGCGCCGAGTGCGCAGCAGCCGAGAATAAATCCGATTGCGAGTTCAAGCATTTTTTGTTTCCTCCAAAAATTTTTTATAGCGGTTTTTCTCAGGATTCAATATGAGTTTTTGCCGCAAGTTTTTGTTCGTAATCCTCCGCGGGGAAGCCGCTGGAGATGTACAGCATGGTCAGCATGGCGAAGATAAACGCCTGCAGGCATCCGCTGAACAGGTCAAAGTAGACCGACAGAATGGCCGGAAGACCAATCTGCAGGAAGGGAATATCACCGAGAAATCCGGGCAGCCATCCAAGCAGCATGGACGAAAGTCCCTGCAGACCGAAGGCGACCAGAACCGAGATAACCGTACCGGAGAGGATGTTTCCGTAATGACGGAAGGCCATCGATACGGGGGTTGCGATTTCGCTGATGATATTCAGCGGTGCCAGCAGCGGCACCGGATCGCCGAAGCTCTTCATATAGTGGACAGGGCCGCACTTGAATTTATAGTAGGTTATGAGTATAAATACAAGGATAGCCCATCCGCCGACGACATTGAGATCCGAGGTCGGGGGATAGAGTCCGATCAGCGTCAGCAGACTGGATACGGCCGACAGCGCCATCATGGCGGCGATGAAGGGCGGGAAGCTTCCGAAAAAGTCGCCCATGTTATCATGCACCAGCTTGTCCGTGACCTCCACAATCCACTCGGCCAGCAGCTGCCGTTTGGTATCGACACCGGCTGTGATGCCGTGAGTCAGCCAGAGGCAGAAGAACAGCACCGTCAGAACGGCGATCCAGGAGTTGACCTGCGCTTCGGTGATCGGCAGATCCTGAACGGGAAGGGGTACGGTGAAGTAAATCTGTGCGCCGGCGATTTCGATTCCGCCGGAAGCCGGTTTGGTGAGGATTTTCAGCACCATGCCGGCAATCAGGGGAAGGATGGACAGCACCAGATAGAGGGTATCGCGGATTTTGAAGGAGCGGTTGTTTGTTGTCAAAAGCATTCACCTCCTTTGACAGGCGAAAAGGGTTAATCTTCTTTGATGAATCGGTTGAACATTGGACGGAACAGGATGGCAATGCGCGGGAAAAAGAGCGGGATCAGCACCGTCCATACCGAAAAGCAGGGCAGAAGAATGCCGAGCACGCCGACACCCAGCAGAAGAAGCAGCCGCATGGTCTGCGAAAACCGGATGTACTGGGCGGCATCCTCCTTGGATTTCTCCACGGCCTTCTGAACCGTGATGCCCATCAGCAGAAAGTTGCCGACGGCTGCCGCGATACCGAGCAGATTGCCGAGCAGGACCGAATAATTCCACTTGCCGATCAGAAGAAAGACAAGCTGGAGAATTACGCTCAAACCGGCACACCATGCTGCGATATAGAGCGTTTCCCGTTTGACTGCAGGTTCGAGTTTCATCAATGCCTCCGATGGTCAAAAAATTCACTAATTTATATTATAACACAACCGGTATGCTTTTTTCAAGTAATATGCGAAAGTTTTTCAAATTTGTTTACAGAATTTTACCGCATACCGATAATATGGCGCACGGACAAAAAAATACCGCCTGCGGCGGTATTTTTTCAGAGCGAAAGCTTCTTATCGGCTTTTCAGAAAAGCAAGGATTTCGGCGGCATTGGTATCCGGCTTGACATTCGGCATTTCCTTTATGAGATTGCCGGCCTCGTCGATGATAAAGGTTGAGCGGACGATGCCCATGCTGACCTTTCCGCACCGTTTTTTCTCCTGCCATACGCCATAGGCATCGATGGCCTGAC
The DNA here is from genome assembly GCA_045578725.1 of Candidatus Flemingiibacterium sp. Classification (GTDB taxonomy): domain Bacteria; phylum Bacillota; class Clostridia; order Oscillospirales; family CAG-272; genus Flemingiibacterium. Next base: position 16,245 of record JAZNKS010000023.1, read on the forward strand.
GGTCGGGGTCGGAGAGCAGGATGAAGGGAAGGTTATACTTCTCGGCAAATTTTGCGTGCGAGCTTTCCGAGTCGCGGCTGATGCCGATGATGACGGTGTTCAGCGCCTTGAATTCATCAAAAGCGGCGGCAAAGGCACAGGCCTGCTTCGTACAGCCGGAGGTGTTGTCCTTGGGATAGAAATAGAGTGCAACCTTCTTTCCGGCAAAATCGGACAGGCGGACGGTATTGCCGTCCTTGTCGGGAAGGGCAAATTCGGGAGCGCGGGTATTGAGTTCTGGCATGACGGTGCCTCCTTTTGGTATTCGGTAATAGTATTGTACCATGAAAGACGGGCGCAGTCAAGAGCTTTTGCAAAACGGACCGGTTTTGGCTGATTCAGAGCGAGGCGGCGGCAAAGACGTCGGAGAAGGCGATTGGCTGCGGCCGAAAAAAGCAGCACAGCTCCAGAAACTGCGAGCGGTAACGGGCAGCATCGGTACATCTGCGCGGCGTGAAACGGATCGCGCGGATATGCTTTCCGTCGCAAAGCCGCAGAATGCAGGCATTGAGAGCATCGGCTTTGGCGCCCGAAGCCGGGACGGTGATCAGAAACAGCTCGGCATCCGGAAGCTCCCTGCGGACGGTGCGGACGATATCGGCATAGTCCTCCGTCGCATCCCGGCTTTGCAGATCCTCCTCGCCGAGCGAAAGAAAGATTTTGCCCGGCTTGATGGCAAGCACACAGTCCTCCAGCACCTCCCGCGCTTCCTTCAGCGTCATCTCCGCGATGCTCCGGTTGTAGACCGCGCATTCCAGACGGCTTTTGTTGATGAGCTCATAGAAGGGAAAATTGGCCATATAGGTGGAGCCGAAGATGACAATCTCGCCGCGAAGAGTCAGCTCGTTGATCCCCCTGAAGGCGGCGGCTTTTTTCAGAACGGATTCTTTCATTTTACTTTCTCCCTTTTCTGTTCGCCGGAGCGGTTGATGAAATACAGAATCAGATCCGCGGACACGATGATCAGATTCACGCAGTACAAAACGAACACATAATTGATCTGGCCGCCGATCAGCTTCCCGCAGATGCCGGCGATGTAGCCGGTGATGATGGCGAGAATGAAGACGGCGCTTTTTCCCTTGGTCGAACGGGAGGTGATGCTCTTGTAAACGGAAATCGGCCAGGATATTCCAAAGCACAGGAGCATAACGGATTCAAAAATCTGCTGCATGATAATGCCTCTTTTCTTTGGGTTTGATACCATTATACTCTTGACAAACCTGAAAGTAAAATATATAATTATTATAAAAACGATAAGAATTGCTTATGAATAAGGAGGCGGCTATGGAAATTCACAAGCTGCGGTATTTTTACACGGCGGCACAGCTCGGACACATAACCCGCGCGGCTGAGGCCATCTGCATTGCCCAGCCGGCGCTGACACAGGCGATCCGTTCGCTGGAAGCGGAGCTCGGCGTTCCCCTCTTTCAAAAGCAGGGGCGGAATATCGTTCTCACCGATTACGGCGAATATCTGAAGACACGGCTGGACACCCTTCTGCCGGAATTTGACCGGATCCCGAAGGAGCTGGAGGAATTGAAGAATCAGTACAGCAAGACCGTAAAGCTCAACATTCTGGCGGCTTCCACCTTTGTTATCAACGCGATTGTGGAGTACCGCCGCCATCATCCCGATGCGGTGTTCGATTTTGAACAGAACGAGCAGAAGAGTGACTGCGATCTTGTTATCACAACCAATCAGCCTCATGCATCGCAGAAGAACAGCCGCCGCCCGGCCGCACGGCGCTGTATCAAGGAGGAGAAGATCTACCTGGCGGTTCCGAAAAACTCGCCCTTGGCCGAGCGGGAGGCAATTGATCTCTCCGATGTAAAGGACGAGGGCTTCGTCATGCTCTCAAGCTCGCGGCTGTTCGGCGTGATCTGCAGTAAATTCTGCTCGCTGGCCGGTTTTTATCCGAAGATTCTGTTTGAATCGGACTCGCCGAACGCGGTGCAGAACATCATCGGAACCGGAAACGGTGTGGCCTTCTGGCCTGAATATTCCTGGGGAAAGCAGAAAAACCGGAATGTCACCCTGCTTCCGATTTCGTATCCGGTCTGTCAGAGAGAGCTGATCATAGAGCTTCATGAGCGCCTGCCTCGTTCGGAATACGCGGAGGACTTTTTCGAATTTCTGCTGGCCCGGATGGGCGGCTGAAGCCATTTTGCATATGTTCGGCGATTGCCCTTGATTTTTTCGGGGAACTGTGATATACTGTTATCGTTTGCTATTCGGAATCAAAGGAGGCCCAAGGATTGCTTTTCGGAAAACATATCAACCGCTACTATTTCCGGTATGCGGGAATCTTACTGCTCGGCATTGCGGCGCTGATCGTCGTGGACTATTTTCAGCTGCTGGTGCCGGAGCTTTACAAGCAGGTGGTCAACGGCATCAATGACGGACAGGTTCTGCTGGACGGGGAACTACTCCCCTTTGACATGGACTATTTGCTGGATCATGTCTGCCTGCCGATGATCTTTATCATTCTGTTCATGGTGATCGGCCGCTTTCTGTGGCGGATCTGCTTCTTTGGTGCCGGCATCAAGGTGGAAACCGATCTGCGCGGCCGGATGTTCGATCACTGCAAGGATCTTTCCAATCACTACTATCAGGTGAACAAGGTCGGCAATCTGATGTCCCTTTTTACCAATGATCTGGAAACCGTGCAGGATTGCTTCGGCTCGGGTGTGCTGATGTTCTGTGATGCTCTCTTTCTCGGCGTGCTGGCGATTGCCAAGATGATGAACATGAATCTTCTGCTGACCCTTCTGTCGCTGATTCCGATGGCTCTGCTGCTGCTTGTGGGCACGGTGGTCGGCAAATACATGATGAAGAAGTGGGAAACGCGGCAGGCAGCCTTCTCGGAGCTGTCCGATTTCTCGCAGGAGAGCTTTTCCGGTATCGCGGTCATCAAGGCCTTTGTCAAGGAAGGGCTGGAGCTGATGGCCTTCTGCCATCTGAATAAAAAGAACGAAAACGCCAATGTGGAATACACCAAGGCCTCCACGCTTCTGAATATCTCGGTGACCCTCTTCGTGGAATCGGTCATCTGCGTGATTCTCGGATACGGCGGCTATCTGGTGCATGAGGGAATCTTCAATGCCGGTCAGCTGGTGGAATTCATCGGCTATTTCACGGCGATTGTCTGGCCGGTTATGGCGATCTCCCAGCTGATTGAGATGCGCTCCCGCGGAAAGGCCTCGCTCAACCGGATCGGCGAGCTGCTGGATGCCGTTCCCGATGTGGCCGATGGCCCGAATACCGAGGACACCGATTGGCTCCGCGGCGACATCGAATTCCGGAATCTCACCTTTCGCTATCCCGCAAGCGCCGTCGATGCGCTGAAGGATATCTCCTTTTCCATCCGCGCCGGCGAGAATGTCGGTATTATCGGCCGTACGGGATCGGGCAAGACCACGCTGGTCGATCTGATTCTGCGGGTCTGGAATGTGCCGGACGGAACGCTGTTTCTGGACGGCCGGGACATCAATACCCTGCCGATTGCCACGGTGCGCAGGTTCGCCGCTTATGTACCGCAGGATAATTTCCTGTTCAGCGATACCATTGAAAACAATATCGCCTTCGCTTCGGATGAAGCGAAGGCGGGGGCGGTGGAGGCGGCAGCCCGGATGGCGGCCGTTCATGATAATATCGCCGAATTTGCCGAGGGCTATCAGACCGTGCTCGGCGAGCGCGGCGTGACCGTTTCCGGCGGCCAGAAGCAGCGGATTTCGATTGCCCGTGCGCTGATGAAGGATGCGAACATCCTGATTCTCGACGATTCGGTTTCGGCGGTTGACGTGGATACCGAGAAGAAGATTCTCGAGGCTCTGCGGACGGTCCGGAGCGGCAAGACCACGATTCTGATCGCGCACCGGATTTCGACCATTGAGGGCATGGACAAGATCATCTTCATTGACGACGGGCAGATTGCCGCGGTCGGAAGCCATGCCGGGCTGATGGAGAGCTGCGCGGCTTACCGCGAGATGGTCGAGCTGCAGAAGCTGGATGATGAAAAGGAGGCAGAGGCATGAACGAATTCTTCCCTCTGATGCTGGTCGGCGGCGTTGTCGGTGCCTTTGCGCTGATTTTCATCATCGCCTATCTTTCGATCAAGGATAAAAAAGAAGCGATCGGCTTCGACCGCAATATGAAGGACGGCGAGATCGCCAAGCGTCTGCTGGCTTATGCCAGACCGCACATCGGCAGCTTTGCGCTGGTGCTGTTTGTCATGCTCTTTTCCATCGCCTATGACATTCTCTCGCCGCTGATTGTCGGCCGGATTGAGGAGATGATCAAGGACGATTTTGAGATGGCGCCCCTGCTTTCGCTGGTGGCTGTCTATGCAGGAATCCTGCTGGTGTCGCTGATCTGCTCCTACATTCAGGCGATCGTGCTCCAGAAGACCGGTCAGAAGATTCTGTCGAAGATCCGCGAGGATCTCTTCTCGCACATCGAGAGCCTGTCCCATGCCCAGCTGAACAGCATTCCCGTTGGCAAGCTGGTAACACGTGTGACCAACGATACCAATGCGATCTCGATGATGTTCACTCATCTGCTGGTGAATCTGGTCAAGAACTGCTTTGTCATCCTGGGTGTGCTGGCGGCGATGCTTTTGCTGAACTATCAGCTCACGCTGATGGTGCTCTGCTTCGTGCCGTTCATCGTGCTTTTCACGGTGATCTTCCGCAAATTCTCCCGCCGTGCGTATCGGCAGGTCAAGGACGGAACCACCGACATCAACACCTTCCTGTCGGAGAATCTGTCCGGCATGAAGATTATCCAGGTTTTCAACCGCGAGGCGCATAAAAAGGCCGAATTCGATGCAAAGAACAGCAAGCTCGGCCGGGCCAAGCGCCAGCAGATCTTTGTCTTCGGCATCTTCCGCCCGGTGGTTTATATGCTGTATATTTCCTCCGTGCTCTGCCTGCTGTATCTTGGCGGGCGGGGCTATATCCGGAATGTGGAATTTCTCGGCCAGACCATCACAAGCGGTACGGTTGTCACCTTCTATATGTATATCTCCAAGTTTTTCAACCCGATCCAGAGCCTTGCCGAGCAGTTCAACTGGCTCCAGTCGGCCTTCGCCTCGGCAGAGAAGATCTTCACGATCTTCGACATCACGCCGGATGTGGTGGACGATGAGGGCGCAATCGAGCTGGAGGAGGTAGAGGGCGGCATTGAATTCGATCATGTCTGGTTTGCCTACAAGCCGGGCGAATGGGTGCTGAAGGATGTGTCCTTCAAGGTGGAGCCGGGATCGACGGCCGCCTTCGTCGGCGCGACCGGATCCGGAAAGACCACGATCCTTTCGCTGATCTGCCGGAACTGGGATGTGCAGAAGGGCGAAATCCGGATCGACGGCGTAAACATCCGCCGCTATACGATTTCCTCCCTGCGCAGGCACTTCGGTCAGATGCTGCAGGATGTCTTCCTGTTCTCCGGAACCGTGCGGAGCAATATCCTCCTGCGCAAGGAGGGGGTATCCGATGAGGCGGTCATGGAAGCCTGCCGGTATGTCAATGCCGACCGGTTTATCAGCCGGCTGGAAAAGGGGCTGGATGAGGAGGTCCGCGAGCGCGGCAACAACTTCTCGGCCGGTCAGCGCCAGCTGCTCTCCTTCGCCCGGACGATCATCCACAAGCCGGAGATCATGATTCTCGACGAGGCCACGGCCAATATCGATACCGAAACCGAGCTGCTGATTCAGGATTCGCTGGAAAAGATGATGAACATCGGCACAATGCTGATGGTCGCCCACCGGCTGTCCACCATCCAGCACGCGGATCGGATTTTCGTGCTGTCCAAGGGCGAGATTGTCGAAGAGGGCAATCATGCTGAACTGTTGGAGCAGAAGGGGCGCTACTATAGCCTCTACAAGCTCCAGTATGATAAGGAGAAACGTTCCGGAAAATAACAAAACGGAAAGAAAGGATATTTTTATGGAGCAATTATATCTTGGCGTCGGACGTGCCGTCATCACCCCCGAAATCGGTTGTGCCCTTGCCGGCTACGGCCCGGGAATCTATTCCGATTCGATTGCCGATGATCTGACGGCGACTGTATTCTGGTTCCGGCAGAGCGAGGTGCAGACACTGATGGTCAGCCTCACCCTCTGCAATCTTGGCAACGCGGTGAGGGATGAAATACAGACGCAGATTGAGGAGCGATTCGGAATCCCACGCGGATTGTGTATGCTTTCCTGCACGCATACCCATTCGGGACCGAATGCATTGAATATTCAGTCTGAGTCCGACTACGCGTATAAAGACAACGTGCTGATTCCCCGTGTTCTGGAGGCGATTGCCGCTGCTCGCGAAGCTATTCGCCCGGTTACCATGGGGTCATCCTACGGCGAAAGCTGCATCGGTATCAACCGGCGGCAGCTCAATCCGGACAATTCCGTAACCCTTGGACAGAATCCGTGGGGCAGCGTGGATACAAAAATGACGGTTCTCTCTTTCCGCGACGAGAACGGGAAAACTTACGCGAATATCGTGCATTATGGATGCCACGGTACCTGCGCCGGGCATCATCGCTCCATCTCGCGTGACTGGTCCGGTATCATGGTGGATCGGATGGAACAGCGCACAGGCGGCATTACGGCCTTCTTCAACGGTACAGCAGGTGATACCGGCCCTCGCCTGTCCAATGGCATGACTACGGGAAAGGGCGATTATCGCTTTGTTTACGAAATCGGATATACTGCCGCCCAGGATGCTATCCGTATTTTCAAATCCATTCCTTTCTATAAAAACGTGAAGCTTCAGGCCGAAGATTGTACGGTGACGTTGCCGCTGCTCCCGATGGAATCGCTGGAAGAAGCAAGGACACGCTGTGAGGCGATCGGAGAAGCGAAAACGGTTGCCCAGCGCACTGAAAAAAAGCATTATCAGCGCGTGATTGAAGCATATGAAAATGGAACCGCGCCGGCGGATTCCTATACGGTGCCGCAGACGGTCGTGCGGATCGGCGATACGGCGATCTACAGCCTGCCATTTGAGGTCTTCTCGGGAATCGGGCTCAGGATCAACGGATATTCTCCGATTCCGAATGTGCTGTGCTTCAGCCAGACAAACGGCTCGGAGTCCTATCTGCCGACGCAGGATCAGATCTGCTTTGGCGGATATGAGGTGAATATGTTCCGGTCCGGACATCTGCAGATATTTCCCGATCATGCCGACTGGCTTGTTATCTCTGCCGCTTTGGAGAACCTGAAGCGTGTGGAAGAGGAAACCGATGCATAACGGTCTCCGGTAAATATAACCGTATACAGCAAATCATTCAGCAAGGAGTATATCATATGATTACATTCTCATTCCCCAAAGAATTTCTTTTCGGAACCGGTTCTTCTGCCTTCCAGATTGAAGGCTCCCCGTATGCTGACGGAAAAGCGGAAACCATCTGGGACTATATGTGCCGTGTTTATCCGGAAAAGCTGCACAACAATGCCAAAACTGAGCCGGCGTCTTCCTTTTATAGGAATTACGAAAAAGATATCGCCGATATGAAGGAGCAGGGACTCAAATCCTTCCGGTTTTCGATTTCCTGGGCGCGTATTCTTCCCGATCTGAACGGCGCCCCCAATCCGAAAGGAATTGCTTTCTATAATCGCGTAATTGACCTTTTGCTTGAAAACGGAATCGAACCCTTTGTTGATCTCTATCATTGGGATACGCCGATGGCGCTTGAGGAAAACGGCGGTATGAAGACTCCGAAGTTCATTGACTACTTCCTCACGTATGCCCGGGTCTGCTTTGAGAATTTCGGTGACCGTGTCAAATACTGGAGTACCTTCAACGAGCCGAGCGTGTTCTGCTACCGTCCTTATTCCGGTGGTAAGTGGTATCCCTTTGAACGGGATTTTTCCAACAATATGAAAGCCACCCATTATGTGCTTATCGCGCATTTCCGTACCGTAAAGCTCTACCGCGAAATGGGACTCAAGGGAAAGATCGGCTTGGTTACCGATATTTCCGCGATTTACCCGAAGGATCCGTCCGGGCTTGATGTTCTCGGAGCACAGTATCAATATGAGCGCGGTGCCGGCTGGTGGCTGGATCCGATCTTCTGGGGAAAGTATCCGGAGCGGCTTTTAGAGGATTGTCCGCATATCCGGGAAGCAATGCCCGAAGGCTATGCCGAGGAGCTCGCACGGGAATTTGTCCCCTCGGACTTTATCGGCATCAACTACTATTTCCCGGGAACTGTGGAATACCGGGAGGATGCACCGGAAAAATCTACCCGTGTAAATACCTTTGTTGCCCAGACGGATGAACGCTTTGTGCAGTATCCGGCAGGACTTTACGACGTGCTGATGTTCCTGACCGAGCGGTATAACCGGCCCGAGATCATCATCGCGGAAAACGGACTCGGCGTGCTGGATCACGGCGATTATGAGGAAAATATCAACGATGACAATCGTGTGGAGTATCTTCGCGATCATCTTCGTATGCTTTCGCGCGCAATCAAAGCGGGCGCGAATGTAAAGGGCTACTACTACTGGTCGCATTTCGACAGTCTGGAATCGCTGGCCGGCTATCAGTGGCGCTTTGGATTGACCTATGTTGATTTCGAAAGCGGAAAGCGGGAGCGGAAAAAGAGCTGGTATTATTACAAGAAAATCATCGAATCCGGTTTCGTTGACTGACCGCATCCGATAAAAATAAGTACACCTCGGAATCCTCGACGGGCTCCGGGGTGTATTTGTGTTATTCCATCATATTGGCGCGAATAGCAGCGGCTTCCTCTTCCGTCAGCCCGAGATGGGCAAGATAGGCCGATGTGCGCTCGGCGATTGTTTGACCAGGAAAGCCGGCGGTGATATCCAACAGCGTTTTCAGATTGGAGCCGTCAGCAGCGATCGGCGCGGATTTGTCACGCGGGCCGATCGGGGAAAAACTGGTGTATTCGTAGTCATTGATGAGCGTTTTATCATCGTATCCGAGGATGGCACCAAGACAGAAGGAAAGCGTTCCGGTGCGGTCGGCGCCGCCGACACAGTGATAAACGATGGGATAATGCTTGGGGGCGGTAAAGAAACGGATTGCCGCCAGATAGGTTTCCGGCTCGGTGAGAAGCCCACTGTACGGCTTCAGCGGATAGCGGACATAGGAAAGAACTGAGGCCCATTCCGGTATTGACGTTGCCCAGTTGCGCAGATCCATTTCGGTTCGGATGCCCAGATCTTCCGTAAGGGTGCGAATGCCCGCTTCGGTCAGCTGCAGGAGCGCTGTATCGGTTTGATTTTTCTCAAATCCGGCCGAACGGTAAATTTGACCCTGCCGTGTGCGGCGGCCATCGGCTGTGGTATAGCCGCCGAGATCACGGATGTTGGCGATGCCGTCAACGTGCAGAACGCGCGGCCCGAGGTCGGTGGTAAAAAACAGGCTTTCAGCGGTGAGCGTGCTTTGATCGGGGAAAAATGCCTCAACATTCCAGCGATAGGTGCAGCCTTTATAGAGGTTGCGAAGCGGCAGGGAGGATTCTGCTGTTTGGATCACGACGGGAGAAGCAGCTTCCCCATCGGTCATACGCCGCCAGGATACACGAAAGGATGTAGCTCCCGGACAATCCCATGACAGCACAATATCTCTGACGGAATCGCTCATAGAGGAGGTGCGGAAGCGGCCGACCAGCCCTTCTTCCCAATAATCGGAATACTGAAGATACGCTCTCGCCGAATCGCAGTAGGGGTATACGGTTTCCCCTTTGGCGGGGGTGAGCAGACGAAGTACGGCAGCGGACATACAGATTGTTCTCCTTCATGCAGTATTATCTATTAATTATAGCATGAAATGTGTGATGCGGTCAATGGGAAAAAAAGCAGAGATGATGCGTTTTCACGCATCATCTCTGTGGACTTAATATATGCGGATCATATCAAACATGACAAGACTGTCAACAGCAAAGCTTACCTGACCGTCGTGCCATTGGAAGGGGAGCTCCATAGCCTCATGATCCCGTCCGCCCAACCGGAGGACATGGGTGGGTTTGTCACATTCGATTGTCACTGTGAAACGGCGAACCGGGAGCAGCTCATCGGAGCAGAGAAGATCGACTGCGCTCACAAGACATTCTCTGCCATCGCGGAAGGTGACCAGCTCCACCTGCCGGGGCGCGGTGGACGAGAGGGTGGGCTTATCCATATACGCATTCAGCAGGGCGAGCAGGAGGCGGCGATGGGCGCGGCGGGTATCGTTTTCAATCGGAACGGCCGACCAGATCACGCGCCCTCTGCCGATGGCTTTGGTAATCAGCGCGGGCTTGTCGGTTGCGATGCCGGGCGGGTTGGAGTGAATCGAGGCAAAGCGCTGTTCACCCGGCTTTGTGTAGGGCAGCTTCATGGTCGCCAGCACCTCATAATCGCCGGGAGTGAGAATCGGCATCGGCAATTCGGTGGGAAGCGGATACTTCGGATTGAATTCGCCAAAATAGGGCTGACCGGCCTCTGTGGGGGCCATGTAGACGGCACTTTCCTCCGTCCAGCCGGTCACGGACACGCCGAAGAACCGCTTCAGCAGCTCCTCATCCTCTGCGCCGGAAATATAGAGCAGACCGCCGTTTTCAACGTAGGCGGCAAGATCGGCCCGGTTCGGATCGGAAATGCCGTTGATCGCGGGAGCGATTACAGCTTTGTATCCGGACAGCCGGTCAGTTGAAAAATTGTTGATGACACCGACGGGAATGTGCGCTTCGATCATCGCGCGCACGGCATTGACGGCGCAGGGCTTGTTGGTATATTTCAGCCCGTGCCGGTTGAAGTTGCCGGTGGTGGAGTAGTATACGCCGACATCCTGTACCATTTCACCGCGGAAATATTCCTCGTACGGCATCTGCCGCTCGAAGACACGCCCGATCCGGTCATAGACACGGGAATCCAGCGTACCAACGGGATCGATGGCATCGATGATGAAGGAAGCGCCGTGATGGGCGGCGGTCAGCATGACCTCGGTGGCAAGCGCATCCTCATCCTTGGTGATGGTGTGCGAGCCAAGATTTGGGACGGCGCGGCAGGTCATGTATTCAAAGGGCTGATTTTTTGTCGCGCCGTAGTAATACTTGGCCGCAAAGGAATGGTTGTAGAGATCGCCGTAAAGGTCGCCGGCCGCATAATCGCAGGCATCGATGACAAGCTCGGTGTTGCTGTTGAGGCCGCCGCTGGCAATCGCGCCCGCACAGTTGTGCTCTACCGTGATGCCGGGCATGACCGCACGGGTATAATCGGTCACAAAATGCGCGAATTCGCCCATCCATTCCACCCGGTAACGGTACTGCTCCTCCCAGGGCAGGGAGAGGAAGCTTTCCTCCTTGCCGCTCTCACGCCGATAGCGGTCCTGACAGTGCTCACAGCGGCATTCGCCCGGCCAGAAGGTCATATCATAGAACATTCCGTCCACACGGAAGGCTTCCTCCTTATGGAACAGCTCGGCCATCTCGTGAATCTGCGCCTTCAGGAATGCCCGGTATCCGGGATTGTTCGGACAGCAATGGCCGTAGCGGCCGCCGCGGGAGCGGGCCGAGGAGCCGTCCTCGCCGGTGATAATCCGCCATTCGGGATGCCGGTCCTCCTCATAGGTATTATAGATCAGGCTGTAATAGCCGACCGGATGCATTCCGGCCTCGCGGCAGAGGCGGATAAGCTCGCGCATGAGATTTTCGCGGCCCTTTAAGGCGGCGTGCATATGGCCGGTTTCGGTCGGCCAGTAGCAATGACCGACATGGGACTGCAGATAGATCATCGGAGCTTCGATGTGCGCACGCTTCAGATTGGCGACATATTCCTCCGGCGAGAATTCGGACAGGAATTCTTCGTTCCAATCCTCGATATGCATATCCACAAGATTGCGCCGGTAGCAGTCGGCGTACCATTTGCCGGCAGAAGTCATAATGAAGTCCTCCTTTGTTTACTGTCACATGGGATGGTCGGGATTGTCCGAGAAATGCTTAAGCAGAACCAGCGGTTCGCAGGACGAGGTGTTTTCGATCACCGCGCCCGATACGGCGGCGTCATGGCTGACAAAGAATTCATCGCGGGTGCATTCCCCATACCGGATGAGCGAGGGCGTTTCGATCCGGCAGCCGTTGATTGTGCCGCTGCCCTGCACGGCGATGAAGCCGTAGGCGGCGCCGTCGCGGACGGTGACCTTCTTTCCCGGCATGACCGTCAGGCGCTTGGCCGATACCGAGGGGCACTTATAGCAGATCCATTCATCAAGATAGCCGGCCGCCTCCATGGCGTTGACATCGCCGGCGGGGATCGGCTTCATGAAACGGTTTTTGTGCAGATCGGGATCGGTGTTCAGCTCCCAGTCGATGACATCCAGCAGATAATCGATATTGCCGCGCTCCTCATCGGGACAGTTTTTCCAGAGAAGCTCCTCGTCGACGGTGTGCCCGCCGTAAAGCACCGACTGATACATCGCATAGACATCCGAGGCAAACTGCGGCTCGTAGGTGCAGAGGCTTCCGGGGGCATGAAGCAATCCGGGCGGGACATCCCAGCCGCAGTCCAACGGAAGGGTATAGGCCTGCGAGAGATCCAGCAGGTGATTGTCGCCCTTCGTGAAGCTTTCAAGAGCTTTTTTCACCTGCTCCTTCGTGGTGTCGGGCGTGAGGCCGAGGAAGGTATAGCCGAATTCGCCGGGATGGTTGTTGACCTGCGAGGGGAAGAAATACATCTCCGGCTTGCCCTTGCAGCCGACACGGGCGGCGTGCTCGTCGCGGTGGTGGATGTGATGGGGAAGCGGGCCGAGATTGTCGAAATATTTGGAGAACATCGCCCAGCCGTGATATTTGTTCCAGAGCGCCTCGCCGATCAGATCGGCGCCGAGCATGGCGACCGCATCCCGGAGCAGGATCTTCTCGGATGCATCCTCGTTCAGCGCGATGTAGGACAGGCCCTCATCGTCGGGCGTGAGCGGGCCGTTTTCGGCATGGGTGGTGGAGGCGAACCAGCGCTCGTCGATACCGCCGCGGGCGGCACCGAGGGCATAATAATCGTCGGGATGGAGCTTGATGCGGCGGCCGGGGCGGCAGAATGCGCGGGGGACCCAGGTCGGCGTGAGGCGGAAGATGCCGCCGGATGCCTTCAGATTGGCAAGCAGTTCGTTTCGTGTGAGATTCATGACGGGGATCCTTTCAAAAAATCGGGAGAAAAACGTTTTTCTTTCTGCTTGCTTTCATTATAGCGAATCGGAGCGGCCTTGTCAAGAGGGAAACGAATGTTTTGTGGGATCCCAAAACGGCGGCAAAAACGGCGGCGGATTTTTGTACAGAATGGCGAAATTCGGGCGCGGACGGGAATTTCTGCCGCTGTGCCTTGCGCCCGGACGGCCGGATATGGTATAATATCGGTATGAACTATACCCGTACAGGTGAATCATCATGAAATTCAACAATCCAACGATCTGGGATGTGGCAAAGGAAGCCGGGGTATCCATCTCAACGGTGTCCAACGCGCTGACCGGTCGGAAAAACGTTTCGGAGGATCTCCGCCTGCGGATCGACGGGGCGGTGAAGAAGCTGGGATACCGGGCCGATCCGGCCGCCAGCAGTCTGAAATCCCGCAGCTCCCATATGATCGGCTTTATTGTGCCCTCCATCGACAGCGCCTTTTTTCCGGCGGTTATCCGCGGAATGCAGGCCGTGCTCGAGGAGCGCGGCTATGTGATCAATTTCTATGCGACAGGCTTTCATGAGGCGGCCGAGAAGCAGTATGTCCGGATGCTTATGGCCGCGCGCGCCGATGCGATCATCCTCGGCTCGGTCAGCCGCGATAGGGAGTATCTGCGCTCGCTGGCCTCGCTGGAGGCCGGCGGCAAGCCCATTCCCGTTGTGGCGCTGGAGCAGAATCTGACCGGATGCTCTCTGTCCAGCGTTTACATCGACAACCGGGCCGGCGGCCGGATGGCGGCGGAGCATCTGCTTGAAATGGGCGTTCGCCGCCCTGCGCATATCCTCGGCCTTGAGGACGCCCCCTGGTCGGCGGAGCGGTGGGAGGGCTTCCGCGAAGCCTTTGCCGAGGCGGGGATCGATTTATCTGCGGAGTCGGTCCGGGCCGGCGGTTTCACGCTGGAGGGCGGTTATCGGGCGGCCGGACAGCTGATCCGATCCGATCGGCAGTATGACGGTATTTTTGCCGCGAACGATTTGTCGGCGGCGGGATGCCTGCAGGCGCTTCTGGAGCGCGGAATCCGCGTGCCGGAGGATATCCGCCTGATCGGCTTTGACAATATTGATCTGTCGGCGCTGACGGCGGTTCCGATCACGAGTGTGGATGTTCCCAAGGGACAGCTCGGAAAGGAAGCCGGCTATGCGGTTCTGCGGGCCATGGAAAACGGGGCGGTGGAGGATATTTCCCTGCCGCTGACGCTGATCCGCCGCCGCTCCACCGATCCCCGGTGCGCATCGGACAGCTTTCTTCAGGCTTTGCGCGGCCCGGCGGAGGAATAGAGAAGCGCGAATAATTGGCGTTTGCCGAGCCGGAATTTGTGAGATTTACCTATTGACAAAACGGCACGGAAGCGATAAGATATTATAGGCCGCCTTCGGGCGGTACTATTATGTATGGGAAGTCTTCAAACCATGACCCTTTTATTATCCATTTCAATCGGTATGCTTGCCGGTTTGATGCTGTCACGGCTGGCAAAGGTCGTATCTCTGCCGGCGGTTACAGCCTATCTGGTGGCCGGAATTCTGGTCGGTCCCTTCTGCCTCGGAATGCTCGGAATCCCCGGCCTCGGCTTCAATTCGCTGGAGCAGATCGAAGGCCTGAAGGTGATTTCGGACAGCGCTTTAGGCTTCATCGCCTTTTCCATCGGAAACGAATTCCGGCTCTCGCAGCTGCGCAGTACGGGAAAGGCGGCTCTGTTCATCGGTATTATGCAGGCGCTGGCCGCGGCTCTCGTCGTGGATGTCCTGCTGTTCCTTCTCCATCTGGCCATCCCGGAAAAGCTCCCGCTGACCGCTGTCATCGTGCTCGGTGCCATCGCAACCGCGACCGCTCCGGCCGCAACCCTGATGGTTGTCCGCCAGT
>JAZNKS010000024.1:0-8786 GCA_045578725.1 Candidatus Flemingiibacterium sp.
ATAAAAGTTTTTCGCAGAAAAACTTTTATCTTGCGATACGGCCGGTGCCGTCGCCGCCGATGAGCTTTTCGACTTCATCGACCGTGACAAGATTCAAATCGCCGTTGATGGTGTGCTTCAGGCAGGATGCACCGACAGCAAATTCCAGAGCCGCCTTGGCATCGCCCTTGGTGGCCAGACCGTAGATCAGGCCGCCTGCGAAGGAGTCGCCGCCGCCGACGCGGTCAACGATATCGGTGATGTCATAGATGCGGCTGCGGTAGAATTCCTTGCCGTCGTTGATGCAGGCCGACCAGACATTGCGGTTGGCGGACTTGGATTCGCGCAGGGTGATGGCAACGGTCTTGACGTTGGGATACTGGGTCATGACCTGGTTGGTGATGTCCTTGTAGCACTCGAGATCGATCTCGCCGAGCTCGGGCTTGTTGGTGGAGGTGATGCCCAGAGCCTTCTGGCAGTCCTCCTCGTTTGCGATGACAACATCAATATATTTGGTCAGCTCGGGCATAACCTCGTCGGCGCGCTTGCCGTACTTCCAGAGCTTTGCGCGGTAGTTGAGGTCAATGGAGGTGGTGACGCCCAGCTCCTTGGCGATCTTCAGAGCACGGATGGCTTCTGCGGCAACATCGGCGGTGACGGCGGGGGTGATGCCGGTTACATGGAACCATTCGGCATCGGCAAGGATGGTCTTCCAGTCGAAGTCGCCTTCCTTGATGTTGCAGAAGGACGAGAATTCGCGGTCATAGATGACCTTGGAGGGGCGCTGGCAGGCACCGGTTTCAAGGAAGTAGATGCCCATGCGGCCCTTGGTCTTCTGAATGTCGGAGGTATCAACGCCGTACTTCTTCAGCTCGCGCTCGCAGGCCTTTCCGACATCGTTGTCCGGAAGAGCGGTGACGAACTTGGCATCGAGGCCGTAGTTGGCCAGCGATACGGCGACATTGGCTTCACCGCCGCCGAAGGTAGCCTCAAGGGAGGGCTGCTGGAAGAGGCGGTCATAGCCGGGGGATTTGAGGCGAAGCATAATTTCGCCGAAAGAAACGAATTTCTTGCTCATGGTAATTCTCCTTATATCGCGCAAAGGCGGAGCACATCCGCCCATGCAAAATTTTCTCCGCTTATATTATACCACCAAAACCGTCCGATTGCAAGTGAAAATCAACCGATTTGCGGTCGGAATTTAGGTATAAAACATTTTCGGGGAAGAGGGGGGAGGAGAAAAACCGTGGCACCTGTATGCGGGAGGGATGAAGAAATCGGGTTCCTGTGCTTTTGTGTGAATGGCGAATTACTTTTCCGGTTCGATGATAATCAGCGTCTCGGCTATCTGCTTCACAGCATCAAGGACGGTGTCAAGCTGATCCCCGGACACATTGAAATCATAGATATAGGCTGCAGAGTCATACTGGTAAACAAGGCATAGAAACCAATGCGGCGTATCGTTTTTGACATACTTGCTGTAGGCAACGGTGTAGGGAATGCCGGCTGAAGAGGTAAGCTCCTCGATGACACAGCTGTCCGCTTCCACGGGTGCACGGTACAGTTCGAAGGATTCTGCCGCATTGGTGCTGAACGGAACACGAACGGTCAGATGGCCCCACAAGCCGGCACTGTGAAGGCGTATGGGAGCATACAAGGTTTCCAGTCCGGGCTGCTCCAGCCGCATTACATTGGTCAGATTTTTGCTGTTATGCATCTTTGCAATGACAGAAACCATCAGGTCGGGCCGTGCGCTGTCAGAGTAATTGTTAGCAAACCCGACATAGGCATCCGGACCCAGGAAGTGAATCAGGCCGTCTGAAGTCAGCTGGGAGCAGATCGCCAGAGGAATATCATAGAAGCTCTGCCATTCGTACAAGGTGAAGAAGTTGTAGCGGAGACTGTTTTTGCCATGATAGGGGACACGGGTATAATAGACGGAGTCCTCCGCCGTTTCCGGCGCAGTCCGGCAGTTTTGGCTGAAACGGGCAATAAGCTTTCCGCCGGCAATCTGTACATCCGGCTTTTCCCAGCGCGTATCGGACGGCAGGGATTCAATCCCCTCCGTTTCATCGGCAGCCGGCTCCACGATTCCCAGCGGATTCATGCGCAGGGCGCACAGAATACCGGTGCAGATCATCGCGCAGGCCGCGACGGCGGCGATCAGCCGGGGACCGATCCGGCGGGGTGCAACCGTGCATCCGGCGGTTTGCATGGCTTCCAGCGTGTCCGCTTCCAGCTGTGTGCCGGCTTTGATTGTTTTCAGCTGCTTTTGGTATTCGTTTCGAATTTTATCCATTTTTATTCTCCTCCAAGCATATCCCGCAGCATCGCGCCTGCCCTTGAGAGGCGCTTGCGAAGCGCTGCGTGTGTGATTCCAAGGACTTTTGCCGCCTCTTCGCCGCTCATTCCCTCACCCCAGCAGAGCATGACCGGCTCTGCATAGCGGGGATCGAGGCGGCTGACGGCCATGATGACATCCAGATGCCCGGCATCGGGAAGGGTTTCGGCGGACGGCTCTTCGTCGGGCATCCCCGTCAGGCGGCTTCTCTCCCGCGCCAGACGGCGGGCCGCATCCCGGCACCGATCCAGCGCACACCGGGCAAACCAGTGCCGTTCGTGCTCGCTGTCCCGAAAACAGGGTTTCGTGCGGATGTAGGTTAAAAAGACATTCTGGTAAGCATCCTCCGCTTCCTCGCGGCCAAAGCGGCCGAGCCTCTGCAGGCAGATGCGCATAACCATGTCCGAATAAGTCTGTATCTGTCGCTTTTCGCTCTCCTGCATCGGAGTACCTCCTGTCTTTTTCGGGGACACGGTGCGCGCCCCCGTGTCCTTTCATCTGTAACAACGCCCCATCCCGCAAATTTGTGACGGGATTTTTTGAAAAAGTATTGAAATTTTCCGTAAATGCGGTATAATAGTATTGTCAGCGGATGTGAATCCGACTTTTATCGAAAAAGGAGAAACAATATGAATCTGAAGGGTACCAAAACCGAAGCCAATCTGGCCGCCGCCTTTGCAGGCGAATCGCAGGCCCGCAACAAGTACACCTATTTTGCCTCCAAGGCCAAGAAGGACGGCTATGAGCAGATTGCCGCTCTGTTCCTTGAAACTGCCGAAAATGAGAAGGAGCATGCCAAAATCTGGTTCAAGCTCTTGAACGGCGGCATCGGCACCACCGAGGAGAATCTTTTAGCTGCCGCCGAGGGCGAGAATTACGAGTGGACCGATATGTATGCAAAGATGGCCGAGGATGCCCGCGCCGAGGGCTTTGATGCCATTGCCGCGCTTTTTGAAAAGGTCGGCGCCATCGAAAAGCATCACGAGGAGCGTTACCGCAAGCTGCTCGATAATATCAAGGGCGATCTGGTCTTCAGCCGTGACGGCGACAAGATCTGGACCTGCCGCAACTGCGGTCACATTCACATCGGCAAGGAAGCCCCGAAGGGATGCCCTGTCTGCGCTCATCCGCAGGCTTATTTTGAAATCAAGGCCGACAACTATTGAGTCCTTCACAGGGAATCCGTGCGCTCTGCGCCCGGATTCCTTTTGCTTTTTATAAACGAAAGGAGAATCGGCCATGTCAACCTTTCCCCTGTCCGTTGAGCGGACACTCATTTACGATACCGTTATCGTCGGCGGCGGCTTTGCCGGTGTCGGTGCCGCCGTATCATCCGCCAAAAACGGCGCGCGGACTCTGCTGATCGAATGCTCCGGCGAGCTCGGCGGCGACATCACCAAGGCCATCGTTCCGCAGATTCTGGATCCGGCCGGCAAGGGCGGGCTGGTACGCGATCTGTATGCGTATCTCAACGAAGGCGGGCATACCTCGGCCCGGCGCGGTCCCCGCTATACCGAGGACGGGCAGAAAATCCCCGGCACGGTGATCGATCTGGAATATACGAAATATTATCTGGAAAAGGCCTGTCGGGAGGCCGGCGCGGATCTTCTTCTGTATACGATGCTGGCCGGATGCGAGTGCCGGGAGGGAAGAATTGTTTCCGTCGCCGCGGCCACCGAATGCGGTGCGGTGAGAATCGAGGCCCCTGTGTTCATCGATGCCACGGGAAACGGTCTGCTTGCCTATATGGCCGGCTGTGAATATGAGATCGGCCATCCCGAAACCGGTCAGCCCCAACCGGCGGGAAGCGCGCTTCTGGTAACCGGCTTTACCAATCCGCCCCGCTGTGAAACCAACGAGGACAAGGAGCTTCTGAAGGCGGAGTTGAAGGAAGCCGGGATCGAGGTTTCCTCGGAGGGAATCGCTGTCATCCCCTGCGCCCAGGACGGAGTCTGGCTTCTGACCTTCAACAGCCAGTTTGATGTGAAAACGGACGATCCCGCCGCCTTTTCAAGGGCATCCTGCGAGGCGCGGGCCGAATGCGTGGAGGTCTTTGAAAAGCTGAAGCGGCTGGATCGCTATGCGGGCATGACGATGCTGGCCTCCTCCTCCCACATCGGTGTGCGGGAGGGACGCAGGATCCGCGGCGCATACCGGCTCACCTTCGAGGATATCACCGAAGGGCGGCGCTTTGAGGACGGCATCTGTCTGGTCCGTTTTGCGATCGATGTCCACCGGATCAGCCCCGACGATCACTTTGTCCATAATAAGGGAAAGCGGGTCATTCCCTATCACATCCCCTACCGGGCGCTTCTGCCGCTGGGATGTGAGAATCTTCTGCTGGCCGGGCGGTGCATCTCCGGCGATTTCTGGGCTCATTCCAGCTACCGGGTGGCCGGATGTGTCACGCCGATGGGCGAGGCGGCCGGCTATGCGGCCTCTCTCTGTGCATCCGGGGGCGGCCGTCCCGGGGATGTGGACGGCCGGCGGGTTTCGACCTACATGGCCTCGCTCGGCTATGAGCTGTAAGGCTTCTTGGCTGAGAAGCAGCATAAAAACATCACCGAAGTGTAAATTTTCTTCGTTTTCTATGGACAAACAGGGAAATATGGTGTATAATAGTACGGATATTATAAGTTCAAAGGAGAAGTACCGTGAAAAAACGAACTCTCATCAAAGCGCTGTCCCTTGCGCTGGCCGCGATTCTGCTGTGCATCAGCTTTGCCGGATGCGGACAGTCCTCGCCCGTGGCCGTTTCCATCGGCGACGTGAAGATCACTTCCAATATGTACTGCTACTGGATGAGCCGCTACAAGGCGATGTTCCTCTATTCCTACACCGGCCAGACGACCGACAATCAGGCCTTCTGGACCGGCGAGATTGCCGAGGGCGTGACCGTCGGCAGCCTGCTTGAAAACATCGCGCTGAGCAATATCATGACCAATGCGGTCTGCTTAAAGCTCTTCGATGACTACGGCCTGCAGCTGACCAACGATATGCTCAATTCGGTGGATCAGACGATCGATACGATGATCCAGTCCGCCGGAAGCAAGGCCTCCCTCAATTCCGCTCTCTCGGCCTTCGGTGTCAACACCACCATCCTGAAGGAAATCTACATCGCCGAGATGAAGATCAATATGCTCAATGCTTATCTCTTCGGCGACAACGGCCCCAAGGCCATCACCGATGCGGAGATGAAGGCGTATTATGAGGAGAATTACTACCGTGTGAAGCATCTGCTGGTCCGTACCGATGTCAATTACGTCAAGGACGAAAACGGCGAGTATGTGGCCGACGAATCAACCGGAACCGTCAAGACTGTCGAGCTGACCGATGCCGAGAAGGAAGCCAAGATCGCGCTGGCCAAGGATCTGCAGGCCCGGCTTGCCTCCGGTGAGGAATTCGACACTCTGCTGAAGGAGTACACCGAGGATACCAACATGATCGCCTACGAGGACGGTTATTATATCCATTCGGGCAGCACCTTCCTTCCCCAGGACATCATTACCGCTGTGCCGGAGATGAAGGTCGGCGAGTTCAGGATGATCGAATCGGATATCGGCTATCACATCATCCGCCGGTACGATCTGAAGACCGATGCCTACAAGACCGAGCCGTACGCCACCGCGATGTTCTCGGATCTGAAGACCACGCTCCAGTCGGTCAAGATGCAGGAGCTGATCGCGCCCTTTGCCGATCAGGTTATCACCGATCAGACGGTTATCGACGATTATCCGCTGGTCTACTGCACGCCCAATTTCTACTATTGATGATCGGCCGGACCTGCCAAGTGCGCGTCCGGCCTTCTTTTTTGAGGTAACCATGAACAAGACCAAAATGCTTTCCAATTTTATGCTTCTGATGACGGCGATGATCTGGGGCTTTGCCTTTGTGGCCCAGCGGGTCGGTGCTGAGCATCTGGGTGCCATGACTTTCAACGGCATCCGCTTTACGCTTGGCTCGCTCTCGCTGATTCCGGTAATCCTGATTTTTGCCCGCGAGAAGCCGGACCGCGAAGCCCTGAAGCGGACGGTGATTGCCTCGCTGGCCGGCGGAGCGGCGCTCTTTACGGCTTCCCTCCTTCAGCAATGGGGCGTTGAGCTGACCCAGAGCGCGGGCAAGGCCGGCTTCATCACCAGCCTCTATACCGTTCTGGTGCCGATCATCGGCTTCCTGTTTCTGCGCCGCCGGACGGGGCTTTTTACATGGATCGGAGCGATTTTGGCGGTGGGCGGCCTCTATCTTCTCTCGATGACCGGCGCCGAAAAGGCCGGTATCGGCGATCTGGTGCTGCTCGTCGGTGCCGTGATCTGGGCGCTTCACATTCTGATCGTCGATTATTTCGGCAAGCAGAAGATCCACACCCTCGGCTTTGCGGCGGGACAGTTCGCCGTCTGCGCTGTCTGCAATCTGGTCGGTGCGGCGCTGTTTGAGGAGATCACGCTTTCCGGCATTACGGCGGCGGGCGTGCCGATTCTGTACGGCGGTCTGATGAGCGTGGGCGTTGCCTACACGCTCCAGATTCTTGGCCAGAAGAGGGCCGATCCGACGGCCGCCTCCGTCATTCTGTCAACCGAGAGTATGTTCTCGGCCATTGGCGGAATGCTGATTCTGGGGGAGGCGATGACCGTCGGCGGTGCGATCGGCTGTGTGCTGATCTTCGGCGGCGTTGTGCTGTCCCAGCTTCCGCAAAAAAACACAAAAACGAAAACGGCGGAATAAAGTGCCATCCGGGAGGCCGGTATGAAGGGAATTCTGTTCTATGCGCTGATGGAGCTTTGGCGAAGACCGCAGGCCTTCGCCGCGCAGAGCATTATGCTCTGGACCGCGATGTTCACCTGGCTCAGCTTTGATGCTGTCATGGCAATCTGGTCGCGGGCGCCGGGCGATGAGCTGGCGAAGGTTATGACCCTTTCGCTGACGGTGCTTCTGTTTCTGCTCTCCCTTGGAATTTTTACGGTGATGCGCGACCGGTTCGGCCGCTACGGGCGCGAATACCGCGCTCTGCAAAGGCTCGGGCTGTCGGACGGCGGATTTCTGCTGCTGATTCTGCTTCAGTCGCTGATTCTGCTGATCATCAGCGCGCTGATCGCCGTTCCAAGCGCTTTTGCGGCGGTGCATCTCATCGGTGCGCGCTATGAGGCGGGAATCACGGCTCTCGGCTGGATTGAAAGCATCCCCGTGCTGTCGGAGAATCTGCCCCTTCCCGTAGTCAAATCCGCCCCGCCGCTTCCTGCGATGATCGGGAATCTGCCGCTGATCGGGACCGTCTTGCTGATCCCCGCGATGCTTGCCGGACTCCGCTTTCTGCGGGGCAGGTCCGATGGCGTTCTGCGCAGGCTCCGGAAGCGTTCGGGGCGGATTCCTTCCGATGGCGTGCTCTTTCGCCGGGAGAATTTCCGGCTGTATGACGTTGTCACGTCGCGGCGGCTGAAGCGGATGATGGCCGGTTCACGGGCGGTTGTCTGCCTCTGCTTTGTGCTCCCGTTTCTGCTTGTGATCCTGAGCGCATCCTTCACCCTGCGGGAATCCTCGATGGATTATGTGATCCGCACCGAAAATATGCGAAATCCCGTCACACAGAGTCTGGCCGACCGGCTGGAGGAGCTGGACGGCGTTGTCATCACCGCGCGCGGCGATGGCACCGATGTCTGGGAAAGGCTGACCGGTGAAACGGCGGATGAGAAAAAATATTCGTATATCCATTTCAGCGTTCCCGGTGAGCATCCCCGGAGCGTGCTGTCGATCATCGGAGAATGGCTGGAGGGAACAGGTCTTATCTTCCATTCCCCTGCGCTGAGCCTTGCCATCACCGGTGTCAAATACACGCTGATGAAGGAATATTATGCGCTTCTGGCTATCTGCTGTCTTGCCTGCGCCCTCTTGACGGCGGCGGCTGTGACGGGAGATTATTATCGATTCCGGGGCGCGGAGGTGCGCCATCTTGCGGGCCTCGGTCTGGAGGATGGGACAATCCGCCGGATGCGGATGCTTGCGGGAATGCGATTTCTGCTCGGCGGAATC
The DNA here is from genome assembly GCA_045578725.1 of Candidatus Flemingiibacterium sp. Taxonomy (GTDB): domain Bacteria; phylum Bacillota; class Clostridia; order Oscillospirales; family CAG-272; genus Flemingiibacterium. Next base: position 8,345 of record JAZNKS010000024.1, read on the forward strand.
CTTGCGGGGCTGATGATCGGCGCGGCGATTTTCCTGCCCTCGGCGATCGGGGGCGAAAAGCTCGGCCCGGCGCTGGTAGGGCTGATGATCGGCGCTCTGCTGGCAATTATCCTGTCCGCGTGGCTCTGTGTTATTTATACCCGGAACGATTCCGCAAAGGAGGAACGGACATGAAGCTTGTCTGCGATAAAATCATCAAAAGCTACCGCATCGGAAAGGAAGAACCGGTACCGGTTCTGCGGGGCTGCTCGGCGGTCTTTGAAGCGGGTACCCTCACGGCGATTGTCGGCGTGTCCGGCTCGGGCAAATCCACGCTGCTTGCTATCCTTTCGCTGGTATCCGAGCCGGATTCAGGCGCTGTCTTCATTGACGGGACGGATGTGAAGGGCCTCAATCGCCGCCGTCGGGCAAGCCTGATGCGGGAGAAGATCGGCTATCTGCC
>JAZNKS010000025.1:0-13138 GCA_045578725.1 Candidatus Flemingiibacterium sp.
GGCAACATCGGCAACAAGCACGGCGGTATCGGCCAGCAGTCGATCTTTATCGACGACGGCAACAACGGCGCCGAGATCTACGGCAACGTCTTCTGGGAAGGCACCTATGACTCCGCCGCCATCAAGACCCACGGTGCACAGTTCTCCAACATGACAAATAATATCTTTATTGATATGCCCTCCGCTTACCAGAACCAAGACTGGGCCGGCAGTCTGAAGGACGGTCATCAGGAGCGCTGGTGGCTCTGGGTCTACGACCGCTATGACGGCGGCGAACATGCCATCATTGCAAAGATCACCCAGCCGAAGTTTGACAGCGAGCTCTGGCGCAAGCATTATGACGGCACAATCTGGGCACAGGTATATGATTATATCGACACCGAAAAGATCGCCGCATATGAGAAGCTGAGCGATGCGGAATTCAAGGCGCTTGCTCCCGAAAAGGCTCCGCTCAACTCCAACATCCTCTCCGGCAACGTCATGGTGAACATCACCACCGGCACCGTCAACCCCTACAAGGGCGGCACCTGTGTCTGCGAGGACAACTACATCACCAAGGACACGGGCATCTTCAAGAAATACGGCGAAGACTTCACCCTTACCGATGCGGCTCTGGCCGAAATCCGCAAGACCATCCCCGAATTCGAAAACATTCCCTTTGACAAGATCGGTCTGCAGAAGTAAGCTCACTATAAAAAAAACCGGCGGAAAGATTTCCGCCGGTTTTTTTGTCACATTTTCGCATTTCCTTCGTTATATCGGGTGAAGATCTTCAATCAAAGACAAGGAGGGATTTCTTGAAGGATCACGAAATCATCGAATCGCTTTATCGGCTCTATGAGCAGGAGATGTACCGTCTGGCCTTTTGCATTCTGCACGATGAATACGCCGCCGAGGATGCCGTCCAGGAGGCTTTCATCAAGCTGATCGCCTGCAGGAGGAAGCTGGATGTACCCGAATCGCCCCAAACCCATGCCTATGCGATGACGGTGCTCAAAAGCTGTGCCATTGATCTCTACCGCAGGCGAAAGCGGGAGGCGGCGGCCATCACACCGTCGGAGGATCCGGCCGATGAACCGGCCTGCGAGGATCCGCTCATCACCCCGCGCGAGCTTGTGAGGCTGACCGACCGCCTGCCCGAAAAATACCGGCAGGTCATTCTCTGCCGGTGTATCCGCGGCCTGACATCCCGCGAAACCGCCGCCGTGCTCAACATCCGCGAGCCGGCCGTACGCAAGCGCTTCGAGCGCGCAAAAGCCCTGCTCCACAGCCTTGCCGGACAGGAAGATTAACGGAGGAATTATTATGAAAGAAATGCATACCTTTTCCCGTAAATACGAAGAAAAAAAGGCGGCGCTGATCGCCGCCGTTCGGGATACCGAAGCCGCCCCGGCTGCCGCGCCGCATAAGCTTCGCCCCATCCTGATCGCCGCCGCGCTGATTTCGCTGCTCGGCATCTCCACCTTTGCCGCTTACCGGGCGATTACCTTCACCCTGGACAAGGAGGGCGATCATTCCGTCATCCACATTGCGCTGGATACCGAGGCACCGTCAAAGCCGGTCGATTCCGGGAGTGAACAAGCTCCCGATCCCGAAAAGCCGCTCCGCCAATGGAATCCCGGCGAGGGCGAGGAAGGCATCCGCCTGATCTGGGACTTCTTCCCCGCCGATCTGGTGGAAAATCCCACCACGCCGTCCAAATACCAAGGGAATGCCGATGAGCGCACGCTCACGGTGCTGGGCATCGATCTTCGCCGCGATTCCTTTGAAAGCGTGATCCGCGGCGACGGCGAGGAACTTCTGCTCGGCGGCCGCCGCGCGATTCTTATTACCGGCGAGGGAGTGATTGACAAGACCGTCTGGATCCTCTTTGAGGAGGCCGATCTCGCCGTCCAGATGTATGTCGGCCGCGGAATCCGCCGCGATGAGCTGATTTCCATGTGCGAGGGGCTGACTATCGAGCCGACCGCCTCGGTGGAAGGCGCACTCCCGATCCTTCTCGATCACGGCCCCGGCAAGGTCATCCATCTGGATCCGCCGGACAAGGATGCCGTCACGGTTCCTATGGGGGATACCTATTCATCGAAGAACGGGGAATACGAATTCACCCTTCTCGGGGCTGAAATTCTCGATGACTGGTCAGTCCTTGATGCGCGCGATATCTTCCGCGAGCCGAAAGCGGACAATCCCCGGATGCTGGTTGTGACCCTGCGGGTCAAAAACCGTACCGGCGAGGCGCAGGATGCCTATTTTCCCGATTTTCCGATTGTCACGCCCGATATGGAAAGATCCGCCGAGGCCTCCTTTGTTGAAGGCTCCGGATCCCGCTCCGGCTCGCCGTACATTCAGCCGATGAAGCCGGGCGAGGTCCAGACCGTGCGGCTCGGCTATTTCATCGACGGGAATGCGGAGGAGGATTGGGTGCTCGGCATCCATGCGGCAAGCTACGGCTTTGAAGCGCTGGTGCCGATCGTTCTCCCCGATTGACTCACGCCTGACGGCAGGCCGACACGGCCTTCTGCCAGCCATTCAAGCGCAGGGCACGTTCTTCCTCATCCATCAGCGGCGGGAAGGACGTGCCTTCCTCTTCGGTCCCGGCCAGCACCTCCCGGCTTTCATAGAAGCCCACCGCAAGGCCTGCCAGATAGGCCGCACCAAGTGCCGTTGCCTCCATGGTCTTCGGGCGGAAAACGGTCAGATCGGAGATATCCGCCTGGAACTGCATCAGCAGATTGTTGGCCGATGCACCGCCGTCCACCCGGAGCTCCTTCACCTTGCACCCAAGATCCGCCTCCATGGCCGCGATGACATCCTCGGTCTGATAGGCGATCGATTCCAGCGCGGCGCGGATGATATGGCTCCGGTTGGTGCCCCGCGTGATGCCGCAGATCATGCCCCGCGCCTGCATATCCCAATGCGGCGCGCCCATTCCGGTGAAGGCAGGGATCACATAGACGCCGCCGGTATCCTTCACCTTTCCGGCAAAATATTCGCTGTCCTTGGAATCCGAAATCAGCCGAAGCTCATCCCGCAGCCACTGAATCACCGCGCCGCCGGTGAAGACGCTTCCCTCCAGCGCATAGGCAAGCGCTTCCCCCTTCAGAGAGGCTGCCGCTGTTGTCAGGAGCCCATGCCGGCTGAGGAGGGGCGTATTTCCCGTATGGGCCAGCAGGAAGCATCCGGTGCCGTAGGTATTCTTCATCTGTCCGGCCTCAAAGCATTTCTGGCCGAACAGCGCCGCCTGCTGATCGCCCGCAATGCCGGCAATCGGGACCCTCGCCCCCATCACATCGGCATATCCGAAAACCTCGCCGGAGGAGCGGATCTCGGGCAGCATAGCACGCGGGACCCGGAGCAGCCGGAGCATGGTGTCATCCCAATCGCCCGTTTTCAGATTGTACAGCATCGTGCGGGAAGCATTGGTGCGATCGGTGACATGAACCGCGCCGCCGGTCAGCTTCCAGACCAGCCAGCAATCCACGGTGCCGAATAACAACTCGCCCCGCTCGGCCCGCTCTCTGGCGCCCGCGGTGTGATCCAACAGCCAGGCAATCTTCGTGCCGCTGAAATAGGCATCCGGCCGCAGACCGGTGATCGCGGCGATTTCATCGGAATGCCCGTCTGCGATCAGCTTTTCGCAGAGTTGTGCGGTGCGGCGGCATTGCCAGACGATCGCGTTGGCAATCGGGCGGCCGGTCGCCTTTTCCCAGATCACGGTTGTTTCCCGCTGATTGGTGATGCCGATTCCGGCGATCTGACACGGATCAATGCCGCTTTTGGCCACGCATTCGCTCATGGCCGCGACCTGATTGGCATAGATCTCCATCGGATCCTGCTCGACCCATCCGGGCTGGGGATAAATCTGCGTGATTTCGTGCTGGCCCATGGATACCACGGCACCGGCTTTATCAAAAAGAATGGCGCGGGCGCTGGTTGTGCCCTCATCCAGAGCAAGAATATACGGTTTCATCGGCATTTGCCTCCTGCTTTTTTTCTTTTATTATAGCACAGATCGCCGTCTGCCGCAAGCACAGATGCCAATACGGGCTTGAAATTCACACTTCATTAACATCTTCGGAAGTCATCTGTGCTATAATGAAAAAAATGACTTTGGAGGAATTTGCCGTGAAAAAGAACTTGCTTCTCTTTCTCTTCATCATGCTCGCGGCCGTTCTGTTTATTCTGCCGACAAGCGCCGCCAAGGAAAACAAGCCCATCCGATTCGCCGTAATCGATGAAAGCGGCAAGGAAACATCCGAGGATTTTGCCGGAATCGATGACTTTCTGGCCGTCTGGAGCGAGGAATACGCCGCTTCAAAAATCGGGGAAGGCGATACCGCCGCCCTGCTTATCCTGCCTGCCGCCGGTGATACCACGCTGGATTTCGGCGAGCTGGAATTTCCCTATCCGGTCTATGTCAACGCCAATACCCATGTTGTCGGCGGCCATTTCGCCGCGCTGCATTTCGTCCGCGGCGATTCCGTTTTCAGCGGCGGCACAGCCGATACGGTATCCACCCAGCGCACTTCCGCCACGCTGACGGTCACCGGCGGCGGATTCGGCAGTCTGCTTCATATCTCGCAGTATGCCCATGACGGGCTGATTCCGATTGTCCACGAGGACGGCTATTTTCATCTTTCGGATCCCACCACCGCCCGCCTGATGTACCGTCACCTCAATAATGCTTATTATTTCACCTCCTTCAAAGCGCTGGAGGCCTTCGATTATCCCTCCGATGTCACCGTCACCATCCTGCGCGATGTGGCTCCCGTCTACTGCAGCGGCCGGAATTTCACGCTTGATCTGGAAAACAAGGACGTAAGCGGCGATATCACCGTTTATGGCGGCCAGCTGACCGTTATCAATGCTGCCAATGTCAATGGCCGTGTAATCGAGCGGGGCGGCTCGCTGAAGCTCGGCCCGGGCTGGTATGCCTATATCGAGGATTCGGGCGCGAGCGTGGACGATCTGCTCCATGACACAGCCGCTTTCCCGGGGGATGAGGACGGCTGGTACAAAAACAGCATGGGAAATGTCCGCTCCCTTTCCAATGTCCGGCTCGTCAAGGCTCCCTTCACCACCTTCTATATTGATGCCTACGAAGACGATCCGAACTGGAAGGTCGGCGATAAGCTGGTCAAGCTCCGCAACAATGTGGCCGCAAAAGGACAGCTGATCCAGATCGTCCCCGGCCTTGTACGCTATGGAATGCCGGCAGGTGCCGATATCACCTACACCATCAGCACCGGCACCAGCTTCACCAAAATCCAGCTTGATGAGGGAATGCACACGATCACCGTGACGGCCAGCTACCGCGGCTTCTCCCGATCAGCCTCCGTCACTGTCGCCGTCGGCGATGCAGTCCCTGCATTCACCGATGTCCGTGCCGGTGACTGGTTCTTCGATGCCGTACAGGGCGTTGTGCGCAAGGGTCTGTTCCGCGGCGTTTCGGCCACCGAATTCGCGCCGGACGATCCCATGAGCCGTGCGATGATTCTGACCGTTCTCATGCGCATCGATCCCATGGCAAGGCAGATCAACGGCTCTTCTGCTTTTGCGGATGTATCTGTCGCGCATTGGTATTCCCAGGCCGCAAAGTGGGCAGTATCCACCTCCCATATCGCATCACCGTACGATGTATTCTATGAAAAAGAATGTCTGGACGGCGACCGGCCGGCCTCGCGCGAGGAGCTGGCGGTCTATATGTACCGTATGGCAAACTATCTGGGCCTTGACACCTCCATCGCCGACGGCAAAATCGACCGCTCCGATGCCGATCAGGTATCCGATTGGGCCCGCGAGGCGGTCAGCTACATGATCGCCAGCGGTCTGATGGTCGGCAATCCCGACGGCACCTTCGATCCGAAGGGCGATACCTCCCGCGCCGCTATCGCCACCGTAATCGGCCGCTTCTATAACATGATCGGCTGATTTGCGCAAATGCGCAGGATATGCTCACTATTTGAGCGATATCCTGCGCATTTTTCAATTTTTTCGCCGCTGATTGACAAATCCGCGCGCATAGTGTATAATGAAAGAAAAATAACCCCTTCAAGGAGGAACAATTATGTTTATGCAGGTTGCCGCTCATCGCGGTAATGTCGCGGGCTTCCCCGAAAATACGATGCCCGCCTATGAATCCGCCTATGAGATCGGCGCGGATATGATCGAGCTGGATCTTCATATGACAAAGGACGGCGAGATCGTGCTCATTCACGACGGCCTTCTTCAGCGCACCACCAATATGGAAGGCCGGATCCGCGACCTCACGTTAAAGGAAGTCCGGCAGGCAGATGCCGGCATCAAGACCGGTGACCGCTTCAGGGGCACGCCGATTCCCACCCTGCGGGAATTCCTCGATTTCGTATCAAAGGCCGATGACAAAATGGAATTCAACTTTGAATTCAAGGACTATATCCGGGACGGCGAGGATTTCGCTAAGGAATGCGCCGATCGGATCATCGAAATGGTGGATTCCTACGGTCTGTGGGATCGCTCCTTTGTCAACAGCTTCGACGGCGAGCTTCTCTGCTACATTGAGAAAAAATACAATCACCGCTTCCGCCTCCACGGCTTCTATCCCTTTGATATTCTCGGCAGCTCCTGCCCGGAAAAGCTCTACTGCGCCTGCCTTTTCAACGCCCATCGGGTAAACGGCAAGCTGATCTGGGAAAAGGATCCCACCAGTCCGAAAGAGGATTTTGAGGCGGTGAAGGCCGCCGGCATCCGTCCGTGGATCGGTGCTGGGGTCCGCAAGCCGGAGGATATCATCCGCGCGGCGGATCTCGGTGCGGAGCTGATTACTACCAATGAGCCGGCCTTCGTCCTGGAGGCGCTGAAAAACGCCGGTTATCGGGAGGGTCGTTAAGCTATGCCAAAAGTATTCGCCTTTGATCTTGACGGTACGCTGACCCAGCACAAAACGCCGCTGGATCCAACCAACCGGGCCATCCTCGAAAAGCTGGCCGAATCTTACACCCTTCTGATGGTCGGTGCCGGCAGCTGCGAGCGGATTTATAAGCAGCTCGGCATGGATATGGACATCATCGGCAACTACGGAATGCAGTATGCGAAGATTATCGACGGCCGCTTCACGCTGGTGCGGGACGATGTTCTTCCCTGTACCGACCGGCAGGCGATCGAAGATAAGGTGACCGCCATCCGCCAATCCCACGGCTTCACCGAATTTGCCGGCGACAATGTGGAATACCACGCCTCCGGCTGTCTGACCTTCCCGATTCTCGGCACAAAAGCCGTACAGGCTGACAAGCTGGCCTTCGATCCCGACCGCAAAAAGCGCCGTGCCTTCTATGAGGAGGTCTGCGAAACCTTCGCCGATTACAATGTTTTCGTCGGCGGCTCGTCCTCCTTCGATATGGCACCGAAGCCCTACGATAAATACTATGCGCTCGACCGATACTGCCGCGAAAACGGCCTGTCCCACGAGGATGTGATCTATGTCGGCGACGATTACGGCCTCGGCGGCAACGATGAATCCGTCTACCGCTCGGATTTCCGCTTTCTGACCACCGACGATTACACCCGCCTCGGCGAGGTTCTGGCCCCCTGGCTGGATGAATCGGTTCCGGATATCGCCGGCCTGCTCGGCACAAAGGAGAATTGCCCCTGCGGCATGACCCACGCCTGCACCATCGGTCAGGTTGTCATCCGGCGCGGCGCGATCAACGAGCTTCCGGCGCTGGCCCGCGATTACAGGCACATCGTTCTGGTCTGCGATACCAACACCTGGCGTGTCGGCGGTGAGCGGGCCGCCAAGCTCCTTGGCTCCGCCGTCGAGCGGACGCTGATCTATGAATCGGAGGGCTTCCTCGTCCCAAACGAGGACGGCATCGAAAAGCTGGACGCCTGCCTCTCCCCCGAAACCGATCTGATCGTCGGTGTCGGAAGCGGTGTCATCAACGATCTCTGCAAATATGTCAGCTATGACCATAAGCTCCCCTATTTCATCGTCGCCACCGCACCTTCCATGGACGGCTATGCCTCCGACGGCGCCGCGATGATCCTTGGCCGCATGAAGATCACCACCCGTGCGCACGTTCCTGCGGCCATCATCGGCGACACGGAGATTCTGCGCGAGGCACCGATCGAAATGCTCCGCGCCGGCTACGGTGATATCATCGGCAAATTCAGCTGTCTGAATGACTGGCGGCTGAGCCATGTCATCAACGGTGAGCCGCTCTGCACTTTTGTCTACGATCTCACCATGAACACCGTGAAGTCGGTTGCCGGCATGGGCCGCGCCATTGCTTCCCGCGATGAGGAAAGTATCGGCGCTTTGATGCGCGCGCTGATTATGGTCGGAATCTGTATGTCCTATATGAAGAATTCCCGCCCGGCATCGGGAAGCGAGCACCATCTCTCCCACTTTTTTGAAGTGGTCGGCCTCCTTCGCGGCGAGCCCTATTTCTGCCACGGTGTGGATGTAGCCTATTCCACCAAAATTACCGCCGGTCTTCGCCGCGAGCTGCTGGCCGTCGGATCCCCCGAAGTTCTTCCCTTCGATCACGAGGCCTGGGCCGATGCCATCCGCCGGGTCTACACCTCGGCCGCTGACGGCATCATTGCCCTGCAGGAAAAGCTTGGCTGGATCTATGAGGACAAATCCGCCGTCATCCGCGAAAAATGGGACGAAATCCGCGCGGTACTGGCCGATTCCCCCTCCGAGGAGGAAATCTCCGCTATGCTGTGCGATGTCGGCCTCGACGAAGCGGAATTCCGCGCCATGTATTCCGAGGGGAAGCTGGCCGATGCCGTGAAGTACGCAAAGGATCTCAAGGATCGTTACACCGTGCTCTGGCTGTACAATTCCATCCGCCGATAAGCGAAAAAATCATCCGTGATGCAAAACCCGTCACGGATGATTCTTTTATTTGCGATAGCTTTCTATCAGATCGGCCAGATACCGCGCGGTCAGCGCATTCAGCTCCTCCACCTTGCGCCGGAGCGGGAGCGGGAAATTTTGGGACGGGCCTCCGGTTTCCAGCGACAGCGGGCCGCTGTATTCCGTTTGGGCCAGCGCACGGGCAAAGGCATCCCAGTCCAGCGATCCCAGATACGGCATCAGATGAAAATCCTCCTGTACCCGGGAGGAATTATCGTGGACATGAACGGTCTTCAGCCACGGTGCGCACAATCGGGTATCCGCAATCAGATCGCCCTTCAGTACATTCACATGGCCGGTATCCAGACAGATCTGCACATAGGGGGAATTGACTTTTCGGACCACCTCGACGATCCGCTCCATTGGTGCAAGCCGCAGCCACCAGAAGGGCATATTTTCAAGGCAGACCGTGACATCCAGTTCCTCGCAGGTCGGGATGAGATTCGTGAGCAGGCGGAATGTCAGCTCGGCAGCCAGCTCCGGATCCTCCTCCCGGCCCCAGGCATAGGGCATCTGCGGATGGATAACCATATAGCCGGCTCCCATGCACTTCGCTCCGTACAGACCGAGCTTCATCTGCTCCAGCACGACGGCGCGGGATTCCTCGGTGGTATCGTCGGTTGTCCACGGTCCGTGGATCTGGTGTATTTTCAGCCCGGTCTTCTCCGATGCCTCGCGGAAGTCTTCGCAATGGCGGGCCATCGCCTCACGGCTCCCATAGCAGGGCTGGCGGACATCCGACAGATCCTGATCGACCGTATCGTAGCCGAGTCCCCTGATGTATGCATACTGCCTGGCAGGCGTTCCGATATAGGAAAACGGCCCGCTTTCAATTCCGATTTTCATGAATGCAGTCCTTTCAGAAGAATGTTATCCGTATTATACACCCTCCCGCGAAAAAATGCAAGCTTTTCGCAGGATTCTGCAAAAGAAACGCACGCCGGCACAAAAAAGGGGGCTGTACCGATTGGTACAGCGGCCGGATATTTCAGTCAGCAATCAGCCAAGGTTTGCCTTGAGAACTGCCAGCTCATCGTAGAGTTCCTTCGGAACGCGGGCGCCGATCTCGCCGTAGAAGCTGTCGATGCCGGCTGCTTCTTCCTTCCAGAGATCCACGTCAACCTTCAGAAGCTCCTTGATGGTGTCAACGGTGATGTCGAGGCCTTCGATGTTGATGTCCTCGGCCTTCGGAACAAAGCCGATGGGCGTTTCAACAGCATCAACCTTGCCCTCGCAGCGGGCCAGGATCCACATAACAACACGCATATTGTCGCCGAAGCCGGGCCAGATGAAGTGACCTTCGTCATCGGTACGGAACCAGTTGACGTTAAAGATCTTAGGCTGCTTGGTGATCTTCTTGCCCATAGCCAGCCAGTGTGCGAAGTAGTCGCCCATATCGTAGCCGGCGAAGGGACGCATAGCCATCGGGTCGCGGCGGACAACGCCAACGGCACCGGTAGCGGCAGCGGTGGTCTCGGAAGCCATGATGGAACCGACGAATACGCCGTGCTGCCAGCTTCTTGCTTCATATACCAGCGGAGCGGTCTTGGCGCGGCGGCCGCCGAAGATGATGGCGGTTACCGGTACGCCCTTCGGATTGTTGAACTCGGAGGACAGGCAGGGGCAGTTGGCAGCCGATGCGGTGAAGCGGGAGTTCGGATGCGCGCCGCAGGTGGACTTATCCTTCTTGTCGTACTTTCTGTAGTCCCAGGGATTGCCCTTCCAGTCAATAGCCTTTGCGGGCGGATCGTTGTCGAGGCCTTCCCACCAGATGGTGTTGTTCTCCAGTTTGTGAACAACGTTGGTGAAGATGGTATCCTTCATGCAGGTTGCCAGAGCGTTGGGGTTGGACTTGTCATTGGTACCCGGAGCAACGCCGAAGAAGCCGTTCTCGGGGTTGACAGCCCACAGGCCGCCGTCTTCGCCGACACGGAGCCATGCGATATCGTCGCCGACACACCATGCCTTGTAGCCCTGCTTCTTGTAAACTTCCGGCGGGATGAGCATTGCGAGGTTGGTCTTGCCGCAGGCAGAGGGGAATGCAGCGGTGACATACTTGACTTCGCCCTGCGGATTCTCGATGCCGAGGATCAGCATATGCTCAGCCATCCAGCCTTCCTTCTTGCCGAGGTAGGATGCGATGCGGAGCGCGAAGCACTTCTTGCCCAGCAGAACGTTTCCGCCGTAGCCGGAGTTGACCGACCAGATGGTGTTGTCCTCGGGGAAGTGAACGATATAGCGGTTCTCTTCGTCGAGCTGTGCCTTGGAGTGCAGGCCCTTGATGAAGCCGGCATCGTCGCCCAGTGCTTCGAGTACATCGGTGCCGACACGGGTCATGATGGCCATGTTCAGAACGACGTAGATGGAGTCGGTCAGCTCAATGCCATACTTGGCAAAGGGAGAGCCGACAACGGACATGGAGTACGGAATAACGTACATGGTGCGGCCGGTCATGGAGCCGGTGAACAGCTTGCCAAGCTTTGCGTAGCATTCCTTGGGATCCATCCAGTTGTTGATGTTGCCCGCATCCTCCTTCTTGGAGGTGCAGATGAAGGTGCGGCCCTCGACGCGCGCAACGTCGTTGACAGCGGTTCTGTGCAGGTAGCAGTTGGGAAGCAGCTCCTGGTTCAGCTTGATGATCTCGCCGGTGGAGCAAGCCTGGTCGCGCAGAGCGTTGAGCTGCTCTTCGCTTCCGTCAATCCAGACAATGCTGTCCGGCTTGGTCATAGCGGCCATTTCGGCAATCCAATCGTTGACGAACTTGTTCTTGGTGAGTGTTTCTGCCATGTTAAATCTCCTCTATGTGATTATTATTTTGACATGATTCGGGTGGAAAAGCGAAAGTTCTGACCACTTTCTTCTCCATCATATATTATACCGCATAATCTGAATTTTGGCAAGACTTTTTCTTCCTCTTCTGCGACTTTTACACTTTATTAACATTCTCCGCCCGGATTGTCTGCAAGTTAACCCAAGGCAGCTTGCAAAAGCATTTCTGCGGACGTATCAGCCGCCGCGGCGCTCCAAAATCGCATCCGCCAGACGGGCCAGCTCGCCAAGGCCGAGGCGCTCACCGCGGATCGAGGCATCGAAGCCGCAGGATACAATGATCTCTGCAAGCTCGCTTTTTGTCAGATCGCCGAATTCCGATGCCAGCGAATTGGAGAGCGTCTTCCGCCGCTGGGCAAAGGCACCGCGGATCGTCCGGAACAGCATCGCCTCGTCTCTTACCGAAACGGGCGGCTCCTTGTACAGCGTAATCCGGGTGACGGCGGAATCCACCTTCGGCGCGGGCAGGAAATTGCCGGCTGCCACGTTGAACAGCCGCTCTACCTTCCCGTAATAGGCCAGCGCAGCGGTAATGGCACCGTATTCGCTGTCGCCGGGCGGGGCCGTGAGCCGGACAGCCACCTCCTTCTGAATCATAACCGTGATGGATTCAAAGGGAATCCGCGATTCCACCAGCTTCATGATGACCGGCGTGGTGATGTAATACGGCAGATTGGCGGCAACCGCCATTCGCAGACCGCGCCCGGTGAAGGCCTCCCGGCAAAGCGCGTCGAGATCCGTCTTCATGCAGTCCTCGTTGCGGACGGTGACATTGGGATAAGCGGCCAGCGTTTCAGCCAGCACGGGGATCAGCGAGGTATCGATCTCCAGTGCCGTGACGGCATCGGCCCGCTCGGCCAGCTCGCAGGTGAGCGTTCCGATGCCGGGACCGATTTCGAGGATGCCGAGTCCGCCCTCTCCCGCCGGGCAGGCCGCTTCGGCAATCCGGCGCGGGATCTCGGGATTGATGAGGAAATTCTGTCCGAATTTCTTCTGGAAGGTAACACCGTGCCGGGCCATAACCTCCCGCACAACCGATAAATCGGTAAGTTTCATAACAGCTCCAATTCCTTGTCGGGAAAAATCTTCACGAAACCCCTTGACAAATCAATTCCATTCGTGTATAATATATTTGTTGCAAACATTATACCACAGTTTACGGTAAAATGCAAGAGCAATTTTCGGATGCTGGTATGGCGCAGTGGTAGCGCAATTGATTCGTAATCAATAGGCCGAGGGTTCAAATCCCTCTACCAGCTCCAGAAAAACCGACTTGTTTCGACAAGTCGGTTTTTCAACTAAATCCACCCTTGCGGGTGGGTGAAATCGTCTTCGACGATGAAATCCAACTTCGTTGGGTGAAATCCGCCTCGACGGCGGATGGGTGGATTTAATTTCATCTGAGGC
>JAZNKS010000026.1:0-13801 GCA_045578725.1 Candidatus Flemingiibacterium sp.
GATTCTGGAGAAAACAGCCGGCAGAATCGGCTTCGCGCGAAGAATCCCGCGGGATTCGTTGGTGTGCCGGCGCCCTTGACGGCCTGCGGACGGTTTTGCGCACTCGTACCCATCCACGCAAAAACGCTTCCCCCTGGGGAAGCGTTTTATTTTATTCATCCTTGATAAAGACACGGGATCGGACCGATTCGCAGTAGGAGCACTTATGGCACTGCTTATCGCAGGCGGTGGTCTTTTCAAACCAATCGGCGGGGAAGCGGTCATTGTCGATCACCCAGGGCGCGAAGGTCGGGCCGTGGCCCGGCTCGAACAGATCCGCCAGATTGCCCGAATAATTCTCCCTTGCATAGGCATCGATGACCATCGCCGGCAGGGCGTGCATCCGCGTGGCCAGCTTGATGCCGTCGGCGATGCCGGCATAATGCCGGATATCCTCCGGTCGGACCCAGGTGTTCTGCAGGAAGGCCGCATGATTCTCCGGTTTTCGCAGAAATTCATGACAGCCTGCCGCCGAGATGCCGGGAAGGTTGGCTTTTGTTCGGATTCCGGCCTCATGGGCGACGGCATTATCATGGAAGCTCTGCATGGAGCAGTTTCGCAGACAGCCGCTGTTGGCAAGAAGGATAACCTCCTTGTTTTTTGCGTGGAGATAATCCGAAACCTCGCGAAGGGCCGGCAGATCGCGGTTGATATCCCGGCCGATACAGAAGGAATCGAAGAACTCCTCGACATAGCGAATGCCCTTGACGGTTGTGATCCGCATATTGACCGAGGCGCGCACGCGGATCGAGGGATCGAATTCTTTGACAATCCGGGCGGTGACGGGGGAAGCGGTTGTGACGATCTGCGGCTGACAGCCGCGCAGAGTGAGATAATCGATCACGGATTCGATCTGCTTCTTATGGGCGATGCTGAGGGCATCATCGCCGTCGCAGGCCGCATTGAAGAGAAGATCAAGGGCGATGCCCATATCGGCGATGGCACAAAGCTCCGGGATCAGCCGCTCGATGGCCGAATAATCGGTCCAGCCATTCTCGTCGCCGAGGGGACTGCGTCCGCTGGCGATGCCGATGAAGGGGAAATAGACCTCGCCGATCGAATCGCGGTAGGCGGAAACGATCCGGTCAAAGGGCATCTGATTTTCATCGGTCATCGAATAGCCGACACAGAGGGGGATGCAGGACTTCCGCTTCTTTGCGGGTGCTTCAGTCGGGCTCATTTTCGTTTACCCTGACGCTCTTCTGATCGTTCAGATAGTTGATATTGCCATCCTCGCTCCAATCGACCTGCCACGGGCGCTGGCGGCGGAAGGGCTTCTCGAATTTATTCTTTACAACGCCGCGGGATTCGAGGCTGATCATGCAGGCACGGGTGCATCCGCGGGCGCCGCAGACGGCCTGTCCGGTGTTGTAGAGATTCTTCGGCTTCTTAAAGAAGGGGGTATGCCAGCTGCGCGCGATGTCATTGCGTTCGGGGACATAACCGTCGCCGTGACCGCTTTCCACACGCATACCGCCGTTAAAGTAGTCGTTGCACTTTTTGGTATCGATCTCGCCCCATTCAACCTCATGGCCGGCGAGGGTGACCTTGACGGTTTTTGTTTCGCTGATGCAGTGGCCGGGACATTCGCGGACACAGGCCATGCAGCGGTTGCAGAGCTTCGGGCCGTCATAGATGGGATCCGGCTCGAACTCCATCTCGGTCAGGACAACGCCGATTCGCACGCGCGGACCGAATTCGGGGGTTAAGAGCATCTTGCTGTAGCCGATTTCACCGAGACCGGCAAGATAGGCGGCGATGCGCAGATGGATCATAATGTCCGGCGCGGGCAGACCGGGACGGACAGGAACGCTGAAATTCTTTTTCAGGTTGCCCTCGTTGTCGATGGCGCGCCAATCGCTCTGGTGGCCGATCGGGATGGCTTCGCAGCCCTCATCCTCGATGTGCTTGCAGAGATTGATGACGGTCATGGGGATGTAGTTGTAGGTCAGGCCGCCGTATCCCATCGCGGGATAGTTGGAGAAAAAGGTGCCCTCCTCAATTCCGCGCAGGGAGCCGCGCATAACGCGGAACGCCATGACGATCATGCTTTTGGCTTCCGGCATGATGTAGCGCGGATCCATCTGGGGCGGCGCGCCCTCAAACCGATCCATGGAAGCGATGCCGACAAGATCGGCGCCAAGGCTTTTGGCGAGTGCTTTGACTTCGTCTTTGGTCATAATGGTTGATTCCTTTCCGATGATTTGGCGCAGACGGAAACAGTGCCCGCGACTGTTTTCATTATAGCAGAACCGATGGACCGGTGCAATGCAATATCCGAGAAAAATTTTATAAATTACGCTGACTTGCTTGAAATCTTCGGAAATTATGATATAATAATTGTCAGATACCATCGGATATGTGCCGCAAAGGGCGAGGGAGGGTACTTTATGATTAACGCCGATTTCACCGTGACCGCTGCCGGCATTGCCTATTACAGAAAATACCGGAAGGGGCAGATCCTGAATATGAAAAAAAGGCCGCATAGCGGCCTGACGCTGATTCTGTCGGGGGAGCTGACCCAGACCTTTCCCCACGGGCACAGGGTGGTGGCCGGAAGCGGCGATATTCTGCTCCAGAGCCGGGACAGCAGCTATCTTTTAGAGGCGACGGGGGCCGAGGGAAGCGAGTACATCGTGCTCTCCTATCTGGCCGTGCCGCGGGAGATTCCGGAGGTGTTTCTGCCGCGCGAGGTCTTCCGGCCGCAGGATTTTGAAGCGTATCGGGTGATGTTTGAGGAAACCGCCGCCATCTGCAGCTCGGCCGGGATCTGCCAGAAAACGCTTCAGCGGGCCAAGGTGCAGGCCATCCTCTGTGCGATCATACAGGAATGCGAGCGGGCGGCGATTCCGGGCTCAAACGATCCGGAGGTAAGGGCCAGGCTATTTATAGAAGAAAACTATTCGCGCCCGCTTTGCTCCGAGGATATTGCCGGGGCGGCGGGCATCTGTACCTCCCATCTGCGCAAGCGCTTTGCCGAGGCCTATGGGGAAACACCGATCCGGTATCTCAACCGCTTCCGGATCGAGCGGGCAAAGGAGCTGATTGCAAGCCATATGTTCCGGCTGGAGGAGGTGGCCGAGGCCTGCGGCTTCCGGAACGAATATTACTTCAACCGGGTATTCCGGGAATATACCGGAACGACGCCGGGAAAATACTGACACGCTGTGCTGGCGCCCATTTTCGCGCCAAAACAACCGCTTCTCACCAAAACCAAATTCGATAAAGTTTTTTGAAAAAGGGGTGCGGGGGAAAAACTTTTGTGGAAAAAAGTTTTTCCCCCGCATGATTATTCGAATCATTACGTTTCAATGCCTGCGTACTGATTCTGGTAGAGGCGGTAGTAGGCGCCCTTCTTTTCGGGGAGCTCCTCGTGGCTGCCGGATTCGGCGACACGGCCCTGATCGAGCACGATGATCTTATCCGCATCGCGGATGGTCGATAGACGGTGCGCGATGATCAGCGAGGTGCGGTTCTTCATCAGCGCGACCATCGCCGACTGGATATGCATCTCGGTTCGGGTATCGACCGAGGAGGTTGCTTCGTCGAGGATCAGGATCTTCGGATCGGCGAGAACCGCGCGTGCAATCGAGAGCAGCTGGCGCTGACCCTGCGAGAGGTCGCTTCCGGATTCGGCCAGCACGGTGTCATAGCCCTCGGGAAGCCGCTCGATGAAGACATCCGCATTGGCGGTATGTGCCGCGCGGGCCAGTTCTTCTTCGGTTGCATCTAACTTTCCGTAGCGGATGTTGGAGCCGATGGTATCCGAGAAGAGCACCGTATCCTGCAGGACGATGGCAATCGCCCGGCGGAGGGTTTTCTTCGGGATCTCGTTGATGTTGATGCCGTCGATACAGATTTCGCCGCTGTCGATGTCATAGAAGCGGGTCAGCAGATTGACAACGGTTGTCTTTCCGGAGCCGGTGGCACCGACGATGGCGATCTTCTGGCCGCGCTTTACTTCCAGATCGAAATCCTTCAGCACCGGCTCGCCTTCCTTGTAGGAGAAGTAAAGATTCCGGAAGGAAATATCGCCGACGATTTCATCGGGTGTGATGGGATTTTTGCCTTCATCCGGCTCGGAGGGAGCTTCCATGATCTCAAACACACGCTCCGCACCGGCAATGGCGGTCAGAATCTGGGCGTACTGGTTGGCGATCTCATTGATCGGGCGGGTGAACTGCTTGGAATACTGGAGCACCGCCTGAATGGCCGCGATGCCGATCATGCCGGCCGCCGCCATATAGCCGCCGCAGGCCGCGATGAGCAGATAGCCGAGATTACCGATCATGTTCATGCAGGGGCCCATGATGCCGCCCCAGATGTTGGCCTTGATGCCGACCTTGCGGTACTGGGCGGCGATTTTGCCGAACTCCTCGATGGAAGCCGGCTCCTTGCCGTAAGCCATGACCGTTTTGTAGCCGGTGACCGTTTCCTCAATGTGAGCATTCAGCCGTCCGAGGAGCTTCTGCTGTTCCACAAAATAGCGGCGCATGAATTTTGAGAGCTTGGTGGTGACAAGCAGAGTCAGCGGGATGGTGACCATGGCAACCAGCGTCAGAAGCGGGCTGTAATAGAGCATCATGACCAGCGATCCGATCAGCGTGATGACAGCCGAAAAGAGGGAAGCGATCGACATCGAAACGGAGTTGGAGATGTTTTCGACGTCATTGGTCATGCGGCTCATGATGTCGCCGTGACGGTGGGTGTCGGTATAGCGGATGGGCAGATAGGCGATGCGGGCGAAAAGATCGGAGCGCATCGTGCTGACCGTGAACTGGGAGAGCTTGGCGGCGGTCACGCCCTGAAGGTAGGTGAGGGCGGACGAGAGCAGATAGGTGAGGGCCATGAGGATGATGACCTTGTAAAGCTTGTCAAAATCGACATGGAACTGATTGTCATCGATCGTGATGGCGGAAATCGCCTCGGCCTGAAGCGCCGGGCCGGCCAGATGAAGAGCCGCGATGACGGACACGAGGACGAGGAGCATAATCAGCAGGTACCGGCTCCGGCCGATGTAACGGATCAGCTTTTTCAGCGTCGCCTTCATATTCTTCGGCTTCTCGCGGACCATCGGACCGCCGGGACCGCGCCGTCCGGGGCCGCCGGGACCCATATGGACCACAGGACGTTCGTTTTTCTCAGCCATTGGAATCCTCTCCTTTCATCTGTGAGCTGTAGATATCGCGGTAGGTTTCACTGGTGCGCATCAGCTCATCGTGAGGAGCGAAGGCGCAGATGGTACCGTTTTCGATGACGGCGATGCGGTCGCAGTTCCGGATGGAGGCGATCCGCTGGGCGATCATGATGACGGTGGTGTCCTTGATGTTTTCGCGCAGGGCTTTATGGAGACGTGCTTCGGTGCCGAGGTCAAGCGCGGAAGTGGAGTCATCGAAGATGAGAATTTCCGGGCGGCGGATGATGGCGCGCGCGATGGCAATTCTCTGCTTCTGGCCGCCGGAGAGGGAAGCGCCCTTTTCGGCAATGACCGTATTGTAGCCGTCGGAGAAGGATTCGATGAAATCGGCAGCCTGCGCAATTTCGGCGGCCTTTCTTACCTCCTCATCGGTGGCATCCGGCTTGCCCCAGCGGATATTATCGGCCACGGTGCCGGTGAAAAGCTCGGTCTTCTGGAGTACGAAGGCGATCTTTTCGCGAAGCTCCGAGAGGGCATAGTCGCGGACATTCACGCCGTCCACCAGAACCTCGCCCTCCACGGTATCGTAGAAGCGGGGGATCAGATTGACAAGCGAGGATTTGCCCGAGCCGGTTGCGCCGATGACGGCAACGGTTTCGCCCTGCTTGATATCGAGCGTGATATCGTGGAGCACGGGGCGGCCCTGCGCGCTGGGATAGCGGAAGCTGACCTTCCGGAACTGTACGGCGCCGTGTGTATCGGTGATGTCGCCGGGATCACCGTCCACAATGGCGGGATCGCTTTCCAGCACCTCCACGATACGGGCGGCGGAGGCCGATGCACGGGTCAGCGACTGGAACATCATGCTGACCATCATCATGGACATGAGAATCTGCGTGATGTAGGTGATGGCGGACATGACATCGCCGACCTTGATGCCGTCAATAACGCCGATGGCGGCCTCTACCTCCTTACCGCCGATGATGAGAATGGCGATGACGGAGGCGTTCATAATGAGCATCAGAATCGGGCCGAGCGTAGCCATCAGCTTCTGGACGGTGAGATTGACATCGCGAAGCTCGGTGTTTGCCTGATTGAAGCGGCCGATTTCATGCTGCTCCTTGACATAAGCCTTGACCACGCGGGCGCCGGTGACATTCTCCTGTACAACCGAGTTAACCCGGTCGAGCTTCTTCTGGACGATGCCGTAGAGCGGACCGGCCTTCTTTAACATAAAGAAGACGAGGATCAGCTGGATCGGCAGAGCCAGCAGGAGCACCAGACCGAATTTCGGGCTGATGGTGACGGCCATGACAATGCCGCCGAAGAACTGCATCGGTGCGCGAACGAACATACGCAGGATCATGGCAACCATATCCTGCACGGCATTGATATCGTTTGTCAGGCGGGTGACAAGCGAGCCGGTTGTGAAGCTGTCCGTCTGCTGGAGGGAGAGGTGCATCACCTTATCAAAGGCATCACAGCGCAGATCGTTGCCGAAGCGCTGGGCGGCATTGGAGGCGAAGGCGGCGGACAGGATGCCGAACAGGCCGCCGACGGCGACCAGACCGAGCATGGTGATGCCCGTGGAGATGATAAGGGCGGGCTGATGACCGATAACGCCCTCGTTGACGATCTTTGCCATCAGCTTGGGCTGGAGCAGGTCGATATAGACCTCGCCGATCATGGAGAGGGGCGCCAGCAGGGCAAAGATCCAGTAGGGCTTTAAGTATTTGATAAGCTTTCTCATTTCAGATTGGATCCTTTTACAGATTATTCATCGGTTTTGTTTCGGTCCTCGACGAGGTTGTCGATGACCCGGTCAAGAAGATGGCAGAGCTGTTCATGCTCCTCAGGGGTGAATCCCTCCAGGGCAATCCGGGCGCCGTCTGCATGGGTTTCGCGGATCGTGCGGTCGACCTGCTGGCCCTTTTCGGAGAGATAAACCAGCGTCTGGCGCAGATCTTTTTCATTGGAGCGGCGGATGACCAGTCCGTCACGCTCCATCTTCTGGAGGGTGACGCTGACTGTCGGCGGCTTTAAGTGAGCAGCCTTCACAAGCTCCAGCTGTGTCACGCCCGGCCGCATATGGGCCAGATGGAAGAGAAGCATCCGATAGCTGCAGGGAAGACCGTCCTGCCCGGAAAGCTGCCTCTGGCGCTCCCGATAGAGCCTGGAAATATCGCCGATCCGCATCATGCCGTTATAAGCGTCGCTCTGACGGCGTTTCTTCAGATCTTCCAGAAAGCCGTCCATGTCAGTGAATCTTTTCATGTGATTTCCTTTCTTTGAATTATTAGTTAGATAACTAACAAATAGTATACTGCAGATTCCTATTTTTGTCAAGGCTGCGGGAGGGAATATTTAGGAGGATTTTGTAAACAATTTATTTCCTCTATGGATTTTACGGGCAAAACGTGATATAATAAGGTTGCAGAACTCCAGGAAAGGATGTGCGTGCATGAATCGAAACGGCAATCTCTTCACGGGCGCGGTGCTCGGGAGCTATCGCCGGGGCTTCGGCTTCAACATGGATGTTGAGCACAATCATACCCAATATGAAATCTCTCTGGTGATACAGGGTGAGTTGAACGTGACAAATGGCGAGGAGCGGGTGCGGGTAGCGGCTCCCTGTGTCCTCCTCCATTTCCCCGGAAGTTATCACAGCGTGAAAACCGATCCGAATATGGAATACGAGCGCTACAATATTCACTATTCGGCGGAGGTTTTTCACCTTCATCCCACCGTGAAAACCGATTCCGAGCGGTTGTTCTGCTCCAATTTTCATGTGTTTGCCATTGATCTCGACCGGTTGGACGAAATCCTCTATTATGTTCGCCCGCTGATCCGCCATCAGGGAAATAATGCCCGACAGCAGGCCCTGCTGGCCGTGATTCTCAATCTTCTGGTCAGCTGCTGCCCCGAGGAATATCCGGCAGGGGGCGGGTATTCGAACAACATCAACGTGATCGGCGCCGTGATCCGCTATATCTCCAACAATCTTTCGCCTTCGCTGAGCGCAGAGAACATTGCATCGGCTTTCTTCATCAGCCGGGCGAAGCTGGCCGCCGATTTCAAAAGAGAGATCGGCATGACCATCAAGCAGTACATCGAGATGCAATGCGTGGAGAGGGCCAAACAGGCGCTGGAAGAGGGAAACTCCGTGCAGGAAACAGCTTTCCGAATCGGCTGGCAGAATCCCGGAACCTTCATCCGTGTCTTCAAGCGGATGACCGGCATCACGCCCGGCGCGTATTTACATAAAGATGTATAGCTGCCCGGCTATTGTTGCAAAAATTCAAGTTCTATAGCAAAACCTGACACGGACTTTACAAAATCTACACAATTCACAGAAATCCCATCAAACGTATTTTGATTCGTTGTGCAGAGGGGAGAAAAGCCTCCCTCCCCCTTGACAATTGCTTGTCAAAGAGGTATAATAGACTGGCAAAAAAATAACTCTATGGAGGCAATTATGCTTACGAAAAGAATGACCCTCCGCGTGCTGGCGCTGGCGCTCTGCCTTTCCATGGCGGCACCGCTTGCATCCTGCGGCGAGAGCAAAAATCCCGCGGATACCTCCGGCTCCGAGCCATCCGGTGATACCACCCCGGCCGATACCGAGCCTGCTGAGGAAAAGTATTCGCTCGGAAAGTACATTGAGAAGCAGGACTTCGGCGGAATGGACTACACCATTCTCGGCTTCAACCAGAATGCCATCAAGGCCATCTACGTTGATGAGCAGTCGGGAAGCCTCGTTGACGATGCGGTTTATACCAAAATCCGCAACGTCGAGGATCACCTGAATGTCAACATCAAGCTCTCCGAGCTTTCGGTCATGGAGGATGCTACCGGCGGCAGCCAGGTCAGCAAGTCCGTCCTCTCGGGCGAGTATGAGTTTGACATCACCCAGGCCCATGACATCAAGCTGGCCGATCTGAGCCGCCAGGAAATGTTCATCAACCTGCAGGATTACAGCGATATCTTCTCCTTCGATCAGCCCTGGTGGCCCGCCAACATTGTTGAGAACCTGACGGTCAACGGCAAGATGTACCTGATGTCCAACAACATCTCCTACTACGGCATTTCCGATACCCGCGCCATGTTCTTCAACAAGAAGCTGGCCGAGGATTACAAGCTGGGCAATCTTTATGACATTGTCCGTGCCGGCGATTGGACCTTCGACAAGATGGGCACCCTCGTCAAGGACACCAACAAGGATGTCAACAACAACAGCACCTGGGACAACGAGGACTTCTACGGCGTCGTCAATCCCTACTACTATGCATGGATGGAAAGCTTCGGCGTGGAATTCATGACCGAGAACGAGGACGGCGAGATCGTCTATGATGCGCAGGTCGAAAAGACCGTTCAGATCGTGGATGCCGTTCACAAGCTCTTCTTCACCACCGGCGGCGGTCTTCCGGCCAACGTTTACGACACCAGCGCCAACAACCTCTTCAAGAACGGTCAGGCGATCTTCGATTACTGCTCGATCCGCTTTGCGGTCAGCACCTTCAGCCAGTCCGATGTTATCTACGGCGTGCTTCCGTTCCCGAAGCTCGATGAGAATCAGGACAGCTACTTCGCCGGCATGACCAACAAGCCCTGCGCGATCCCGGTAACCGTTCCGGAAGAGCTCCGCGAGAAGGTCTGCACGATCACCGAGGCTCTGAACATCGAAGGCTATCACACCGTATTCCCGGCATATTTTGAAACCGCTCTCAAGGCCCGCTATGCCGATAACGATGACGATGCGGAGATGTTCGATATCATCCACGACAACTCCTTCTTCGCCTTCTCCTACCTCTACGGCGGTGATTCCTCCACCTACAAGGAAACCTTCAACTATTTCCTGAACAAAGCCAATCCGTCTCTGGATGTTGCATCCTACCTGGCCGGCATGAAGTCCTACATGGAATCGATTGCAGACGGCATCAACGAAGTATTCGGTGAATGAAAACATGAAAAATCCGCTCCGAAGGAGCGGATTTTTTCACCATGCGATATTTGTTGACTTGTCGGAGCGGATGTGATACAATAAGAAAAAAAGATCACCGGAGGAATGAAATGAACAAAGCCGCAAAACTGATGGATAAGCTGAAGGAGCCGGATCGGGAATTCTCGCCGATGCCGTTCTGGTTTCTCAACGATGAATTACGGGATGAGGAGATAAGGCGGCAGCTGGCCGATTTCCGGGATAAGGGCGTATGGGGCGTGGTGCTCCATCCCCGCATCGGCATCCCGACGAGCATCCCCTATCTGTCGGATGCCTTCATGCACGCGATTGTCACGGCGGTGGAATGCGCGGCCGGGCTTGGCATGAAGGTGATTCTGTACGATGAAGGAATGTATCCCTCCGGAAGCGCTCACGGACTGGTAGCGGCCCGGAATCCGGACTTTGCCTCCCAGTGCATCATCAAAACCGATACCCCCGACAAGGGCCGTGTGATCACAAAAACAGCGGACGGCCAATGGATCGTGCAGGTGCCGAGCCGCGGCACGATCCGGGGCATCCACTTCGGCGAGGATGATAAGGAGCCGGGTGCACCGCTGGCAGCGGATCTGCTGAATCCCGATGCGGTCGCGGCTTTTCTTGAAATCACGCACGAGCGATATTATTCGCTTCTTTTCGAGCATTTCGGGAAGACCGTCATCGGCTTTTTCACCGACGAGCCGTCCTTACTCGGACGCGGCGGGCGAAAGGGTGCCTTTGCTTTCACCCGGGGGCTGGAAGGGGAAATCGTCCGGCGCGGCGGAACGCTCCCGGCGCTTGACGGGCTGTTCACAGGGGATGAAAATGAAACGGTTAAGCTTTACCGCACGCTGATCTTTGAGCGGGAGAATGAAGTCTATTATCGGGCGCTGTCCGAATGGTGTGAGCGGCACGGCATCGCGCTGATGGGCCATCCGCACAGGGGTGATGACATCGAATGCGAGAAATGGTTCCATGTGCCGGGACAGGATCTGGTGCTTCGCTGGATTGCGCCGGAGAAGGGGGGACTCTCGGGCGGGGTTGAGAGCGCACAGGCAAAATGCTCGGCCGATGCGGCCCGGATTCTCGGCCGCCGCCGCAATTCCAACGAATGCTGGGGCGCCTGCAATAAGGATGGCATTCCATGGGCCTTTTCGGGCGCTGATCTCAAATGGTATACCGATTGGCTCGGTGTGCGCGGCGTGAATCTTTTCATCCCCCACGCCTTCTATTACAGCGTGAGCGGAAAGCGGAAGGATGAGCGGCCGCCGGATGTCGGCCCGAACAGCATCTGGTGGGAGCATTTCGGGACGATCAGCCGCTACATCAGCCGGATCTCCTGCCTGATGTGCGACAGCATCAGCGATGCGAAGGTCTGCGTGCCCTGCGGGAACCGGGCGATGCCGATCGCTGAAGTCCGGGAGCTGTACGAGAATCAGATCGAATTTCACTATATTCCACGCGCGGCGATCCCAGCGGAAACTATACAGGATGGAAAACTCCGCATCGGCGAGAATACTTACGATACGGTGCATGGCGGCACGGATGACCGGCTTGCCTCGCTGAAGAAGCTCGGTGATCCGGCTGCATCGCCGCATCGGAGTATCCGTACGGATCGGTTCTGTCCGGGTCTGCGGTGCGCACCCGTGATAAAGGACGGCGTGTATGCGTACTTTCTGACCAACGAAGGCGAGGATGCCATCGAATGTGAGGCTGTGATCCCGCAAAAAGGCGCTCTGCTGTCGATGGACTTCTGGTCGGGGACGGTACGGGAGCTGTCCTGCGAAGAGGCGGAAGGCGGCACGGCCTTTCATCTGCACCTGAAGCGGCGGGAAAGCCGGCTGATTGTAGTCGATTCCGAATCGGAGCCGCGCCGGTTTGAGGATCCGAAACCGGTGACGGTCGATATACGCCTTCGGGAAGCTGTAAGGGACGATTCGGCTTTTTCCATCACCTATGAGGGGGAATACATCTGGGATGGCACGACGGATGCCTCGATCTGCCTTCAGGGCGAAGAGATGGCCGAATGCTTTGTGAACGGGAAGTTTGCTGGCTTCAGCCTCTGGAATGAGCATGAATTCCGCCTCACGCCGCATCTGCATCCGGGCGCGAACCGGATCACGGTCCGATTTACGGGAAGCGCCGTCAACCGTTTCACCGAGCATCGGACGGAATACGGACTTAAGCAATAAAAGAAAGCCCGGCCGGATTTTCCGGTCGGGCTTATTTGTACTCCTTCAGTTTTTCAGGCTGTGGATCGGAGCCGGGATGCGGCCGCCGCGGGCGATGAACTTGGCGGGGGAATTTTCGTTCAGCGCGATGACGGGCGCGTATCCGAGCAGGCCGCCGAAGCTGACCGTTTCACCGACCTTCTTGCCGTAGGCGGGGATCACGCGGACGGCGGTGGTCTTGGTGTTGGCAACGCCGATGGAGATTTCGTCGGCGATGATGCCGCTGATGACCTCGGCGGGGGTATCGCCGGGGATAACGATCATATCAAGGCCGACCGAGCAGACAGCGGTCATGGCTTCCAGCTTTTCGATGGAGAGGGAACCGCAGGCGACGGCATCGATCATACCCGCATCCTCGGATACCGGGATGAAGGCGCCGGACAGGCCGCCGACATGGGAGGAGGCCATTACGCCGCCCTTCTTGACCGCATCGTTGAGGAGCGCCAGCGCGGCGGTAGTGCCGTGCGCGCCGCATCTTTCAAGGCCCATGTTTTCGAGGATATGGGCAACCGAGTCGCCGATGGCGGGGGTGGGAGCCAGCGAGAGATCGACGATGCCGAAGGGGGTATCGAGCCGCTTTGATGCCTCGTGTGCGACCAGCTGGCCGACACGGGTGATCTTGTAGGCGGTCTTCTTGATGATATCGGCCAGCGTGCTGAAATCGCAGTCGCCGGCGCGTTTGATGGCCGAGGCCACAACGCCGGGGCCGGATACGCCGACACTCACAACGGCTTCGCCCTCGCCGACACCGTGGAAGGCGCCGGCCATGAAGGGATTATCCTCGGGCACATTGGCGAAGACTACGAATTTGGCACAGCCGATGGATTGATTCTCGCGGGTCAGATAGGCCGCACGCTTGATGATTTCGCCCATCTTTGCCACGGCATCCATGTTGATGCCGGCTTTTGTGGTGGCGACATTGACGGAGGAGCAGACGAGATTGGTTTCGGCCAGCGCCTCGGGGATGATCGAGAGGAAATTCTCGTCCTTTCTGGTCATGCCCTTATGAACCAGCGCGCCGAAGCCGCCGATGAAGTTGATGCCGAGGGTTTGGGCCGCCCGGTCAAGCGCTTTTGCGATGTTGATGTAGCCCTGTGGCGAAACCTCGCCGCCCAGCAGGGATACGGGGGTCACGGCGACCCGCTTGTTGATGATCGGGATGCCGTATTCCTTTTCGATGTTCTCGCCGGTCACGACGAGCTTTTCGGCGGTTTTTGTGATCTTATCGTAAATTTTATCTGCGAAGCGGTTTTCGTCATCCGACGCGCAGTCGAGCAGGGAAATGCCCATCGTGATGGTGCGGATGTCGAGATTTTCCTCGCGGATCATGGATATTGTTTCGAGAATGTCTGCTGTGTTGAGCATGATTGTACCTTTCTTTCAGATGATATTATGCTAATATCGTTCGCTTTTGCAGGG
>JAZNKS010000027.1:0-32092 GCA_045578725.1 Candidatus Flemingiibacterium sp.
GTCGAGGCGGATTTCATCCAATGAAGTTGGATTTCATCGTCGAAGACGATTTCACCCACCCATAAGGGTGGATTTAGTTGAAAAACCGACAAGTCGAAACTTGTCGGTTTTTCTGGCGGAGAAGGAGAGATTTGAACTCTCGCGCCGGGAATCCCCGGCCTACACCCTTAGCAGGGGCGCCTCTTCGGCCAACTTGAGTACTTCTCCGTATCTGCCGAACTGTTATTCAGTTGAAGCAAAAATGGCGGAGGGAGTGAGATTCGAACTCACGGCTCGCAGAACGAGTCACCGGTTTTCAAGACCGGCTCCTTAAACCGCTCGGACATCCCTCCGTGTCGGTCGCTCTTTTTGCAACGTATATATTCTACCACAAACCGATGCGTTTGTCAAGGGGTTTTAGGAAATTCCCCGCAAAAGTTTTTCGGAAAATCTTTTCGCATTTTTTCAATTTTCCTCTTGACAAACGCCATCGGATGTGATATAATAGAGTCACCATGTGGGGCATTAGCGCAGTTGGGAGCGCGTTGCACTGGCAGTGCAAAGGTCACGAGTTCAAGTCTCGTATGCTCCACCATTTTCATAAATTCTCCTCCTTTCTTTTAATTCCTTTCATGTTGTGCAAAAAACCCCTCGGATCGTCCGAGGGGTTTTTTGTATCCCGAATCCTCTCCCGCAAAAAACGGAATCCGATCGGATTCCGCTTTTTTATTACGAAAGGATAGCAAAGAGGATCGCAAGCGCCAGAAAAGCGGAGCCGATGACAAGACAGTTCCAGAGCTTATACCGCCGTTCCGTCTTTCCCTGCCGATAGGCATACAGATCCTTTGCGCCGGATTTTGCCGGATCACGGGTGAACAGGCCCTTGAATTTCTGCCATGAGAAACCGAGCAGATCCCATGTTCCCCAAACGGAGGTCGCTGCAAGAGCGGCCGCACCGGCAAGCAGGACGCCCGCAAGAAGGCTGGCATCCGAAAGCCCCCGCATCAGAACATCGCTGTCCACGCCGTCAAAGCAATGTCTTGCATCCGCCGCAAGGCCGAAGA
Organism: Candidatus Flemingiibacterium sp.; assembly: GCA_045578725.1. Taxonomy (GTDB): domain Bacteria; phylum Bacillota; class Clostridia; order Oscillospirales; family CAG-272; genus Flemingiibacterium. Next base: position 1,044 of record JAZNKS010000027.1, read on the forward strand.
TCGCAAGGCCGATGGCGGCGGGAACCAGCCAGTAAATCAGCTTTTCCTTCATCCCAGCTCGGCGCGGTATTTCTCGAATTCCGCGGTATTGCACAGAACAAAGTGGCCGGGTGTCAGCTCACGCAGAGTCGGCTGCTCGACGGAATAATCGTGGGCCAGCGCCGGTACATAGACCGAGCGTCGGCGATTCTTCTCATAATGCGGATCGGGCAGCGGAATCGCGGAAAGGAGCGCCTTCGTGTACGGATGGGTCGGATGGGCAAAGAGCGTATCCGAATCGGCCATTTCAACGATGTGGCCGTAATACATGACGGCGATGCGGTCGGAGAAATACTTGACGACCGACAGATCGTGGGCGATGAAGAGGATCGTAAGTCCCATGCTTCTTCTCAAATCGTTGAGCAGATTGATGACCTGCGCCTGAATCGATACATCCAGCGCGGAGATCGGCTCGTCCGCGATGATCAGCTCGGGATTCAGGACAATCGCGCGGGCGATGCCGATACGCTGGCGCTGACCGCCGGAGAATTCGTGCGGATAGCGCTCGGCGTGCTCGCTGACGAGGCCGACCAGCTCCAGAACGCGGGCCACCTCGGCATCGATCACAGCCTTATCGCGGATTCCCTTGATAACCAGACCCTCGGAGATGATCTCACGGACGGTCATACGGGGATTCAGCGAGGCGATCGGATCCTGGAAGATCATCTGGATCTTCGTCATCATGTTGTCGGCGCTGGATCGGTGGCTGGCAACGTTCTTTTTCAGATCGGCAAGCTTGGCATCGAGATCCTTTTTCGCGGCGGCGGCACCGGCAGCATCGCCGGATGCTTTCAGCGCGCGGATCTGATTCATCGCATCGGTCTTTCCGAGGCCGATCAGCTTATCGTGGAAGTAGATTTCACCGCCGGTGATGTCATACAGGCGGATGATCGAGCGGCCGGTGGTCGTCTTGCCGCAGCCGGATTCGCCGACGAGGCCGAAGACCTCGCCCTTTTTGATATCGAAGCTGACATCATCGACGGCTTTGTTGGCACCGAAATACTGCTTCAGGCCGCGGACGCTGAGTAAGGTTTCATTATTCATTGGTGTCCGCCTCCTTGGATAAAGCTTTCATTCGGGCAATGCGGTCGGTGACAATCTTCGGCGGCTCGGCCTTGGGAGCCGAGGGGTGCAGCAGCCAGGTTGCGGCCCAATGGGTATCGCTGACCGGGAAGGCCGGCGGCTGCTCCTCAAAGTCGATCTTCATCGCGTATTTGTTGCGGGCCGCAAAGGCATCGCCCTTCGGCGGGAAGATCATGTTGGGCGGCGTTCCGGGGATCGCCTCCAGCTTTTCCTTGGTATCAAGGTCGGGCATGGACGAAAGGAGTGCCCAGGTGTAAGGATGGCGCGGATCATAGAAAATTTCGTCCGCGGTGCCGTATTCGACGATCTTGCCGGCGTACATGACGGCAATACGGTCGGCCATATTGGCGACAACGCCGAGGTCATGGGTAATGAAGATGACGGTCAGACCGCGCTCCTTCTTCAGACCGTTGATCAGATCGAGAATCTGGGCCTGGATCGTAACGTCAAGCGCCGTGGTCGGCTCGTCACAGATCAGAATGTCGGGATTGGCGGCCAGCGCGATGGCGATGACAATTCTCTGGCGCATACCGCCGGAGAATTCAAAGGGATACTGCATATAGCGCTTACGCGGCTCGGAGATGCCGACCTCCTCCATCAGCTTGATGGAGCGGGCCTTTGCCATGCCGCGGGTGACCTTATAGACGATCGCCGAGGACTGCTCACGCAGATATGCGATCAGACGGCCGGCATAATCCTTTGCATCGGCAAGTGAATAATCGCCGGTCCGGTATGCATCCGCAAGCCGGGTCAGGACAAGACGGAGATTCTCCTTCTTCTCGTCGATCCGCGCCTTGTCGGGCGTGTCGCCTTTCTTTGCCTTGAAGGCCGAAAGATAGGCCTCCAGCGCATGATCGGCGGCGCTCTCAAAGGTGCAGGCAACGCTGTCCTTCTGGATCGCGGTGCCATTGATCGAGCGCGCGACCGTTTCCTTCAGCGCCTTCAGGGATGCGGTGAGGGAATCCTTGTCATCGAGTGTCGGCAGAAGCGCTTCGATTTTATCAATGACCTCGGCGCGGGCGTTATCACACTCCCGGAAGGCATGAGCAACGCCCATTGCCAGATGATCGGTGAAGGATGCGAGGAATTCCTTCCCTGCTCCCTCGGTCTGCTGATTCACACGGTCGAAGAAATCGATCGGCTCGGCAGAAAGAAGACGGCTGACATATTCGCCGAGCTTTTTGACGGCCGCATCCAGCTTGGAACGCTCACCGGCATCGCCGATCTTTGCATAGGTCTTTGCAAACGAAGTGATCTCACCGGCGATGGCCATACCTTCGGAATTGTCCGGGCAGAAGAATTCATTCTTCAGCTGCGCCGTGTTCTTGACGCTGCTGATGATTTCGTGGGCGATTTTATCGGCGGGATCGGCCAGCAGATCGATGGCAAAGCCTTCCATGTCCGATTGGAGCATGACAGCGACGGCCTTGGCGGAATTGTATTCCCGCTCAAGCTTTGAGGACGCATCGGCGACCTTTTTGAAGATCTCCAGCTCCTTTTCGAAGGCGGCGCACTCATTTTCGGGCAGAGCCGCAAGCGTGTGCTGGCGGAGCGCCTTGATTTTTTCGTCGAATTCCCGTCTTGCGTATTTCTGATTGGACTGACAGTTCAGGATCATCGCCTCGGACAGCTGCTTGCCGATCCGGACGATCGGATTCAGCGCCGACAGCGGATCCTGGAAGATCATCGAGATCCGGTTTCCGCGCAGACGCTGGAAGCTTTCCTCGGAGATTTTCAGAAGATCCTGACCGTCGTAGAAGATCTCGCCGCCCTCGACAATCGCGTTGCCGGCGAGGATACCCATGATGGCGCGGGCCGTTACGCTCTTGCCGGAGCCGGATTCACCGACCACCGCCAGCGTTTCGCCCTTGACAAGGTCAAAGCTGATATCGCGGACGGCCTTGACCGTGCCGTTGTTGGTGCGGAAGCTGATGCGCACATTTTTGACTTCCAGTGCTTTTGCCATTATTCATCCACTCCTCTCAGCGACGGGTTGAAGGCGTCACGCAGACCGTTTCCGAACAGATTGAACGAAATCATCAAAAGCGAAATAACCAGCGCGGGCAGGAGAATGATGTGCGGGTCGGTGGCAAGATAGCCGTTGCCGTTGCCAAGCAGGGTTCCCAGCGAGGTGGTATTCTGGCTGTTGAAGTTGAAGATGCCGAGGTAGGAGAGAATCGACTCGGACAGAATCGTGGACGGAATGATCAGCACGGACGTTGTGATGATCGTGCCCAGAGCATTGGGCAGGATATGCTTGAACATCAGGCGGCGGTCCTTGGCGCCCAGCGTGCGGGCGGCCAAAACGTATTCCTGATTCTTGAAGCGGTAGAACTGGGTGCGCACACGGGATGCGATGCCCAGCCATCCGGTCAGCACGAAGGCCAGCAGGATGCCGACAAACGGGGAAACCTGTCCCGTTTTGACCAGATGAAGATTGAAGAGCGTGGCGACGATGATGAAGGGAATGCCGTTCAGGATATCGGAAATCCGCTCCATGACCATATCCACCCAGCCGCCGTAGAAGCCCTCGATCGCGCCGTAAACCGTGCCGATCAGCAGATTCAGCAGGGATACGGAGATCGACAGGAGCAGCGACAGACGGATACCGTAGGCCAGACGGGTCATGATGTCATAGCCCTGCGCATCCGTGCCGAAGAGGAAGGTGGGAGGATTGCCGGTGGTGGCGGTGTAATAATTGTAGTACAGCACGCGGATCTGGAGCATGGTCTTGTCCTTCTTCAGGCTGTACTGGACCTCGCCGTTCTCATCACGCAGATAGTTGTCGGTGAAGCCGACCTTTTCTACCTGCGAGAGCTTCAGCTCGTTGCCCTCGGCGTCCAGCGGATAGTTGGACGGGCCGACCTTGTACCACATATTCGCATCGGACGGATCGGCGCAGTCGGGGCTGTTGATGTCCACCATCGGATAGATGATGTGGATGCCGAGCTTTTCCTCCAGCGCGCGGATTTCATCGAAGCGCTCCTTGGTGACGGACATATAGACAAAGCCGTTTTCCAGGCAGGAATCTACCTTTGTATTGCGGTAGCTGCGGCCGCCGGCGGTGTATTCATCGCCGATTTTGATGATGGGCGAGAATTCAGCCTTTTGGGCATCGGCAAAGGACACGGTCGGATTATCGTAATATTCCGATGCGGCGCCGATACCGGTGTAGTATATAATGTAGCGGTCGTTCAGCTTCTTTTCGTAGCCGCCGTCCATGAAGCCGGTCTTGGCCATGGAATCGATGCGGGGACGGATTTTGACATAAACGCCGTTGTTGGTCGAAATTTCGTAAGGCGACACGAAGGGATAGATCACGGCAAAGAGGGCGATAACCAGAATGATAATCGCGCCGACAAGGGATGCCTTGTTTTTCTTGAAACGGCCCCAGGCATCGGCAAAATAACCGACCGGCTTGGTTTCAAACTTCTTGTCGTGAATCTTCGCATCCAGCTGAGCAAACTCAAACTGCGAGGCGGGAATATTGTCAAGATCGATATTTTTCATGTTCTCTTCCCTCCTCTTATTTCTCACCGATGCGTACACGCGGATCAAGGAAGCCGTAGGACAGATCGACAACGATCGTGCCCATCAGACCGATGAACGTGTAGAACATACCGGTGGCAATGTAAACATCGTAGTCCAGCAGATTGATGGACTGAAGCATAAGACCGCCGATGCCGTTGACGGCGAAGATCGACTCGATAATCATCGAGCCGGCCAGAACGCCGATGAACCAGCCGATAATCGACGGGAAAATCGGAACCATCGCATTTTTGAGCGCATGGCGGACGGTGGCCTGACGGCTGGTCAGACCCTTGGTGTGGGCCAGCAGCATATAATCGCTGGTCAGCGCCTCCGTAAGCTCCGCTCTTGTGAAGCGCGCAAGGCTGGCGATAACGCCGAAGGAGAGCGCCAGCATCGGCAGCACCATCGAATGGAGCATCTTGCCCGAGAACCAGCTTCCGCCGGCATCATAGAGCGAATACATGACAACCGGGAACCATCCCAGCTTGTAGCCCAGCAGATACTGGACCAGGAAGGCATACACATAGCTCGGAACCGATACGAAGATCATGACGATCGTGGAGATCAGATGATCCTGCCAGCGGTTTTTCTTCAGAGCGGCGATGATACCGAGCACGATGCCGATCGGCACCGAGAAGATCATGGAAAGGGTGTTGATGATGACTGTGGGCGGCAGACGGTCGGCGATAACCTCGCTGACATCGGCCATGTAGTCGATTTTCCAGGACGTACCCCAGTCCCACGCGGTGATGATATTTTTGAGATAAATGCCGTACTGAATCAGAATCGGCTTGTTGTAGCCGAGCGCTTCACGGCGGGCGGCTTCGATCTTGGCAACCTCGCCGAGGCCGACCTCCGGCTCCAGAAGCCGGATCAGAACAAAGCACATGGTCATGATGACGAAGAACGCCAGCATGGCCGCGCCGATTCGCTTCAGAATATACTTGAACATTGACATAAATGAAATCCTCGCCCGGACCGTCAGACGACGGGAGGGCTTCCTTTATAATCGGATTTTGGGACGCTCCGGCAGTACCGAAACGGTGGAATCGCGGCCGGAGCAAACCTGCTCTCAGGCGATGGAAACTAAATTCGCGGTTTTATCGCTTTAGTGAAGTAAAGCGGATGAATACAGCCGTGGGAGATGACAGAATTCTGCCATCTCCCGGCCGTATAAGCGTGCGCAGTCGGTTCCGTAGGAGTCAATTTACGCACGGCACGCTTTCAGTTTATTATTCGTAGCTGAGGGTACCGCCCTGCTCGGCTACAAAGGCATCCCACTCCGCATCGGAGTAGTTGTAGGTCATGAAGCGGATTCCGCCGTAACCGTACATGATGTTGTAGTTGAGGGTTGCGTACTTGATCTGCATCGAATAGAGGTCGCAGGCGGTTTCAGCTGCGAACGGGATGCACTGATAGGACTTCAGAACGGCGTTTTCAAGAGCCGCGAAGATAACCATCTGCGCATCGGGATCGGTGATGGCTGCTTCCTTGGTGGAGCCGTCTGCGTTCTGGATACCGCCGTTGATCAGCTTCGCCCAATCCTGCAGGGTCTTGGTGGTCTTCTCTGCCTTGCCGTCGCCGTTGATGTCAACGTTGATCTCCAGCTTTTCGATGGAGGGGTTCCAGCCGCAGGACTCATGGATCAGATCCAGGCCGCCCATGTAGTCCGGCTCGGTGTAGCAGCGGATGGTGGAGAAGGGATAGAAGGCTGCGCCGCCCCATGCACCGCGGATCATTTCAACCTTACCGTTGGCAACATCCTCATAACGGTTGGATGCGCCGCACTGGAAGACAACGGATACCAGGCCCTCAAAGCCGGTGCCCTTGGTTGCAGCGGTGATGAATTCGTTGAGCAGCTGCTCCTGCTTCAGGTCATCGGGCGTCAGCTCGGTTGCGGCGGATGCCATGCAGTTGATGACGACCTTCTGGCCCTTGGTGTAATTCTTGTCGGCGATAGCCTTGTCATAGACGGCCTGGAAGAGAGCCTTGGCTTCTTCTACATCGTAGCCGGTAACGGCATTGATGGCATCGTCGATGGTCTTGTAATCGGTGCCTTCACCGTACTTGATGCCGTACAGATCGAGAATGGCCTGCTTGGCTTCGGTGGTGTTGCGGTAGATGGACTCGGGATTGTTGGAGATATCGTAGTAGTAGAGGGAGTTGAACAGAGCGTATGCGGGCTTATAGCCGGCGGTTGCCTGCTGTGCGAAGGTGGTGCGGTCGATGGCGAGGGAGATGGCCTTGCGGAAGTCATCGTAGTAGAGAACACGCTTGTTCTCGTCCTTGTTCTTTTCCAGAGCGGCCAGCTTCTCGAGATCGGAAGCGAAGATATAGCGGAAGGTGTAGGTTGTATCCGTCTTCAGAAGGAAGTCGGACATACGGTAGGTGGTCAGATCATCGGAGTCGAGGGTTACACCGTCCAGCTTACCCTGATTGAAGAGCTGGAGAACGGTTGCATGGCTTGCGATGATATCGCACTTGATGTGGGTGGTCTGGTACTGATCCTTGTGCTTGCCGTCGGAATAGCCGTACCAGTTTTCGTTGCGCTCCATAACGATCTGCTTGTCGGTTTCAAAGGAAGCCAGCTTGTAGGGACCGTAGGACATATAGGTGTCAACGGAGGTACCATAGTTGGTGGTAACCAGCTCGCCGGTTGCATCCTTGCCTGCCTCATACAGCTCCTCGTAGACGATCCAGTTGGAGGTCATGCTGGTGAGGAAGTTGAACATATCAACCTCAGCGGCGGTGATATAGGTCAGCTCGTACTCGCCGGTCTTCAGAAGACCGACATTGGCAAAGTCATAAGCATCGGACTTCTTGCCGGTATCGTAGAACAGGAATTCCTTGTAGAGATCCTCGGAGAACTCCAGACCGAAGCCGGACAGGTAACCGGAAACGGCGCTCTTGACAACGTCCTTGTTGGCATCGGTAACCTTGACATAGCCGTAAGCGTTGGCGGTTTCGGCCAGCTTCTGGTAATCCTCGGCCTTTACAAAGCCGTACTCCTCGCAGAGGGTCTTGAAGGAGTAGGAGGATACGGTCATCGACTCGGTGGTCAGATGCAGGTAGACATCATTCTTGGTGATGTCAAAGGAGAGATCGGGATCCTCGCCCTCGCCGTATGCGGGAACAACGGGATCGTAGATCGGCAGACCGGACTTGAAGTACTTGTCTGCGTTGAGGATGGCCGATGCGCCGCTGTAGTAGGTGTTGGCGCGGTAGTTCTGCATGGCGGGATCGAGCAGAGCCTTCATGGAGTACATATAGGTGTCCGCATTGATCTTGGTGCCGTCAGCCCACTCGGCATCGGGATTCAGGGTGATCTTGTAGACGCGGTTTGCATCGCCGTCGATGTTCCACTTTGCCTTGTCGGCGAAGGTGGCGGTGATGTCCTCAACGGCCGTAGCCATTTCGTAGCACCACTCGAAGTTTACGCCGTCCTCGGCGAGGATCGGCTCAACGAGAGCCATTTCGCAGTAGCTGGAAATGTAGCTGTCTGCGTTGGTTTCCCAGGTGTGGGGGTTCCAGGTAAGGGGACTTGCGCCCATCGACTCGTTGAGCGTATAGGTCGTGGAGTTCGATGCACCGCAAGAGGCAGCTGCGCCGGCGACAATGCCGATCAGCATGACAACTGCCAGGATTCTTGCCAGATGTTTCATGATAACGTCTTCCTTTTCGTATTTTTGTGTCCCGCCGCAAATATTTCTGCGAAGGCAGACTACCTTAATATTTTACCATAAAAAAACTAAAAAAGTCAACTGTTATTTTCACGCAAGCCGAAGATTCATGAATAATCGACAACGAAAACCTGAATTGAAGTTAAAATCTTCAGCGGACGGACGGCAACCGCATTAGCACGCTAAAACGATTTCCGCGCCGCTGTTATTTTTCCCATACCGCCAAAAAAAATTCCGTCCCGATCAAAGAATCGGGACGGAAGGTTTATCAGGCTTCGTTTTCTTCGCTCTTCTCTTCCCCATCGGGCTTCGGAATCGCGATCTTCATGGCGGCGATGGCACACTCGATCATCGCATCGTCCGGCTCGCGGACGGTGATATGCTGGAGCCATACACCGGGCGCGGCTACCAAGCGGGTCAGCGCGTTGTCATGCTTTCCGCAGAGCTTGATGAGCTCGTAGCCGATGCCGACGGTAAGCGGCAGAAGCGCAAGCTTCACCAGGGTGCGAAGCAGCGGATTGCTCAGACGGATGAACATACCGATGATGATGCCGACCAGCAGCATCAGGATCATGAACGAGGAGCCGCAGCGGGGATGAAAGCGCTTCATCGGGCGGATGTTTTCCACGGTCAGCTCAAGGCCGGCCTCATAGCAGAAGATGGTCTTGTGCTCCGCGCCGTGATATTCAAAGGTTCGGCGGATATCCTTCATCAGGGTCATCAGCGCAACATAGCCGACGAACAGGATAATCCGGAAGAGGCCCTCAAAAACGCTTCGCAGGAAGATGCTGTCAAGGGCGGGAACGGCGGATGCCAGCAGCGAGAACAGCTGGGCGGGAAGCCAGATGAAGAGTCCGACGGAGATGAGGACACCGAGCACAACGCCGATGACCATCGCCGCGCTCATGAGAAGGGATTCCTTCTTTTTCTCCTTTTCGGGATCGGTCGGGGCCTTTTTTTGCTTCTTTGCCTCCTCCTCTGCGAATTCCTCGGGCATGGCAATCTCGGCCGAGCGCATCAGGCAGCGGTAGCCGGTTTTCATGGAATCGTAGAAATTGAAGATGCCGCGCACAAAGGGCCATTTGGTGAAGGCCGGCCGCTTTGCAACCTCGGTCTTCCATTCCTCCAGCACAATCTTCCCTTCGGGATCGCGGACGGCCATCGCGGAATCGACGGGGCCGCGCATCATGATGCCCTCGATCAGCGCCTGACCGCCGATGGAGGTGTAATTGCATTTTTTGCAGTTGTTCTTGTCAGCCAAAACGGATTTCCTTCCTTATCAATAAAGAACGGTCAGCGGGATTTCGTGGGTGCCGTCCTTGGAGATGTAATGCTTTTTGATGCCGATATCGCTCAGCCAGCCGCGGGTGACAATCGTCTTGTAGCCGGCGGTATCGTAGCCCCGGCCGGTATTGTTATCCCACAGCCAGTCGGGCGTAGTCCAGAGAACATAATCCGGATCGATGGCATCGTAGACCGGGCGGTCAACGCCGCGCTGACCGTGATGGGCGGCCTGCACATAATCGGCCTTCAGAAGCTCGCGCGGCGTGGTTTCCAGCAGCTTCCGGCCCCCCTCGACACCCAGATCGCCGAGGAACATGACCGTGTCGCGCTCGGTTTCCAGCCGGTAGACAACGGAGGCATTGTTGATAACATTCTCCGTGATGGATTCGTCCGGCTCAAAGAGAACGCGCATCTGAAACTCGCCGAAATCGTAGACATCGCCGGTGTGAACGGTGGTATGGGGAATGCTGTAGGCGTTGATCGCCTCCCAGGTCGCATCGGCGACCTTCTTGCCCTCAATTTCGTATTTCTCGAAATATTCGTTTGACGGGAAATTGAAATAAACGTGCCGAACCTCCATCTGTCCGGCCTTTCGCTCGTAATAGGAGCGGAAAGCATCCGCGTGATCGAGGTGGGCATGGGTGAAGAACCAGCCGTCCACCACGCCGCCAAGCGAGCGGACATAGCGGGTCAGAAAATCGGCATCGCCCGACCATCCGCCGTCAATGACGATCAGCTTATCTTCACTTTTAATAATAAAGGACATACTCTGATTTCGGGTCTGTCCGGTCAGCATATACAGCGAGACCATAATAGCTCCTCCAATAACCTTATTGATACTATTATACCGCATCGTGTTTGAATTGTCAACCGCCAAATTGTATCTTTTCTGCGACGGATGCTTGACAGCGGCATCCGGATATGCTATAATGTAGCTGACCGCAGGGGACGGCACCCATCACAAAAAACGGAAAGCGGCCAACGATCACGCGAAAAGGGGATGACACCCATCGAAAAAAACAGGATTCGCGTTCTGGATGAAAACGGAAACCCTCTGACACCGACCTATATCCGTCGGGCCGAGGGACTTGTAAAGAGCCGGCGGGCTGTTTATACAAGCGATAACCGGAACGAAATACAGCTCCTGCCGGCCGAACATACGGAGGAACTGAAAATGAGTGAAATCAATACGGCCGCAGACAGCCGGGAAATCACCGAAGAAGAATACAATGAAATGATGAACGAACACGCGCCGGATGAAAATGCATCGCTGATTCACGAAATTCTCGAAAGAATCGATGCCATCCGGGCCGATCGGGAGCATCTTGACCGGGCGCTCGGCGCGCTTGAGAAATTCGAGATCAACGAAAGCCCGATGGGCGGCGAGGGCGACAAGGCAAGAGCGCAGGCGCTTCTGGATATCGTAAGATGCCGGGAGACCACCAATCAGCAGGCTCTTTCGATTCTGGAAAAGCTGCTGGAGCGGGTCGGCGAGCCGCCCCAAAAGGAATCCGCCCGCGAGCGGATGATTATGGCCTTCATCAACAATCCCACGCTCCCGCCCGAAATGCGGGTCGCCATGTTTGAAAAGTACATCGCTTCCCTTTCCTGACTGCAAAGGGGCTGTTGCATTTCGATGCAACAGCCCCCAGTAAATACATCTTGGAACCCATTGAGGGTTCCATTTTTGTGTGCTTAGCACACAAAAACCGATGGTTTCGGGCGCGAAAGCGCCCAGCGCTGCTGCAAGTTTTCAACTTGCAGCAGCGCCAGTTTTTATTCTTCGGAGGAATAATCGATCCGCCCGCCGCAGTCGATCTTTCCCTTGACAACACCGTGCAGGATCAGATCGCCGCCCACCGACAGATTGCCCATCACATCGGCAAAGCAGGTGCAGTCGCCCTTCACATCCAGATGACCGTTTATCACCGCCGGGCCGTCCTCGCCCGCTTCTTCGGGAGGCAGACCGATCCGTGCATCGCCCTTTACATGAACCGTGCCGCCGATGCTTTTCGGCGCCGTCAGATCGCCTCCGCACTGAACGCCGCCCGCGATTTCGCCGCCGGCAATAAGATCCCCGGCTGTTTTCACCTTTCCGCCGATCCGGCCGTGCACCGAAACGTTCCGGCCTTCAAGATCGCCGGCCGCATCTCCTTCGATGCGGACATCGCCGCGTGCGCGGATTTCGCCAAACGCCGAGCCGTGAAGGGTCAGATCCCCTCCAATATCGGCCGACAGAATATCGTGGGAGGCCGTGAAGTCCCCCCTCACGCGGATGACATCCTCGCATTCGTCCATCGGGTCGGGCGGCGTGAAATCAAACAGCGCATTCAGATCGCACCGATAAAGCCGCGCGATTTCGGGGAGGAGCGTGGCATCCGGCACGGCCATCCCCGCCTCCCACGCATCGAGAATCGGGCGGGTGATCTTCAGCGCCAAAGCGGCCACCTTCGGGGAAAGCTTCTTCTTTTTGCGGTATTTTTTCAGATTATTTGACAGAACAGACATGGCTTCCCTTTCTTATCCGATGAAGGCACCGGCCGCACGAAGCTCGGCACGGAGCCCTTCGGTATCAACGCCGCGCAGATCGGTTTTATTGCGGAGTGCAAGAGCCGCCGCACAGCCCGCCGCCTCACCGATACAGCAGACGGTCGGCATGATCCGGTACGAGGCCTGTGCGCCGTGATCGGAGGAGATGCACCGACCGGCGGCAAGCAGATTATCGGCATCCTTTACAAGAAGCGAGCGATAAGGGATTGTGTAGTATTCGCCTTCCGGGAAATAGTAGTGGCTGGTGCCCGTGCCCTCGGGATTGTGGATATCGATATCGTAATTGCAGGCGGCAATGCCGTCGGGGAATTTCGTGAAGGCACGGCAATCGGCCTCCGTCAGCACATAATCGCCGACGATCATCCGGCTCTCGCGTATACCGATGGCGGAGGCCGTCATCATGATAAAGCTGTTTTCAAGGCCTTTTCCGTGCTCCTTCATGAATTCATAGACCTCATACACCTGCCGTCTTGCCAGAATCTCCGCTTCGGTGACATCGAAGGGATCGGTGGGGTTCTTCTTAACCACACGCGTTGTGTTGAAGTGGAGCACATTGGAAATCGGCGTTTTGAAGACAAGAATGTCCTCGCGGGGATTTGTCAGCTCGCCCGCGGCAAGCTTTTTCTTCCAGGCTTCCGTCATCGCCGCCTTGCCTTCAAAGAAGCGCGCGGTATCCACATTGCCGACCCGGAAGCAGAGGGTCATCGGCTGGCAGAGATGATCGCTCTCGCGGCCGAGCACCGTCGGAAAGCCGGCCAGATAGGTGAGATTGGCATCGCCTGTAGCATCGATGAAGATATCCGCCGAAATTTCAAGCTCCCCTGCGGACGTCGCGGCGATGACGGAGGAAATCCGTCCGCCCTCCCGCTTCACGCGGTATACGGAGGTATGAAAGAGAAGCGAAACACCCTCGGCAAGCAGAAGCTCATTGAGGATATACTTCAGCTCTTCCTCCAAAAAGGCTTCACCCGCCATCGCGCCGCGCTCACAAAGCAATCTGTGAAGCTCGGCAAAAATGCCGGCCGACAGCGCCGTTTTCTTTCCGTCAATTACGGTGCTGTAGGGCATGAAGGGATTGACCAGGCAAGAGGCCGCCGCGCCGCCGAGCGCATTTGATTTATCAATCAGAATCACCTTTGCGCCGCGTCTTGCCCCGGCAAGAGCCGCCGCACATCCGGCAAATCCGCCGCCGATGACGGCAATATCGTATGTTTTCATGTTCGTTTACCTCCGATTATTCTTCATTATCAAAGCCGCATTCCGTCAGCTCGCCGCCGCAGAAGATCCGCCCGTTCACCCGGCCGCCAAGCGTCAGATCGCCGCCGACATCACAGTCGCCGCCGATATCGCCCCAGCATTGACCGTCCCCGCCGCAGGCAAAATCGCCGCCGACATGGACCGTCCGCACCCGGCTTCCGACCCTGCAGTCACCGCCGGCATCCACGCCGCCGCCAACATGGCCGCCGATCTCGCAGTCGCCGCCGCACTGAACCTCGCCGATGACGTCGCCGCCCACATGACAGTCGCCGCCCGCATCCACATTCCCGAGCACGCCGCCCGCGATCCGGACTTCCCCGCCCGCATCCACGCTTCCGCTGACATTCCCGCCGACCCGGACATCGCCGCCGGCATCGATCTCGCCCATCACCTGACCGTCGACGGAAACATCGTCGCCGCAGTCAATATCACCGCGCACGCTTCCCTTCACCGTCACATCGTTTCCGGCATCGATTCCGCCGCCCACGTCACCTCCGGTCTGAACGCTTCCGCCCGCATCGATCGAGCCGCCGACAGAGGCTCCGACGTTTACTTCGCCTCCGGAATCGATATCGCCCGTCACCGGGCCGCCGATCCGACAGCTTCCGCCGCAGTCAAGCTCGCCGTCCAGCTTTCCGCCGATGCTGACATCTCCTCCGGCATCGATATCGCCGGTTACATCACCGGATACCGTCAGTCCGCCGCCGCAGTCGATACTGCCGTGCACGCTTCCGAGGATGCGGACATGACCCTGACAGCTGATATCTTCATACAGATCGCCCTCGAATTCAAAATCCTCTCCGCCGTCCGGATCCTCGTCGTCCCGATCTTCCTCATCGTCCGGATCCTCGTCAATCGGATTCAGACCGAACAGATCGTCAAGGGTGCACTCCAGCACATAGGCAAGCTTTGGCAGAATCAGCGTGTCGGGATAGGCATCCCCCATCTCCCAGAGCCGGACATCGCGGGCCGCAACGCCGATTTCGGCGGCCAGCTCGGTCTGGGTCATACAGAGGTTTTCGCGCAGATCGGCAATCGCGGCGCCGATGATTTTGGGATCAAACATGAAGGAGTCCTCCCATCTGTCGTTTCTTGCTTTATTCTATCATATTTTGCCGTATTTGTCTACCCCAAAATGCAAAATCCCGAAGCCTCAGCTTCGGGATTTTTTTTGGATATTATCGGATGGGCGGATTGTCGAAATCGCCGCAGAAGAGAATCGCGCCGGTCTGGGAATCCATGACCGCATAGAGGAAGGGGCGGTCAAAGACCAGCTTAAAGGGGGGATCCGTTTCATCGGGCATGGAAGAGCGGCCGTCCATCTGGACAACCGTTGCCGCGGCGGCCTCGGTACCCTTTTCATCGACCTTCAGCACCACATTCTGCAGAACGCCGCCGATGTGGAGCGATTCGCCGTTGGACGTTCCCATGTTTTCAAAATTCGCGGTCTCCTCAAAGGCGGGGCCAAAGCCGAGCGCCGTCAGCGGATCGCGCAGATTGCTTGTCATACAGACCTCGAATTTCGGGAGCGAGAGATCGGTAAAGCGATCTTCGGCCGATGCCGTCAGCTCCGACAGATCATAGCCGGCCAGAAGCTCAAGAAACGCTTCCGGTGCGATGGCATCGTTTTTGGGCATCAGCGCCACGAAATGCAGCCGGCCGCCCGCATAGGGGAGCACCGCGCCGATCATGTCCTCGTTTTCGATGATCGCTTCCATCGCAGAGCCGTTGTTCATAAATTCCCGCTCGTGCGGCAGACCCTTTGAATCGATGAAGGTGGAGCGGTAGGTTCCCGCCTTTTCAAAGGGGCGCTCCCATTCGGCCTTCATAAGAATGGTGTTGATGAGAAGAAGGCGCGCCTGTTCCGAAATGTCATCCATCAGCTTTTCGATCAGACCGTCGGTTTTGTCCTTTACCCAGCCGTTGACCTTGCCTGCCGCGCTCACCAGCTTCTCGCTGAACACCTCGGCTCCGAAGGTAGAGGCCATCATGGATACATAGGATTCCTGCGGATGGAAGGCGTTGTCCATCCATACGGAATTGGCGGCGGAAATCTTCGTTTTGCCGAGATCGCTCTGCATCAGCGAGCGAAGGATTCCGGCGATTTCTTCGCTGACCTCGCGCATATTTTCCTCGTTTATGCCCATCGCGGCGAAGGAATTGACGGTTTCGCCGACGGCACCGTTTGCGGCCATGCCGAGCGCGGCGATGGCGGACAGCGGCGAGAGAACGGTGTTGGACTTATCTCTGGAGGCTTCCAGCCAGAGCTTCATCGAGAAGGTGGAGAGGTTCTGCACCTCATCCGCCATAATCTCGCGGGTCTGCTTGATTTTGGTATCGAGTCCCGCCTGTTTGGTGAGGCTCTGTGTGCCGCAGCTGCCAAATAAGAGGCAGAGGGCAAGCAAAATTGTCAGAATTCGTTTCATTGTTGTTCCTTTCAATACTTATTACTTATTGTCCGGTGAAGGTGCCCGCAAAGAGAACCGCTCCGGTCTGGCCGTCGGTGATTGCCCAGGCAAAGGGCGAATCGAAGGTGACCTCGCGCCCCTGCGGCATAAAGACCCCGGTATACTTCAGGATGACAGCGGTGGCGGCCGCCGCCTCGGTCCCCGCCTCGTCAACCTTGATCTTCACGTTCTGGATGACATCCGATACGGCGATTCCGTCCGCGATGCCGCTAAAATCGGCACTCGGCGCAAAGATGCCCTCCATTCCGATGGCCGAGAGCAGATCCTTCATCGAATAGGAGGTTTCGGCCTCAAATTTCGGCAGGGACAGCCGGACGAGGGTATTCACCGATCCGGCGGCCAGCGCGGCGGGATCGGCATCGCCGAGGCTCGCATCGGCTCCGTCCTTCACCTTGACGGCGGTAAACATCAGCCGCCCGTCCGAATACGGCAGGACAACGCCCTCGAATTTGTCGGTATCGATCAGCCCCAGATGCCGTTCGGAATTCATGTAATCCACCCGCACCGTCTTTTGATCGGCGGTATGAAAATCGCCCTCTCTGGTGTTATTGGCTTCAAAGGGGACGGCCCATTTGGCATCCATATACAGCGTGTTGATAAGAATCATCGCCGCATCGGCCTGGATATCATCAAGCAGCCTCGGAATCAGGCCCTCGGTCTTTTTCTCGACCCAGCTGTTGATCCGGTCAACGGAGAGCGCGAGGCGGCAGGTGAAGGCTTCGGCCGCGAATTTTTCGTCCATCGCCGCCATGAATTCTTCCCTGACCTTCAGCGCTTCATCCACCCAGACCGACTGGGCGATCGAAAGCTTTGTTTCATCGCCGATCGCTTCAAGCGAAGCAATCCGCGCCGATGCTTCGTCGGGATCGATTCCGGCGGCCTCGAAAATGGCGGCTGTATCGCCCCTCGCGCCCTCGGCGGCCATGGCAAGCGCGAGATAGGCGGAAAGCGGCGAATGGAGGGGCTGGCCGATCAGCGCCCCGTTTTGGATCATCGCGGCATCAAAGCCGCCGGCCTCCTCGACCTTGATGGCGTTGTCCGGGACCCCCGGATAGGACAGCGCGGGGCTTGCGGCCTGTCCGCATCCCGAAAGAAGAACGCCTGCGGCGGCAAGGGCGGCCAGAACGGCGGAAGAAATCGGTAGTTTCATCGTGATAACCTCCAGATAATCGTTGTGCACGCTATATATGACGGAGCGCGCTCCGAAAAAGTTCCCACCATCGCCAAAACAGCCGGAAATTTCATTTCAGGACTTGCATTTGCCCTGCGGCTGTGCTATAATAAAAAGGATATTTTCACCCCCGGAGGCACATCATGACAAAATCCCAAGCCCGTGTCAAGCTCGCCTGCTACATCTCCAACATCGGCGGCGCGCTCGTCGGCAATCTCCCCCCGCTCCTCTTTTTAACCTTCCGCGAGCAGTACGGCATCTCCTTCTCGCTCCTCGGAACGCTGGTGCTGGTCAATTTCTTCACCCAGCTGATTATTGACCTCATTTTCTCCTTCTTCTCCCATAAATTCAACATCCCCGCCACCGTCCGTGCCATGCCGCTCTTCACGGCATCCGGACTGCTGATCTATGCCCTCACGCCGATCCTGTTCCCGAATGCCGTCTATTTCGGCCTTGTGCTCGGAACGATCGTCTTCAGCATTTCGGCGGGACTTGGCGAAGTGCTTATCAGCCCGATCATCGCCGCCCTTCCTTCAAAGGATCCCGACCGCGCGATGAGTGCCCTCCATTCCGTCTATGCCTGGGGCGTTGTCGGCGTGATCGTGCTCTCGACCCTCTTCTTACATATTTTGGGCCGCGAAAGCTGGCAGATTCTCATCCTGATCTCGACGATTATCCCGTTTATCACCGCAGTCCTCTATTTTTCGTCGGAAATCCCGAAGATGGATACCCCCGAAAAAACCTCCGGTGCGCTGGCCTTCATGAAACAGCCGTCCCTCTGGCTCTGCTTCTTCTGCATCTTCCTCGGCGGATCCGCCGAATGCACAATGGCGCAGTGGGTATCCGGCTATCTGGAGCAGGCGCTGGCCATCCCCAAGGTCTGGGGCGATATCTTCGGTGCCGCCGCCTTCGGCATGACCCTCGGCATCGGCCGTACCCTCTATTCAAAAATCGGCAAGCGCATCGGAAACGCTCTCTTCTTCGGCGGCATCGGTGCGGCTCTCTGCTATCTCATCGCCGCGCTTACGCCCTTCCCGATTGTCGGCCTTGTCGCCTGTGCGCTGACCGGCTTCTGCGTATCCATGCTCTGGCCCGGCAGCCTGATCGTGGCCTCCGACCGCTTCCCGACCGGCGGCGTCTTCATCTATGCGATGATGGCGGCAGGCGGTGATATGGGTGCCTCCGTCGGCCCCCAGCTGATCGGCCTGATTACCGATGCGGCCATCGCCCTTCCGGCAGCCCGTGAGCTTGCCGCCTCGCTTTCGATGGATCCGGCCCAGCTCGGCATGAAAATCGGTATGCTGGTCGGTATGCTTTTCCCGCTCTGCTCGATCCCGCTCTATTGGATGGTACGCAAAAACCGGTCCAATACGTCCGACTTGTGAAGACATTGTAAAAAAATTGCCAATCCTGCCCCATCCTCTTGCAAAATCGGCGGGAGTGTGGTATAATGATGCTTATAAATCCCAAAATAAAGGATGGAACGCTATGTCCGCTCTGCGAAATTTCGCACTCACCTTCGTTCTGTCGGCCGTTATTTTCGGCCTGCTGGCCTATTTCATCGTAGGCTTTGTTCTGGATACCCTGTCGGTCACCATTTCCGCCGAGATTCCCGAGGATACGCTGGAGCTGATTCCCGTCGAATCCACCGAGCCGCCCGAGGAAACCACCGCTCCGCCCGAGGATGAAGATCCCGTCACAGGCGATACCTTCAATATTCTTTTAATCGGCACCGATTATCAGCCTGACAAATTCAGCGATTACGATTACGAGGAAACCTACAAGGGAATCGGCTTCCCCGATAAGCGAAGCCGCCCGTGGGGCGCCGATATGCTGGTTTTAGTCCGCGTGGACAAGGAAAACCGCAAATTCGTCTTCTGCGCGATCCCCCGCAACACCCGCGTCATGGTGGACGGCAATTATATTCAGCTGGGCGATGTCTGCCGCACCAAGGGCGCCGAATTCCTCTGCGGCAAGGTCACCGGCCTGATCGGTCTGGAGATCGATTATTTTGCCGAGCTGGATGTCGGCGGCATTGCCGGTCTGGTTGACATCTTCGGAAGCATTACCTATTATGTCCCCGAGGATATGGATTACGAGGATCCCGAGCAGGGGCTTGCCATTCATCTGAAGAAGGGCACCCACGCCATCAACGGCGAAAAGGCCGCCCAGCTGCTCCGCTATGCCGGCTACACAAACGGCGACAAGGGACGGATGCAGACCGCTATCAGCTATCTGCAGGGTATGCTCGCCAAGTTCACAAACGTTACCTATCTTACGAAGATCCCGAAGCTGTATGAAAAGGCAGCCGAGATGGTCAACACCAATTTCACCGCCGACGATCTTGCCAACAACCTCGATCTGATCTTCGCTTATTCCAAATTCGAGGCCGTGACGGTCAACTATCCCGGCTCGACCCGCGTAATCGACGGCATCACCTACTTTGAGCCGTCCCTCTCCAATGCGCTGGAGATTTTTGAAGATTATAAATAATTATCAAGTTTCAAGGAGAAAGACAATGAAAAACACCGAAAAGACAATGGACAAAATTGTCGCGCTCTGCAAAACGCGCGGCTTCGTCTTCCCCGGCTCCGAAATCTACGGCGGCCTGGCCAATTCCTGGGACTACGGCCCCCTCGGCGTTGAGCTGAAGAATAACGTCAAGCGCGCCTGGTGGAAGAAGTTTGTGCAGGAGAATCCCTACAACGTCGGCCTTGATGCCGCCATCCTCATGAATCCCGAGGTATGGGTTGCCTCCGGTCACGTTGCCACCTTCAATGACCCGCTGATTGACTGCAAGGCCTGCAAGATGCGCCACCGCGCCGACAAGCTGGTCGAGGAATACATCAAGGAAAACAACATCGAGGGCGTGAATGTCGAGGCCATGACCGGCGAGGATCTCGTCGCCTACATCCGCGACAATAAGGTTCCCTGCCCCGGCTGCGGCAAGTCCGATTTCACCGATATCCGCAAGTTCAATCTGATGTTCAAGACCCATCAGGGCGTAACCGAGGACACCCCCAGCGAGGTTTATCTCCGTCCCGAAACCGCACAGGGTATCTTCGTCAACTTCAATGCCATCCAGCGCACCACCCGCCGCAAGCTTCCCTTCGGCGTCTGCCAGGTCGGCAAGTCCTTCCGCAACGAAATCACCCCCGGCAACTTCATCTTCCGTATCCGCGAGTTTGAGCAGATGGAGCTGGAGTTCTTCTGCAAGCCCGATACCGACCTTGAATGGTTCCAGTACTGGAGAACCTACTGCCACGATTGGCTGAAGTCGCTCAATGTTTCCGACGAGAATCTCCGTCTGCGCGACCACGAGCCGGAGGAGCTGTCCTTCTATTCCAAGGCAACCACCGACTTTGAATACCTCTTCCCGTTCGGCTGGGGCGAGCTGTGGGGCGTTGCTGACCGCACCAACTATGACCTCACCCAGCATCAGAACCATTCCGGCCAGGATATGTCCTACTTCGATCCCGAAACCAACGAGCGCTATGTTCCCTACGTTGTTGAGCCCTCGCTCGGCGCGGACCGCATGACCCTCGCCCTCCTCTGCGAGGCTTATGACGAGGAAGTCATCGATGCCGAGAAGAACGATACCCGCGTTGTCATGCGCTTCCATCCGGCTATCGCGCCCTTCAAGGTTGCGGTTCTGCCGCTCTCCAAGAAGCTCTCCGAGGAAGCAAGCGAGGTCTGGGCACAGCTCTCCAAGGACTTCATGACCGACTTCGACGAAACCGGTTCGATCGGCAAGCGCTACCGCCGCGAGGACGAGATCGGTACGCCTCTCTGCGTCACCTATGACTTTGAATCGAAGGAAGACGGCTGCGTCACCGTCCGCGACCGCGATTCGATGGAGCAGGTCCGCATCCCGATAACCGAACTGAACGCCTACATCGCCGAGAAGATCAAATTCTGATTGAATGATACATCAAACAGCCACGTATTTTTGCGCGGCTTAACAAACAGCCGCGTAAAAATACGCGGCTGTTTAGTTATATTTACAGTTTGTTAACACATCACCGCTTTTTGTATGCTACAATAAAAGTAACCAATACAGACATAATATGGCGCTGAAACTTGTTAATTATGAAAGGAGGTATCTCTATGACACGCCGTCACTACGGTCTTGCGAAATATTTTTACAAAATTCCCAAGCCGATCCGCATCTACCTCGGCGTAGTGCTGGGCGTTTGCCTCGTCATTGGAAGCGTTTATGTCATCAATGAGATGCAGGCGCGGATGAATCCTCCCGATCAGCTGCTTCTGCAGCTGGATGAAGAAGAAACACCGCCGCCGCAGACGGATTTTCTGAAAATCTATGTCTGGGAATCGGTGAACAAACGTCAGATCACTTATGAAAATTATCCGCTGAACGATCATTATCCGATTGAAGAACAGGATAAGATCGTCGCGCTTAAGGAAGCGGACTCTCTTCGTTTTTCGGAGATGAAAACCGGTGAACCGGTTCAGGCTGCGTGTGAACGAAAAGCTGATATTTGGGTTGGTGCTTGTCCCAAATGCTTTGAAACCGATCCTAATTATTATCTGAACTGGAACGGTTTCCGTCACGATTCCTATCGTTATTACGATGGCCCGAGCGGTCCGAACCTTTTTCGCCCCTCCGTGCAGCTGATTGCCAAGGCGGATGCAATTATTGAGGTTTCCGGCAACGCCACCGCCTACAGCAGCAAAGGCGAGGACGATTATATTCAGAATTTTTATGCGGATAATGCGGCGACATACGAAGAAGACAGCCGCGCGAATTACCACATCATCGCACGCAACACGCCTTATCATCAGTTAAACGGCCCGGAACGCGATCCGAACGAGGAGCTGGGAAGCGGCGAGTGGGATGGTGAGTCCCGGTATCAGACCTATTATCAGTATCTGGACGAGATTTATCCGGACATTCCGTCGGCCTACAGTCAGATCCGGCGCGAGGTCTGCGAATCGGCGGTTCTCTTCTCTGCCTATTCCAAGACATCCCCCAATGTACTTCTGGCACAGGCGGAAGTGAAGATCACCTATTACTCCCGCTGGGGAAAAGGCGATCAGCGAAGAGATTTATCGGACGGCGATATTTTCCAGATTCTCGTCGAGCTCGGCATCGACACCGACCCCGACAACTACGGTTATACCACCGCCGAAATCGTCGATTACTGGGAAAATCCCGAATATTTTGATTGAAAGGAGCGATCCTATGGAACCTCGTTTGAAACACCAGCGCCAGCCCGGCATTGTGAAAGCCATCATGAAAATTCCCAAGCCGATGCGTATCTACCTTGGGTGCATCATCGGGGTTGTTATGGTGTTCCTCTGTGTCAATGTTATAAACGAAATGTACCACCGGCTCAATCCGCCGGATCAGCTGCTGTTTCAGAAAGAAGAGAAAGTGCCCGATGAGATGAGCGGATTCCTGAAAATCTATGCGGTTGAGTCGTTGACCAACGTTCCGGGCGGTGATCTCGGCTACCATATGACCGATGAAGAATATGCAAATTTTGCTGTCAATCTCGATGATGTACAAAAGATAACCGAGATGAAGTACGGTGTTCCTGTGTATGTCGGAGAACACCGTTTGTTTCGTTATGGGATCGATAACCTTGAAATTGACGGCGAAATGAAGCAGGTACGGGCGTTTCGGGGGATGATAAGATCCGAGTATTCGTCAGAAGGAAATGATACAAAGCCGAATGTTTACATCATTGCCGAGGCGGATGCTTATATCGAAATAACGGGTGCCCATAAATATTACCGAATGAACATTACAGATTACCATGTTCCAAGCTGGGAAGAGGAGTATAATGATAACCGGAATCTGTATTTTCTGACCGCAAGGTATTATCCCCGCCACAAAATCAACGGCCCTGCCCGCGATCCCGATGAAGAACTGGGCACCGGAGAATGGAACGGTGAATCCCGGAAGCGGTATGAAATGCAATATTTCGATGAAATATACCCGAGTGAATACAAGAACATTCTTGCCACACATTTCCCAACGCTCGGAATCGACCCGCAGCTGACCGCCGGAGCTCCGCAGCGCTTTGTCTGTGAATCTGCGCTTCTGGTTTCCGCGTATGACAAAAAGAATCCGGAGCGACTCCTGGCACAGGCAGAGATCCGGATAACGTATCAGACAGCATGGTATGGCAATATGCCAAACATAGTTGTATACCCCGCAGAATACAGCCAGAACCCCGACAGCTACGGCTGCACGAAGGCGGAGATTGTCGATTATTGGGAGAATCCCGAATATTTAGGTTAATGCAAAAACACCGCAGAGGAGCTTGAAACCTCTGCGGTGTTCCATTTTATCAGCCGTCCAGCCTTGCACAGGCGGCGCGGATCTTGTCGGCAACGATGGCCGCACAGCCGTCGATGCCGTCCGCCGTCAGATGCACCTTGTCTTCCTTCTTGATCCAGGCATCCATGTTCGCCTCAACGGCCGAATAAAGATCGTTGATTTCAATGCCCATCGCTTCCAGCGCGGGAACGACAGCCGCGTTGTAGGCGCGGGTGGTTTCGTTATCGTTTCGACCGAGTCCGTCCAGCACCGGCGTGGTGGTGGCAAAGATGACGTGCCTTGAATAGCCCTTCAGAATCGAGGCGATCCGGCACATGACCTCCACATACCGGTCAATCGGCGTGAAGCGGATCCCGTCGCCGAGGATGTCGCAGTTGTCCCACAGGCCGTTGTTCCAATGGATGACATCGCACCCGACGAGATTTTCCCGCCAATCGTGCATTCCGCGGAGGGTATAGATGGAATAGCGGCAGTTGTCCTCCGGCTGCCAGACATGATAGTCAGCTCCAAGAAGCTGGGGGACCTTGAGTCCGTAGCCGATCTGGCGGATGGAGTCGCCGAGAAGTGCGATTTTTTTCATACGGATTCTACCGCCTTTCGTATAACCGCGGCAACCTGCGCGGCACAGGCATCGATTCCCTCTTCGCTTAAATGAATGTGATCCTCGCGGATGTACGCATCCAGATTTGGCTCCACCAGCGCGAAAAGATCGTTGATGATTACGCCCATTGATTTCAGTTTCGGAACCAGCCGATCGTTGTAGGAAGCGATGCGGGCGTTATTGTTGTCATCCTTTTCGGCCGTGACCGGCGTGGTGGTGGCAAAAATGACCTTCGGCGTGATCGCAAGCAGGAGCTTTGCGATCCGGAGCATCGTGGCTTCATAGATTTCATAGGACGTGAACGGTCCGTCGCCGAAACGGTCGCAGGTATCCCAGAGTCCGTTGTTCCAATGGATGCAGTCGGCACCCTGAAGCTCCTCGCTCCAGAGGGATAAGCCGAGAAGCGTGTACTGGGCAAAGCGGCAGTTGTCCGCCGGCTGCCAGACATGATATTCCTCTCCAAGAAGCTGGGGGACCTTGAGTCCGTAGCCGATCTGGCGGATGGAGTCGCCAAGAAGTACGATTTTCTTCATATTATCCGTCCTTTCCGGTTCTGAAATTACCCTATTATACACCAAAACCGACCGCGTGTCAAGTCCCGGACGGAAATTTGCCGAACCGATCCCGTGCGGCGGCATACAATGGGAGTGCGGACTCTATAGAAAGGAAGTGGTCGAATGTCCTACCCGACCAACCGCACAATAAAAATCACCGTCGGATCCGTTACCTGGGCCATCAAGGCAAGACGGATTCTGGAGGCAGCCGGGATTCAGGCGCTGCCCCTGCGCGGCGGGGATTGCGAGAGCATGATCGAAATCCCCGCAAACGATACACGCCGCGCTCTGTCGATTCTGGCATCGGCCGGGATCCGATATCGCTATGGATAAGCGCTGTTATTTTGACAATGCCGCCACCAGCTTCCCGAAGCCCGCCGCCGTCATCGAGGCGGTCGCGGATTTCATGAAGCATACGGGCGGCAATCCGGGTCGTGGGAGTCATCCGCTCGCACTTGCGGCCGCCGAGCTTGTTTATTCCTGCCGTGAGGAGGCGGCCGCCCTCTTTGAAACGGCACCGGAGCGGGTAATCTTCACCTCCGGCGCGACCCATGCGCTCAATCTGGCCATCCGGGGCCTGCATACACCCGGGCGCGGGATTGTCCTCTCGGATATGGAGCACAATGCGGTCCGACGGCCGGTGCTGGCCCTGCATCCGTCCCCCGCCGTTTTCGATACCCATCCCGAAATGCCGCCCGGCCGCGAGCGGGATGAGGCGATCCTTGCCTCTGTCCGGGATGCCATCCGCCGCTCGGATGCCGGGATGCTGATCGCATCGGCAGCCTCCAACATCTGCTCGCTGACGATCCCCATCGGTGAGATCGGCAGGCTCTGCCGATCACGCGGCGTTCTCTTCATCGTGGACGGCGCACAGGCGGCTGGAAGCATCGACATCCGGATGCAGCGGGATTCGATCGATTGCCTCTGTCTGCCCGGACATAAAGGGCTGTGGGGGCCGATGGGAGTCGGGATGCTGATTCTCGGGCCTCACGCGCCGCTCCCATCGCCCCTTCTGCTCGGCGGAAGCGGAGCCGATTCCCGATCGGTCGGAATGCCTGCCCTTCCCCCGGAGCGTCTGGAAGCCGGCACTCTTCCCGTCCCCGCCATCGCCGGCCTTCTTGCCGGACTCCGTCAGGTGAAGGCGATCGGTCCATCCCGCATCCGCCAACGGGAGGTGCGGCTCGGGCGGTATCTGAAGGAGGCGCTCGGGGGACTTGGAATCCCCATCGCGGCTGCTCTCCATCCGGGCCCGACCGTCCTCTTTCATATGCCCGGCATGAAGGATGAGGAAGCGGCGGCCTTGCTTGGCCGGAACGGCTTCTGCCTGCGGGCCGGACTTCACTGTGCTCCGATGGCGCACGATCGGCTCTCATCAAGCGGCGGTATCCGGGCAAGCCTCGGATTCTTCAACACCGGGGAAGAGATCGATTCCTTCATCCGATTTCTCAAAACACGGTCATAAGGAAGGCCGGGTATCAAAAATGCCCGGCTTTCTTGATTTTTCCTTGACGGCGGGGCCAAGCTGTGGTATAATAGAAGCGCTATCTTATCCTGCTTTGGGAGTAATTTATGTCTGAAATGATGATTGAATACGTTGCCACCTGCCTCTTTGGTCTGGAGGCCCTGCTTGGCGAGGAGATCGAAGCCCTCGGCTATACCCGCACCGAAACCATCGACGGCCGTGTCACCTTCCGGGGCGATCCGGCGGCCGTCGCCCGCTGCAATATCAATCTGCGCTTTGCCGAACGGCTGTATATCAAGCTGGGAAGCTTCAAGGCGCAGACCTTCGCCGAGCTGTTCGACGGCACCAATGCCCTTCCGTGGGAAAACTGGATCGGAAAGGATGATGCCTTCCCGGTCAAGGGACACAGCATCAAGAGTCAGCTGACCTCGATTCCCGACTGTCAGAGCATCGTCAAGAAGGCGGTGGTCAACCGGTTGTCCGATGAATACGGCATCGCCTGGTTCCGCGAGGACGGGGTCAAATATCAGATCGAATTCTTCATTCTGAAGGATATCGCCACGCTCATGATCGATACCTCCGGCACGCCGCTCCACAAGCGGGGCTACCGTCCAGCCGCCGGTGCCGCGCCTCTGCGCGAAACCCTCGCCGCCGCGATGGTCAAGCTCTCCCGCCCCCGCGAAGAAGTGCTTCTATGGGATCCCTTCTGCGGCTCCGGTACGATCGGCATCGAGGCCGCGCTGATGATGACGAACACCGCACCGGGACTCGGCCGCTCCTTCGCCGCCGAGGAATTCTACGACCTTCCCGCCTCGATCTGGACCGATGCAAGGGAGGAAGCCCGCGCTAATATCACCGAATCGAAATTCGAGGTCTACGCCAGCGATATTGATCCCGCGATGGTCGAGCTGGCACGCGGCAACATCCGCCGGGCCGGGATGGGTGCTCATATCAAGTGCTTTGAGCGGGATGCCACCCGGATTGTCAAGGCCGACCGCCGCGCCACCATCGTCTGCAATCCGCCTTACGGTGAACGGCTGATGGACGAGCCGGGGATCGCCCGTCTGTACGGCGACATGGGGCGATGTTTTGCAAAGCTCGCACCGTGGCAGATCTATATTCTGTCAAGCGTGCCCGATTTTGAGCGGCTGTACGGCCGCCGCGCCGATAAGATCCGCACCCTCTACAATGGCATGATCAAGTGCGGCTTTTATCAGTATTTCAAAAATGACCGACACGAGGATCACAGCCGTGATAACCGTCGACGTTTCGAAAAATAATGTACGTTAGGAGAATTGTTATGTCAAAATGGATCTGGTACCCCGGAGATTATGAAATCTTCCACAACATTCAGCTTCATTCACGCCGGCAGGAGTTCGGCGCCGATTATCCCTGCTTCTGGTCGCTTGCCAATGTCTATCCCCGTGTGAATTTCTATAAAACCGCCGAGTTTGCCGCCGATGGCTGGATCATCCTGCGCGCACGGGAGAGCGGCTATCTTCTCGTGGACGGCCGCCGCTTTCCGAGCGATGTGAGAGTACCGGTAGCCGCCGGCCGGCATTCCTTCGAAGCTGTCGTCATCCACACCCACGGTCTGCCCGCCATCTTCATCGAATCCGATCAGCTCTTAAGCGATGAAAGCTGGGAATGCTCGCCCGGTACCGCCACACCCGATGCATATGCCGCCTGCGACCCGGCCTACACCTCACCTGATGACGATGTGGAGCGATTCCCCTTTGTTTACACACCTGCCGCGCCGGTTTCGGCCGAGGACGGCCTGTACGATTTCGGCAAAGAGATGTTCGGCCTTGTCACCTTCGATGCCGATCCGTCAGATGAAATCACCGTTTCCTACGGCGAGAGCCTCGAGGAAGCCTCCGATCCCGAACGTGCGATTCTGAAGGAAACGGTATCCGGCCGGAGCCATTATTCGCTCCGTGCCAGGGCCTTCCGCTATCTGAAGATCAGCGGACAGGTTCAGAATCTCACCGCTGTGACCGAAATGCTCGATGTCAAGGCAAAAGCTTCCTTCTCCTGCGGGGATCCTCTGATTGCGCGGATTTTTGATACGGCGGCCTACACCTTCCATCTGAACAGCCGGGAATTTCTGCTGGACGGCATCAAGCGCGACCGCTGGTGCTGGTCGGGCGATGCCTATCAATCCTATTTAGTCAACGATTATCTCTTTGCCGACCGCTCACTCAACCGCCGCACGATCACGGCCCTCTTCGGAAAGCCCCCGTATCTTGAGCACGTCAATACCATCAACGATTATTCCGCCCTCTTAATCATCGGCACATGGGAATATTACTTCACCACCGGCGATGAAGAATTCATCCGCTTTATCTGGCCGCGCATTTCGGCGCTGTATGAATTCATCGTGTCGCGCCTCGACGGCGAGGGCTTCGTCGTCAAGCGCCCCGGCGACTGGATTTTCATCGACTGGCATTCCTTTGACAAGGACGGTCCCCTCTGCGCCGAGCAGATTCTGCTCTGGCAGACCCATCGGGTCATGGCAAAATTCGCCGACCTTCTGGGAATCGAGGATATCTATTCCGGCCGCGCCGCCCGCTTAAAGGAACGGATCGAGGCCAGGTACTGGGATCAGCATCAGTCGGCCTACATCGATTCCTTCACCTCCGGCAAAAAGCAGGTCACCCGTCATGCCGCGATCTTTTCGATTCTCTACGATTTTGTCGATCCCTCACGGGCAAAGGCGCTTGCCGACCGGGTGCTGGAAAATGAGCAGATTCCCGCGATCACAACGCCGTATTTTGAGCTGTATGAGCTGATGGCGCTCGGCAAGCTCGGCCGGATCGAGGCCGTGCAGGATAAAATCGCCTCCTATTGGGGCGGAATGCTGGCGCTCGGCGCGACCACAATCTGGGAGGAATTCGATCCGGAAAAATCCGGCGCCGAGCACTACGCGATGTACGGCAAGCCTTACGGAAAATCCCTCTGCCACGCCTGGGGAAGCGGCCCGATTCTCCTGCTCGGCCGCTATGTGGCCGGTGTCACGCCGACCGATATCGGCAGCCGCCGATTCACCGTTTCGCCGAATCCCGGCCGCTATGAAAGCTTCCGGGCCTGTGTACCGATTGCAGACGGCACGGTCACGGTGGAATACGAAAACAATACGCTTCGTGTTACCACCGATGTCCCGGGCGGAACCGTCCGCTTCGCCGGCTGTGAGGAAGCCCTGATTCCCGGAAAAGAATGGATTTTTGATTGGAAAGGAAGTATGAAATGATCGGAACCTCTCTACCCTTCGGATGGCTGAAGTCCGGCAATGGGGTGCTGGGCGACCGGGAGGAAGTGCTCTCGCAGCTGAAGGCACTCGGCGTTGAAAGCGCGGAGCTTCGCACCGTTTCGCCCACTACCGATCCCGAAGCCGTTCTGGAGGCCGCGCGGCTCGTCTGGAAGTACGGCATCCGCGTGACGGTTCACGCCTCCCCGAAATCGCTGAATAGCTCGCTGTTTGATGTTTATCTGCCGCTTCGTCCCCTTCTTGGAGCGATCATGAACGGGGAAGCGCCGCAGAAGGAGCTTGTCATCACCCTCCATCCGCAGATAGCGGAAGAGGATGAAGGCGATCCCATGGAAGCGCTGATCGAAGGCAATGCGAATATGCTGATCCGGCTGTCGTCTTATGCCGAAACGTTGGAATATCCCGTGAAGATCGCGCTGGAGAACAATCGTCGGATGCCGGACGGGCGTGACGGCGATTCCGCATCGATGGTACTGGAGGCCGTCCGCCGCGCCGACCGCAAAAACGTCGGCATCTGCTTTGATATGGGCCACTACGCCTATTATGTCAAGGTGCATCATCCCGAAAATCCCGATCTCCTGCCGCCAAAGGATTTCTTCCGCCGGGTCATCCACACCCACATTCACGCGCTGAATGACACCAATACCCATTTCCCGCTGTCCGCCTTTGAGCTGCCGCTGGATCGCTATGTTGGAGCGCTCTGCCATGAATACTTCGGCGCGTACAATATCGAGCTCAGCTATCCGCGCTTTGAAGGGCTGATGGAGCCCCGCCCCGCGCTTTTCTCCTCGGTTGAAACGCTCCGGGATGCCATGCCCCTCCTGCCCCGCCTTTACGATGACATCCGCCAGCATTTCGATGTGAAATTCACGTCGGTTCTGGATACCTTCCGTAAAAGCACCGATGACAATCTCTTCACGTCAATCGGTTCAAGTGCGTATCTTTTCAAGACCGGCTCCTTTTTCTGGGGCATGGATCTTTCCTTCCGCAATGCCTATCAGCTTGCCCAAGCCCCCCATGCTGTCGGCGACCTGCTGTCGGAGCTTTCGCTGATCATCATCTCGCACAGCCACGACGATCATTTTGAGAAGAAAACCGTTAAGCGGCTGGCCAAGAATCCGACCCGCTGGGTCATCCCCGACTTTCTGGAGGAATCGGCGCTCTCCTGCGGCATCGCGCCCGATAAGCTGATCCTCGCCCATCCCGATGAGCCCATCACCGTCGGTCCGCTGACGATCCTTCCCTTCGTCAGCCGGCATTATCGCCCCGGTACCGACAATGGCGTACCCGAATACGGCTACCGCATCACAGCCGAGGGGGCCCCTTCGATGATCTTCCCTGTCGATGTCCGTGACTTCACCCTTGAAACGATGCCGGAGGTTGAAGCGGCCGACATCTGCTTTGCCAATGTCTGGCTCGGCGATGAAAAGGAATCGGATGAAGTCCGCCGCGCGCGGATTGACTTGTATACCGATTTCATGCTGAAGCTGTCCCATGGCACCTTCATCGCCTCGCATCTTTACGAAAACGGCCGCACCGAGCGCGGAATGTGGCAGCGATGCCACGCCGAAAGCATCGGTGAAGCAATGAAAACAAAAAATCCCGCCATTCAGTGGCGGATTCCCGATCATTTTGAGATCGTTAAGCTGTAAAAAGGGGCTGTTGCATTTCGATGCAACAGCCCCCAGTAAATACATCTTGGAACCCATTGAGGGTTCCATTTTTGTGTGCTTTGCACACAAAAACCGATGTATTCAGGCGCGAAAGCTCGGGCGCGAAAGCGCCTTCTTTCCT
>JAZNKS010000028.1:0-86901 GCA_045578725.1 Candidatus Flemingiibacterium sp.
TGAAATCTGCCTTACGGCAGGAGATGGAGGCGGATTTAATTTCATCTGAGGCGGAACGCCGAAGATTTCATCAGCGTTAGCTGATTTCACCCTTGCATCAGCAAGGATTTCATTTATGCAAGGGTTCGAATTCATACGCAAAAACGGCAAGAATATCTTTTTCATAGCCCATAGACAACAAAAAACACCCTTTATGGGTGTTTTTTGTTGGTGCGTGTCGCTTTGGCTTGGATGCTTTCTCGCCGGCAGGCCGACCAGCGGACAGCTGGATGCGGATGTTGGAGAGAATAGAATATCACAAAAGCCGAAGTTTTCAATATCACTTTCACCGTGAGCATAAGTGAACAATTTCACTCAACCGTGATGCGTATCCGGCATCATCATTCTTCCTCACGGTTTCCTTTATTATCAGCAGTATCTCCCGGATTTTTGTTTTTGGCTCCGCCGACCTTGACAAAGCCGCATCCGTTCTGTATAATGATAATGGCCGTACCGCAAATTCGATCATGCGGCCGAGATAAGGAGATTACCCAACCCATGAAGCAATACAGTATCGCCGACTACGGTGCAAAAGAAGGTTCCCTGTCCACGCGGGCGATCCAGGCAGCAATTGATGCGGCCTTCCTGGACGGCGGCGGTGAGGTTATCATCCCCCGCGGCATCTTTCTTACCGGCTCGGTACGCCTGCGCTCCCACATCGTTCTTCATATGCTGCCGGGTGCCGTTTTGAAAGGAAGCTCCGAGCTTTCCGATTATGAAATGGATTATTCCGATACCGTCGAACCGATCCGCTATGAGGACGGCGAGGATGATGAGTGTCTGCGCGGCAATTTCCTGCATCCCTGGTTCAACGGAATCCTCCGTGCCTTCCATGCCGAGGATATCCGGATCATTGGTGAGGAAGGTTCCGTGATTGACGGCGGAAATTTGTTCAACCCCAACGGCGAGGAAGGCTATCGCGGCCCGCAAGCCATCTGCATGACCTACTGCAAAAATCTCGAATTCAGCGGCTATACCGTGAAGGACAGCGGCAACTGGGCCCATACCATTCACAAATGCAGCAATATCTTCGCACATAATCTGACCGTGCTCGGCGGTCATGATGGCTTTCATGTGCGGCTCTGCCAGAACATTCTGATCGAAGACTGTGAGTTTTACACCGGTGATGACTGCATTGCGGGCTATATCAACGAAAATATGGTCATCCGGAACTGTGTGCTCGACTGCGCCTGCAGTGCCATGCGGCTTGGCGGTACCGATATTCTGGTCGATCATTGCCGTACACACGCACCGTCACGCTACGGCTTCCGCGGAAGCCTGTCCGCTGAAGAAAAGGCCGCTTCGGCGCCGACAACCGAAAAATGCCGGCACACCCAGCACACCCCATTCCTCTATTTCTGTGATTACCCTGCCAAGGTGAAAAAGCCGCAGGGAAACATCGTCATCCAGAACTGCGTGTTCGAGCAGCCCAATTCCTTTTTCCGCCTCCGTTGGGGCCATCGATGGTGCACCAACCGCTCCCTTACCGATATCACCTTCCGCAACTGTGTCTGCAAAGGCGTTTCGCTGCCGATTGACCTCTGCTGCGATAAAGATGAACCCTGCACCCTCCGGCTGATCGACTGCAGCATCTCCGCACGCGAAGGCTCGGAGGATGCCATTTTCATGAACGCCGACAGCTTCCGGCAGATTCTTTTTGATTCCGTCACCGTTACGGGCTATCGAAATCCTGTGATTTATACCCGCACCGACGGTGAGATCCTCTTCAAGAACTGTCCGCCGATCCCGGTTCAGAAAACGGACCGGCTGATCGACCGTTATGTATAGCGAAACTGTTTCGCCGCGATCCCACTTGACAAGCATCCTTTCGCGTGTTATAATGCAGACAGCGTTATCGCACAGGAAAGGATGTTTTTCTTATGTACAACTATTCCATCATGCACCTCGATACCGATCATATCGATGAAATCTGTGAGGACATCCGCCGCCAGTATGAGGAGAAGATCGCCGACTGCGCTCTTTTCTGTATGGCGCTCGTCCCCGAAGGCGATCCCGACCATCCCGGAAAGGCGATCGATAAGGCCGCCATCTTCTGCGAGAAATTCGATCTTTTCCGCGACCGGCTGGAATCGATGGGGCTGAAATGCGGCATTCTCGCCCAGTGCACCATCGGCCACGGTTACCCGCTCAACAATCTCTTTCCCTTCACTCCGTACGCCGCCTTCACCGACGGTCAGGCACACAATGTCTGCTGTCCTTATGATGAGGCCTTCCGCGAGCATATGAAGGGGCAGTTCGCCACGCTGGCCGCCCACCGTCCCGCCATGATTATGGTCGATGACGATTTTCGCCTCATGAACCGCGGCGCCATGGGCTGTGCCTGCTCCCTTCATCTGGATGCCATCGCCGGGATTCTCGGCTATTCCCTTACCCGCGAGGAGCTGTGGGATGCTATTTTCAACAAGGACGATGAAACCGTGCGCGATGCCTTTGTAAAATCCCAGCGCGATTCCCTGCTCGGCGCGGCCAGAGCTTACCGCGCGGGCATTGATTCCGTCGATCCCGCTATTCCCGGCGCCTTCTGCATCTGCGGAAACAATACCGAATTCGGTACCGATATCGCCCGCATCCTCTGCGGCAAGGGAAATCCGGTCATCATCCGCGTCAACAACGGCCGCTATCATCCGGCCGGCGCCCGGGACTTCACATCGGCGATGTACCGGGCCGCCTCACAGGCCGCACTCCTGAAGGGCGCCGATGTCATCCTCGCCGAAACCGATACCTGCCCGCAGAATCGCTACAGCACCTCTGCGCATTCCCTGCACACCCATTTTGTCGGCACGATTTTAGAGGGCGCGTCCGGTGCCAAGCATTGGCTGACCCGCTCCGCCTTTGAGCCGGAGAGCGGCGAGGCTTACCGCCGTCTGCTGGCCAAAAATTCGGGGCTCTATCAGGCGCTCGCCGATCTGCTTCCCCGTCTGAAATGGCTCGGATGCCGGATCCCCGTCCCCATGAGGCCCGAATATCTTCCCGCCGCCGCCAGCGGAAACGGCTGGATTACCTGCGTGCTGGAGCGGCTGGGCTTCCCGATGTATTTTTCGGCCGAGGCCGGCGGCGCGCTCTTTCTTGACGGAAGTGCCGACAGCACAATTTCGGATGAGGAGCTGCTGGAAGCCTTCCGCGGTCCCGTCTTTCTCTCCTCTGAGGCGGCCGCGCGGCTGATCGCCCGTGGATT
Source organism: Candidatus Flemingiibacterium sp. (assembly GCA_045578725.1). Classification (GTDB taxonomy): domain Bacteria; phylum Bacillota; class Clostridia; order Oscillospirales; family CAG-272; genus Flemingiibacterium. The sequence goes on from JAZNKS010000028.1 coordinate 3,236, forward strand.
TGGCAAGTACATCGGCGTGGATGTCCGTCCGTGGACGGGTAAGCATCCCAGCGGCGAATTGATCGATGCCACCGGATGCCGGTGCAATGTCCAGATGAAGCGCATGGAGTTGGTACCGCTCTCCGATTCCGTCAGGAGCCATTCCACCGTCTTCCATGTACCGGACGGCAAAACAAAAGAGCCGCTTTTCCCCGGCGTGACCTCCTTTGTCAATGAGCTCGGCGGCACCACCGTCACCTTCTGCGGCACGCCGAAGGCAAAATTCCACTATCTGGAAGCCTTCTCCTTTCTCAATTATTCCCGCAAGCAGCAGATGGCCGAGCTGCTTTGTGCCTGCGGTCAGCTTCCCGTCTGGTATACCGGCGACACGGAAATCTATCTGCGCGCGGCCGATATTGTCGGAAGCGAGGAGCAGTTGGTTGCCGTATTCAACATCAGCCTCGATCCGCTGGATGAGATTGATTTCGGCACCGATCGGGAAATCACCTCTGTCGAACGCCTCTGTCCCGACGGAAGCCGTGCTCCCTGCACCTTTTGGAAGACCGCCCGCGGCATCACCGTCGATGCCCCCGCCCCGATTCTGGATCCGGTCATCCTTTTCCTGAAATAATCCGCCGCCCCGGCCAATGGCATTGACAACCCTACCGGAATGTGGTATAATATCCATGTAAAGCTGACAGAAGAAAGGTGAAACCCCATGGCAATCGTAACAATTATCGGATCGGGCATGATGGGCTCGGCCCTCGCTTTCCCGGCCCGCGAAAACGGACACGAGGTGCGCCTCGTCGGCACACCCCTCGACCGGGATATCATCGATGCCTGCCGCGCATCCGGACGGCATCCCAAATTCGACCGCGATTTTCCCGCGGGCGTGAAATATTATCAGATTGAAGAAATGGCATCCGCCATCGACGGTGCGGATCTCATCATCGGCGGCGTATCCAGCTTCGGTGTGGATTGGTTCGGCGAAACGGTTCTGCCGGCTATCCCCGAGGACACCCCCATTCTGACCGTCACCAAGGGTCTGATGGATACCCCCGACGGCCGGCTGATCTGCTATCCCCACCTTTGGGAGGAGCGGCTGGCAAAGATGGGGCTGAAGCGCTGTCTGAATGCGGTCGGCGGCCCCTGCACCAGCTATGAGCTGGTCGCCCACGACCAGACCGAGGTGGCCTTCTGCGGAAACGATCTCCCGGTTCTGGAGAGAATCAAGGCAATCATGCAGACCGATTACTATCACATCAGCCTTTCGCGGGATGTGATCGGCATCGAAAGCGCCGTGGCACTGAAGAACGGCTTCGCACTCGGCATCGCGCTGACCGTCGGCCTGAATCAGAAGGCTTTCGGCCTTGACAGCCCGCTTCACTACAATTCGCAGGCGGCCGTATTCGGCCAGAGCGTGAAGGAAATGGCCCGTCTGCTGAAAATGCAGGGCGCGGATACGCTGGAAAATCTCAGCGTCGGCCTCGGCGATCTTTATGTCACCGTTTACGGCGGGCGCACCCGTCTGGTCGGCATTCTGCTGGGCCGCGGCCTTGACATCGACGAAGCCCGTGCCGAGCTGAACGGTGTCACGCTGGAATCGCTGGTTGTCGCTGTCCGTGTCGCCCGCGCCGTCCGTCGGCAGGCCGAGGCCGGAAAGCTCCGCCTTGAGGATTTCCCGATGCTGATGCACATGGACGAAATCATCAGCCAGAAGAAGGAAGTCGCCATTCCGTGGGAGGCCTTCACCTTCCGCGTCGGATAATGCAAAAAGGGGCTGCTGCATTCTAATGCAGCAGCCCTTTTTTGATGTTTTTCACTCGCCGAGATATTCGGGATTTTCCCAGTAATCGACGATTTCGGCGGTGGTATAGCCGTAGTTGTCGGGGTCGGTGTCGATGCCGAGCTCTGTGAGGATGTGTCCCACAGCCACCCATTCCGGTTTTGAGTCCATACCATCATAGCCCCAGCTTGAGTAATGGGTGATCTTGACCTCCGCCTGCGCGAGCAGAATATCCGGATCAGTCTTCGAATATGCCGAGAAGAGCATAGCTGATTCGTTTACTCGGCGATGGATGTATTTATAAGCAGCTGGAACATCCGGGTAAACCTCATCGATCGACTGATAATAGAACCGGTCGCGCGCCTCGCCATTCCACTCGCCGGTTCCGAGCTCCTCGTCGGGATCGCGGGACGGGCCGTTGGTTTCGTGCCTGACATGATCGGGTCTGGCCAGAATGTGATAAAGTGCGCGGTTGTCATCGGCTGCCTGAAAGCCTGGAGATGTCTCAAAATTCTTGATGTATTCGTCCGAGCCCTTGTTGGTTCCGCACCAGGCACCGGTCACCTCGATATAGGCATCGGCCTTGGCGATGAGGAGCGGCTCAGTATACCATGAGTACTGGGTGTTTGATACACCGTTATATTCCTTGACATATACGTGCCCCCAAGAGAGATAGCCTTCCCATCCAAGATGACAATCGTTATCGCTATGGACACAGTCACCGACAAGGATTCGTGCTTCGCGGTCGTAGGCAATTTCAACCGGCTCTTTAGTCTTCATTTCGGAAAAAACGAGCGTGTCGGATTGGCGGAGAGCAAGGATGTTTTCCCGTTCTTCTATCGGGCAATGCCCGTTCAGCGGATAGTTTTCGTAAGTGATCATACCGCTGTTTTGCGTTTCCCATGCATAGATTTTCAGAAAGTTTGTCTGCGGGATTTCATCTTCGATTTCAAGCAGAATCCGGGTTGGCGGCTTCAAGCGGTTCTGCATCTCGTTGATGACAAAAACCGAACCGATCACCAGAGCCACGCCAATCACCACGCCAAAGTAGATACGCATCGGCTTGGGGATCTTCAGAAAGGCTTGCTTGATTCCCGGCCCTCGCTGATGCTTCAGCATGGGTATACCTCCTTTATAAAAATGCCGGAGGGCATGGTGAACCCTCCGGCTACCTTTGTATTTCCAGTATAACAGAATATTATGACCGGCGCGTGAACAAAGCATATTTTTCTGTTATTTTTGCAAAAAGCGCATGAATGTGTTTTTCGCTCTCACTTATCACCGTTTTCATCCTCCTCTGCAAAAGCCCGCCGCATGGCACCGAGGGCAAGGAAGGTCCAGAGAATGAGGAAAAGCAGGATGCCGAGAATCAGCAGGATGAGGCCTTCACTCTCCTGCCATGGAAACGGCAGGAGCAGCAGGGTCATCAGCACCGTTCGGGTATTGCGCAGGCGGCGAAGCGGCCCGGCCACCGACTGCTCATAGCCGTGCTCCGCGGCAATCCCGGCAAGATCGCCAAGCAGCTGGAAATGGAAGTAGAGTGACAGCACGCCGATCAGATACCCGGCCGCCTGAAGCAGCGCGGGTCCATCAAGCTCCGCGCCGGCCAGCGACAGGATCCAACGGCCGGCTTCCCATACGGCGATCACGGTGCCCGGCGTTTTCAGCAGCCCGGCACTCGGGCGGATTTCCTTCAGCGATGCCAGCGCCTGCAGAATCAGCAGATAGCCGAGCGCATCGGGCAGGATATTCAGCCGCCCGAGATTGATATCCAGATAAATAAAGACATAGCCCCACAGAATCCGCCCCACAGCCGGGCGGATAACGGCACTTTCACGCATCGGCATCCTCCTTGTATTCCAGCAGGAAATCCTCCGCCGCTTTCCCGTCGCGGAAGACGCGGATCGCATACCGGTGCGGAATGAGCGGCCATTCCGATCCGGAATTCCGGTCGCCGCTTCCCGATCCGCTCATCACACAGCCATACGGATCGCCGCTCACCCGGACAAAGGCCGAAGCATAGCCGGACGAGCTGCTGGAGCTTCCCCATGCCTCCGGGCCGATCTCAACCGGCGGCGGGAAATCAACGGAATCCTCCGGTGAATCCAGCCGGATTATCTGCAGGCCCGCCGATTGTTCGGGAAGTGCACCGTCCGGATTCTCACCGTAAAAATACTTGGCATAGGTCCAGACCTGATGGCCGGAGAAGTCAGCGTCTGGCACCATCGGCACCGGGAAGGTCACATTGCTGTCCAGTCCGACATTGGCCCGCCGGATATCATCGTCAACCCAATGCACCGTCCGCACATCCACGCGGACACGGCCGGTTTCGCCCGTTTCCTCCAGCGTGAACAGCATGGGAATGCCGCTGTTTTCATAGGACAGCTCCTCCTGCGGCGCGGCATGAAGGCTCCGCTCGCCGATCTCCGTCACAGCATAGCCGTCCGGTGTGGGCGCGGCCTCCACGCAAAACAGCACATATCCGACCGAAAGCGGCCGGCTGTCGATTTCGGCGTTCAGCCGATCCATCTCCGGGGACACGCCGTCGGGAAAGCGGATCACGCGAAAGGCAAGCAGGGCCGACACGCGCCCGTCCGGATGCTCCTCCAGATTGAAAAGCCAATAGCCGCCGGTTGTGTCCGCCATGGAAAGCTCACTTCCGGAATCGATAAGAAAGCCGTATGCGCCGTTATTCTGCTCCCGCATCTGCGCCTCCAGCGCCTCCTGCCGCTCGATCGGCGAGGCGGCCGCCAGAAACAAACCGTTTTCCCACAGAATCCCCTTGGCCCAGGTATCGAGGGCACCGGCCGCCGTTGTACACCGGTTGAGCCGGGTCATCGCCATCGAGCGGGCGAAGGCGGCAGGATTATCGGGAGTCAGATCGCGGCCCTCCATCGGATCCTGCGTACCGGCCAGAATGGGAAAGGCCAGAACCAGCGTCATGCAGACGGATACCAACGCCATCCCGCGCGGGAACTGCTTGAAGCGGACGATCGCCTCAATCCGCCGCGCGACATTCCGGCCGCCGTTGGAAATGGAGCTGGTGGCGGGCATCCGCGCGTATTTTTCGCTGGCCATCGACAGTAAAATCGCGCCATAAGCCCGCCGCTCCTCGCCGTCCAGCCGCTCCAGAACCCGCTGATCGCAGAGCGATTCCAGATCGTTTCCGATCCGGTCGAACACAAAATGCAGAAAGGGATTGCACCAATGCAGGGCGCGAAGAATACACCAGAAGAGATTCTGCGCCGCATCGTGATAGTGAAGGTGAAGCAGCTCATGAAGCAGAATCTTATCCTCCACCGGCGTGTCCTCCGGGAGCACCAGCACCGGGCGGAGCCATCCGCAGACAAAGGCCGTCTTCAGCCCCCTCACCTCCACCGCGCGGCAGGCCTTCAGGCCATAGACTTCACAAAGCGTCTCCATCCGCGCCGCTGTATGGGGAGATAAGGGCCTTCCGCGGCGGAGCCGGTTCCGGAGCATCCCGTAGCGGACGGCATAGCTTATGAGCATCGCCATCACGCCGATGGCATAGACAAGAAACAGCCAATCCGACAGGCTCTGCGGCAATCCGTCCGGGGCAGGCAGGATATGCCGGAGCGAAATCGGCCGATATACACCCGACCAGGCGGAATCTATCCCCGCCTCAGCCGCGCTCTTGAACGATTCGATCCAGAGCGGGATCGGAAGCAGGATATTTCTTGACACATCGATGGGAAGCAGGATCCGCAGAGCCAGCAGACTCCAGACTCCATACTGCCAGCGCGGCGAAAGCTTGTCGGCAAAACAGCGTTTGAGAATCAGCAGGAACAGAGCCGCCGCCGATACCGACAGCGTCTGCGCCAGATATTCGTAGATGTTGCTCAATTCAGACCTCCATCTCGTCCAGCAGCTTCCGCAGGCGGGCCGTTTCCTCGGCCGACAGCGGGGATTCCTTCAGAAAAGCCGCGATCAGATCGCCCGCCGCTCCGCAGTACACCCGATTGAGCAAAGCCTCGCGCTCCTCCTTTGCACAGCTTTCCCGGCTGACCGCCGCCGCATAGGGAGCGGCCAGCGTGCGGTCGATGGCGACCAGGCCCTTTCCCTCCATCCGGGTCAGATAAGTATAGACCGTATTCTTATTCCAGCCAAGCCTGGGAGCAAGCGCTTGCGTAATCTGCTTCAGCGAAAGGTGGCCGCCGGCCCAGAGCACCTCCAGCACGGCCCATTCGGAATCGGAACATTTCATCGGCAAAACCTCCTACAGTTGTTGTATATATCTTACACCTGTAGGCCTGTCTTGTCAAGAGGATTCCGGATCTCTTTTTGTTACATTTTTGTGAACGCTTGACAAGGGCGGCGATTGCTGTTATAATTAAAGTACCCTATATTCAGGAAGGAAGGATACCGCTATGGAACTTTCAATCAATCCCTCATATGTCATGCGCAAGTACGGCACAGGCGAGCTTCGCGAGCCTCTGGAAGCCTTCCGCCTTTGCCTTGATGCCGGCTTCAAGCTGTTCGATCACACGCCGAACACCACGGCTGATGACTGGGAAGCCCGCGCCTATAAGCTGGCCGATGAGCTGGCCGGTCTTGGCGGACAGATCCACCAGACCCACGCCCCCTATAACCGCTACAAGAAGGAGGATGTGGAACTCTTCACCGAGCGTGTCCGCCGCCAGATCAAGGCCTCGTCCATTGTCGGCGCCAAATATATCGTCATTCACGCCGATGAATACCGTTCGCCCGACAAGCCCTTCACACCGGAGGATGCGCTGGAATACATCGTCGGCTACTACCGCCCGCTGGTCGAATACGCCGCAAGCCTTGGCGTGACAGCCGCCATCGAGAATCTGTTTGAAGACAACTGCGGCCCGAGAAAGGGCGAGCGCTCCCGCTACACCTCCTACGCCGAGGAGGTTCTGGCCGTTATGGATGCCTTCGCCGAATACAACGCCGGCTGCTGCTGGGATTTCGGTCACGCCCACGTTTCCTACGGCAAGGAGGATATCCACGGCCTTGAAAAGGTCGCAAGCCGCCTGGTCTGCACCCATGTCCACGACAATTCCCACCACAGCGACCTGCATCAGATCCCCTATGAGGGCGAGATCGACTGGACAGCCCAGATGAAGTGTCTGCGCGATGCGAACTATCAGGGCAACATCTCGCTGGAGCTGGTTTACGGCCGCTATCCCGATGCGCTGGTGCCGGATATGCTGGCATACGCCTACAAGTCGGCCAGCGCCCTGCTCGCAGACGGGCAATGAATATTCTGATCTTCAACGGATCCCCGCGCCCGGACGGCGGCACAGCCGCACTTATCCGGGCGCTTGCCCGTCATCTGCCCGGCGAGCCAACGGTCATCGAAGCTTACCGGTGCGGCATTGCTCCCTGCACCGACTGCCGCTTTTGCCGGGAGCAGGACGGCTGTGTCATCGATGACGGAATGGATGCCGTTATTGAGGCAATCGACCGGGCGGATATCCTGATTCTCGCCTCGCCGATTTATTTTTCCGAGCTGACCGGGCCGCTTCTGTCGCTGATGAGCCGGCTCCAGCCCCTTTTCATGGCACGGCGGCGGGGCATCGAGCCGCTGACGGAAAAGGATCGCCGTGGCGCGCTCCTTCTCTGCGGCGGTGCACCGGCCTCGCCCGGCAAACCGCCGTTTGCCGGCGCACAGGCCATGGGCCGGCGGCTTCTTCATACAATGGGAGCCGCCGTCATCGGCACCGTCTGCCTGACGGGAACCGATGCCATGCCCGATGCCATCGACTCCCTTCCGCCCGAAACGGAAGCGGCCATCCGGGCTCTTGCGGTCCTGCTCACAGCCGGACGGACGGAATAATCCGGACATTTTTCGATTTTTTTGCAACCGTTTTCGCCTTGGGGGCACTATCGGTATGAGAGGCCTGAGAGCCGTACTGTGAAGGGAGGTCATGCCGATGAGCGGATTTATACCTGAAGGATATCCCGAAAAGCTGTATTATTTCTGTCTGAAAAAGTGCAGCGATCCGCAGGAAGCGGAAGATCTTTCCTCCGAGATTCTGCTCCATGTGCTTACCGCGCTGAAAAGGGGTGCCGATGTGGAAAATTTCCCGGCCTGGTTCTGGCGCGTCGCGCGCAACCGCTATGCACGCTGGGCCGGTGTCAGGCACCGGCGCGCACAGCATCTGGCACTTGCTGACATCGCCGATGACGAACCGGCCGACACTTCGGCCATCGACGAAGACCTGCTTCAGCGTGAGGACATTCGCCTGCTCCGACGGGAGCTGGCGTTCATTGCCGCCGAATATCGCGAGATTCTGCTGGCCTATTATGTGGATGACCGGAGCATACGAGACATCGCAGCCGCCTCTCATACGCCGGAGGGAACCGTCAAAGCCAGACTGTTCCGCGCCCGGAATTCATTGAAAGAAGGTATGAATATGGCAAGAGAATTCGGTATTCGCAGCTACAAGCCCGAGGAGGTTCACTTCGCCGCCAGCGGCAGTCAGCCGAGCGGTCTGCCATGGCGGGCGGTCAATCGGAAGATTCCGAACAACATCCTGCTCGCCGCCTCGGACAATCCGTCCACAGCCGAGGAGCTGGCCATTGAGCTTGGCATCGCCCTGCCCTATATGGAGGAGGAAATCGATCTGCTGGAAAAAGCAACGCTTCTCAAAAAAACGGGCGAAAAATACGTCACCAACTTCTATATTTTCAGCCGGGAGTGTCAGACGGGAATCTATCGCATCCTGCGCGATTCTTCCGCCTGCCGGAGTGAAGCCATCGGGCAGATCACGTCCGATTCGGTTCCCGCCGTCCGACACCTCGGAATTGTACCCGAAAGCATGAGCGATGCCGATCTTCACTGGCGTCTGATGCTGGATCTGACCGATCATATGTGTCAGACGCTGAAGGGATATGACATCCGCTGGCCGCTGGAGCGGGCCGACAAGCGGGAAACCTGGGGCTTTGTCGGCTATGAATCCTGTCAGCTGCCGGAAACAATTCATATGAGCCACAACGGCTGCGGTACAGAACGCGAAATACTCTGGACCTATCGGATTTGCGACTACGATCTCGCCCGGTTTGCGGACAGGCTTTGGAGCGATCATACCGCCCTGCTGGCCGATCTTCTGCGAAATGATCGCCGGATCAATTCTCTGTCCGAGCCGGAGAAGAGCTTGTGGCTGCCGCTGGACGGGCGCTGTGCGCACGCTGATGAAGAAGGCCGTGTCCTGCCGGATATTCTGGTCTTCCATGCGGGTGATTCGGGGAAGCTGCATGAGATTTTCGAGGGTCATCCGCTGTACGCCGAAACGCAGAGCCGCATTCAGGCATCCTTTGATGCTATTGTGGAGCTTCTGCGGCAAAACAGCTGTGAGGTTCTGCACAAGCAGCTCACTTACTGCGCATCCATGGAGATTCTGGCCATCCGCATGATGACATTACACGATCTTGTCGCTTCCGGCCGCCTGATTGTTCCCGAAAATCCCAAGGACAGCGCCGTCACCATGGCTCTCTATCTGTAAGGGCAGACGTGCTCTCCCTTCCGGTTTAACTTTCAGGACATGTTTCCCGAAAAGATGGCATATTTCATTATTTACAGAACGGTTTGTCTGTGGTATAATAAAGGTAATCTTTTCCGAAAAGGAGAGTCGCAATGAATAAATACTCCTCCCTCCGCTTTGCAAAAGCCCCCTATGACCGGAGCGATTACCCGCTTGGCTGGCGGCCCGGCATGAGTGCCGACGAGCGCCGTGCCTGGACGGATTCGCTGAAGGCAAAAATCACCGAGCTGATGGCCTTTCCCGAAACAATGTACGAGATGCCGGTTGTCAATCGGCTGGTATCAAAGGACCGCGGCTTCTATACCGTCGAGAAATACGAAATCAGCCCCGAGCCGGATCTGTGGATGACCTTCCTCCTGCTCACGCCCAAGAATGCTTCACCCGAGGCTAAAACGCCGGCCGTTCTCTGCACCCCCGGCACCACCTGGACCAAGGAAGCGCTGGCCGGTGAGGATTTCTGGGATCTGTCCTATGAGCCCGCCCAGCCGAGAACCGGTATCGGTCATCGCTATTACTATGCCAACGCGATGGCACGCCATTATGTTCAGCGCGGCTTCACGGCGCTGGCCTGTGAGGATCTCTGTGTCGGCGAGCACGGTGATGTGCTGGATCCCCATCAGGTGGAAAAGCTGCTGATCGGTCAGGGCCGCTCCATGATGGGTGTCACCGTCGAGCTGCGGCTTGCCATGATGAAATGGCTGAAGACCCGCCCGTGGGTTGACCGCGACAAGCTGGCGGTCAGCGGCCACTCGCTCGGAGTGGATTCTCTCATGCACCTCTGCATTCTGGACGAGGAGATCAAGGCCTTTGTTTACAACGATTACATCTGCGACTGGCAGGAGCGGATGAGCTGCTGCACGCCGCCCGAAAATGTCCCGACCGTTCCGTGGCATATGTACGGCGGGATGTGGAAATGGTACACCTATCCGGATCTCCTGGCCGCCTTCGCGCCGAGAAAGCTTTTCATCACCGAGGGAGGCCCCACCTCCTATCTGCTCCGGCTGAAGGAAGCCTATACAGAGCTTGGTGCCGCCGATCACTTCCGTTATGACTATTATCCGGATTACGCGGATCCCGCAAACCGCCTCCATGACGGGGAGGAGCTGGCCAAGGGAACCACAAGCGATGCGTATCTGGAATACTGCAACGTGGTTGCCGCCAAGCATTTCTTCAAGTTTGAAACAGCCGCCCCGTGGCTCGAGGATGCGCTGAAATAACCTTTTTTCCGGGGGCTTCGGCTCCCGGAATTTTCGTAAAAATGTGCGAAGTTTTTTTCAAAAAGGTATTGACAAAAGCGGGATATTATGATATAATATCAAGCGTTGAGTCCTAAGACCACAGGTTAGAGAGCCGCAAGGCCCTCCGCAAAAGAGCAATCCACCCTGTCGAGGATGATTTTTACAAAAGAATAACCGCGTCCGCTTGACGGCGTGTGTGCCATATTTTGTAGAATCTTTCTTCGAGCCTTGGGCTTAGACGAAGGATTTTTTATTTTTCATGGAGGTGAAATTTATGCCTAGTGAGAAGATTTTACTCCAGAAGCAGCAGGCAGTTGCTGAGCTGACCGACAAGATCAAGGCCGCTCAGGCAGGTGTTATCGTCAACTATTCCGGTATCACCGTTGCTGACGACACCGCACTCCGCGCAGCCCTTCGCAAGGCAGGCGTTGAGTACACCGTTCTCAAGAACCGTATGATCGGCCGCGCTTGTGACAATGTTGGTTACGGCGAACTGAACAAGGTTCTCGAAGGCATGACTGCTATCGCAATCAGCACGGAGGATCCGGTTGCACCGGCGAAGATTCTGAAGGAATACGCCGATAAGATCGAAACCTTTGAGCTGAAGGGCGGCTTCGTTGACGGAGGCGTTCTCGACAAAGCAGGCGTAGAAGCTCTGGCCGCTATCCCGCCGAAGCCCATGCTCGTCGGCAAGATGCTCGGCTCGCTTCAGAAATCGCTCTACGGTCTGGCCTATGTACTTCAGGCAAAGATCGACAAGGAAAACGGCGGCGCCGAAGAGGCTCCTGCCGAAGCGTAAAATTTTACGCGACACACTAAATTATTATTTGGAGGTATTTTAACATGGCTACCGAAAAGACTACTGCTATTCTTGAAGAAATCAAGGCTCTTACCATTCTCGAACTTGCTGACCTCGTAAAGGCTCTGGAAGAGGAGTTCGGCGTATCCGCTGCTCCTGTTGCCGTTGCCGGCGCTGCTGTTGCAGCTGCTCCTGCTGAGGAAGAGAAGACCGAATTCGACGTTGTCCTGAAGTCCGCTGGCGCAAACAAGCTGGCTGTCATCAAGGTTGTCCGCGAAGTAACCGGTCTGGGCCTGAAGGATGCGAAGGACCTCGTAGAGGGCGCTCCCAAGACCCTGAAGGAAGGCGCTTCCAAGGAAGATGCCGAGGCTCTCAAGGCAAAGCTTGCAGAGGCTGGCGCAGAAATCGAAATCAAATAAGTTTGGTTTCAAACATAGAATCCGTTTCCTCCGGGAAACGGATTTTTTTTGCTTCATCCCTATTGCCAAACGGTGCAATCTGTAGTATAATAGAGGGGAGGCTGAGCCGGCTGGATGCCGGTATTTTGCGCACGGAGTTCCGCGGCGTATGATAAAAAGTCTCCTGTTGTGGGTTCGATTCCCATCACTCGGCTTCGGCCGTTTTTCTGGATGAAAAACACACATGATCAAGCTTCCTTCGGGAAGCGCAAAAAAAAGGCACTTGTCCGGCCGCCCAAGGCTCGTCCGACGGCGGCAGTATACCGTCTGCCCTGCCCCATCCCGGATACCGCACGCTGCCCGTCCGGCCAGAGTCCATGACTTCCGCCGGCCGTCACACGTGCTCAACGGATCGGCCGCAGCCGGTGTACGGACAGTGCCCGAAAAATCTCCTTCATGAAAGGTTAAGATACAATGAAAACGATTATCCACGAAAACGAGCGCGGCCTCCTCTTCCGGGATGGCCGTCTGGAAAAGCTGCTCCTTCCCGGCTCCTATCACACCTTCGGCGGCCGCTTTGTTGAGCTGCTTCCCATCGCCGGAAAGCTGTCCTCCGAGCTTTGCCCGCTGGATACCCTTCTGCAGAACCGCGACATCGCCAAATGCACCGTGAGTGTCGCCGTAGCGGACGGTCACCGGGTTCTCCATTATGTTGACGGCAATTTTTCCGAGCTTCTCCTGCCCGGCAAATACGCCTTCTGGACGGTATCCCAGGAGCACACCTTCACCGATATCGACATCGCATCGCCAGAGATTACCGATCTTCCGCCGGCGGTACTCGCCGCCCTGCCCGAGGAGGCTGTCATGCGGATTACGGTCCTTGACTGGCAATGTGCCCGGCTCTATTATGACCGCAGGCTGGTCCGCGTGCTGGAGGGCGGCATCTATTTCTTCTGGCGCGGCTCCTGCGACATCGCGGCCGAATATGTGGATCTGCGGCTGACCCAGCTGCTGATCACCGGTCAGGAGCTTCTCACCTCGGACAAGGTCGCCCTGCGGATCAGCTTCGTCTGCCATTACCGCATCACGGATCCTGTGAAGATCGACCGGGAAATCGACGATTTCCGGGAACAGCTCCATACCGCCGCCCAGCTGGCTATGCGCGATTATGTCGGCCATCGCACGCTGGATGAGATTTTGGAAAAGAAGGAGGAGCTGTCCGCCTTCGTATCCGAACGACTCTCAGCCAAGGCCTCCGAGCTTTATATCGCCGTCAGTGATGCCGGCGTGCGGGATATCATCCTGCCCGGCGATGTGCGGGAGATCATGAACACCGTGCTTCTGGCCGAAAAGAATGCGCCGGGCAATGTCATCACCCGCCGCGAGGAGGTCGCCTCCACCCGTTCCCTGCTGAATACCGCACGGCTGATGGATGAAAACAAGACCCTCTACCGGCTCAAGGAGATGGAAACCATCGAGCGGATCTGCGAGCAGGTCGGAAACATCCAGTTGAACGGTAGCGGCGATCTTCTGGAGCAGCTGAGCGCACTTCTCGGCAAAAAGGAATAAGAAGAACGGCTTCCGCCAAAATCGGAAGCCGTTCTTTCAATTATTTGTTATTCAGACCGTCAAGCAACTTGTTCAGAGCAACCTTAACCGATGCCTCATGTGCTGCCGCATATGATGCGAGCTGATTGTCGCCGCCCTCTACCATGCTCATCATTACATTCACATAAGTTGCCGTAACTCCGAGGTTCCGGGCGAACTCCGTGCCGCGCGTTGTACGAATCAGTTCGAACATTTCAATAGACTCCTCGTTGCGAAGTCCCTTCTGTCCGATGCGGACCTCATACAGAAGCGGAAGCACGCTCTTGTAGCTTTCATAGGTCAAAGCATCCAGAATAACACCGGCGCGCGAGGGATCGCTCTGCGTAGCCGGAATACCCAGCAGGGATACGCTGGCCGAAGTGAAAGCCGAATAGCCGTCCTGCGATTCCTCGTATTTCGGAATCGGAAGCAGTCCATAGGTTGCCTCCATATCGCGGAGAAGCGCGGTGGACTTAACTTCGCAGGTAATGAACATCGCACGGTTTGTACGGAAAAGATCAATATATCCGCCGACTGCGCTGTCGTCGCCGTTTACGCGAACTTTACCGGAATCCTGGTCAAACAGATTGATCAGCTTTTCCACGCAGCTGTCCAGCCGCTCGCTCGTAAGATTTACCGCAAATCCGTCGCCTTCCGCAGCAACAAAGCGATGACCGGAGGAATACATAAATGCCGGAATAACAGCACTGCTGGCTGCGATACCGTATACAGCTTCGCCATCCTCACTGAACGAGAAAGACTCGTCACCGTTGAGATTAGCCGAAGCTGCCGCATACTCATTCAGCTTGTCAATCGTCCACTTGCCGTCACGAACCAGCTGATACGGCTTTTCCAGCTTATAATCTTCCATCAGTTCCTCGTTGAACAGAAGGCACCAGCAAAGCTCAACGGACATCAGATGAAGCGGGCCCGAAGCAACAAACTGCTTGCCGTTCAGGTTATAGGATTCATTCAGAACCCGGTCCCAATACTCCTCATCCAGCTTCAGTTCCGGAACAGTCGCCATATCCAGCAGAGTTCCGTCCGTGATAACCGACGGCTTGAAGTGCGGCTGAATGTAGGCCGCATCGAATTCATCGTCATCGGCCAGAACCGAGTTGGTCAGCTTTTCGATCAGCGCAGTCTGGTCTGCAGCCCAGTTCGCATAATGCTCTTCGATCTCGACGAGTTCGAAGTTCAGTTTTTCCTCGACCTTGCGGTTACGGTCATACACCGCATCGTCAAGTTTTTCGCCGGTGGCCTGTTCGAAATCGAGATTCATGTAGCTTCCGTGATGCTCATCAAAATTGAGAATCCGGAACTTATAGCCCTCGTAATCGACATCCGGATAATCGTATCCTTCTTCCACAACCGGAGCTGTGGTGTCGCTCGTGTTGTCTGTTCCCTCTCCGGAATCGGATCCGGTATCATGAGGAGCACCGCCGCCGCAAGAAACGGACAGCAGCAGAATGCCGCACATGAACAGGCTGATCAGTTGCTTTTTTGACATCATTTCCAGTTGCCTTCTCAAGTCGAGAAAGCTCTCCTTCGATATATTATCTGTAGTATAACATACCTTTTTTATAATGTCAAGTGGTTTTGCAAAATAATTTGGCAAAAATTAATTCCGTAATATCGGAAGCATTCGATGGCTTCGCGCGTAATTTCCTCGCCGCAGACCGCAATCGGGACCGCTGGCGGGCATCCGACACTCGCCGAAGCGAGAATCCGACCTTCACAGGCATCGATCGGGAGAATTTCACGCGGCGACAGCATCGCCTCGCGGATGCTCATCCGCCGCAGAGGCCTTGGAAGAGCCGGTGCCGATTCCGTGATCGGCTCTCGCGGCTCAAGGGTTCCAAGCGCCGCCTCCAGGCGGGCAAGCCCCTTGGCTCCGGTTTGGGGGGTCACCATCCAGACAACAAAATCCGGATCGGCGAATTCGCTGACAATTCCCATCTTCAGCAGACAACCGGCGATCTCACGTCCGGTATAGCCGGAAGCTTTCGCATCCAGCGTCAGCTTGATCGGCTCATCGCCGATGAATTTCCATCCCGCCGCTTCAAGTCTGGCACGGCACGCACCGGCCGCCTCGCAAAGAGCCTGCAGCTCGGATCGATAATCGCCGGCCAGACAGGCATTGCAGGCATCCAGCGACTGCAGAATCAGATAGGACGGGCTGGTCGAGCCAAACAGCGCCATCGCATCCCGTGCCGCATCCCGCATTGCCTGCGGGGCACGGTACGCGATGTGCAGATACGCGCCTCCGGTCAACACCGGGAGCGTTTTGTGTGCGGAATCACAGCAGAGATCCGCGCCAAGCGCCAGCGGATGCCGATTCTCCGGCAGGAAATTCAGATAAGCGCCGTGGGCATTGTCCACCAGCAAAAGCATCCCGAAGCGGTCGCAGACCGCTCGCAGAGCCGTGATATCCTGCACAAAGCCGAGATAATCAGGGCTGGTGATATAGAGCGCCGACGGCTTTGGATGAGCAGCTTCCAGCTGCCGTGCGATTTCCTCCGGCGACAGAATACAGCTCAGGTAGGAGCCCTCCGTCCCCGAAAGCCACAGCACATCGAAATCCAGCAGGGCGCAGGCCGAAAGAAAGGTTTTGTGAGCATTCCGTCCGGCCGCAATCAGAGGCCGCTCCGTTCCGATGTGCTGGCGGAGCAGGGCCAGCATCGCGCGGATGCAGAGGGAGGATCCCTCCGTCGAATAGAAGGTCTCCGCGCTCCCGAACAGCGCCGAAGCGTTCCTCTCGCTTTCGCGGATGATGCCGTCCGCCTCATAAAGGCTGTCGGCACCGTCAATTTCGGTGATATCGAGCGCTTCCATCCCAAGTACGGATGCGCCCTTATGTCCGGGCATATGAAGCCGCAGAGCATCGGAGGCGGCATAGCGGCGGACGAAATCACAGATCGGGGTATTCACCTGGCGCCGCATGAAGCGCAGTCGCCGGAGCAGGCTTCGCCTTCACAGCCGCCCTCCTCCAGCTCCTTGGAAACCGCCAGCATGATCGCACATTCCATACGCTTGCGGAAGAGCTCGCACCCGGTCCTGTAGATGCCCTTGACCGAGCCGGTGGCGTGATAGGCATTGGCCGCACATCCGCCGGAGCAGTAAAGCTTCGCCCAGCAGTCACGGCAATCCTCGCGCGCGTAGACATTGCAGTTGGCAAATTCGTTCTGGATTTCGTGGTTGGTCACGCCGTCCCAGACATTTCCGAGCTTGAATTTTTCCTCGCCGACGAACTGGTGGCAGGGATAAAGATCGCCCCAGGGGGTGACCGCCATATATTCGGTGCCGGATCCGCATCCGGAAATCCGCTTGTAGATGCAGGGACCGTCATTGAGATCGAGCATATAGTGATAGAAGGTAAAGGGCTTGCCGGCCTTGCGGCGCTCCAGCATCAGCTGTGCCAGCTTTTCGTACTGCTCCATGACGATGGGCAGATCCTCGTCGGTCAGGCCAGCGGGATCACCGGGGGCCGATACCACCGGCTCCATGCTCAGCTCGTCAAAGCCGAGATCCAGCATCGTTTTGATATCCTCCAGGAAATCGGGGTTGGCGTGGGTGAAGGTGCCGCGCATATAGTAATTCTTCCCCTCGCGCGCCCGGACAAGCTGCTGGAATTTCGGGACGATCCGATCCCAGCTTCCCTTGCCTGCGTAGTCCACGCGATAGCGGTCATGAATCTCCCGGCGGCCGTCCAGCGAGAGAACCACATTGCTCATCTCGCGGTTGGCAAAGTCGATGACATCCTCGTCAATCAGCACGCCGTTGGTGGTCAGCGTGAAGCGGAAATTCTTGTGATGCGCCTTTTCCACGCTCCGCGCATATTCGACCAGCTGCTTGACAACATCGAAGTTCATCAGGGGCTCACCGCCGAAGAAATCGACCTCCAGATTGGTGCGGCTGCCCGAATTTTCGATCAGGAAATCCAGCGCGCGCTTGCCGACTTCAAAGCTCATCATGGCGCGCTCGCCGTGATATTTGCCTTGGCTGGCAAAGCAGTAGGAGCAGTTGAGGTTGCAGGTGTGAGCGATATGCAGGCAGAGCGCCTTGACGATGCCCGCGCTCCGGGCCTTCAATTCGCCCGCCATTGCTTCAAAGCTGTCATCGGCGAACAGCTGGCCGTCCTCCTTCAGAGCGGTGATCTGATCGAAGCATTCGGCCAGATCCGCCTCGGAAATCTTCCCTCCCTCGCCGTCATCCGCGCCGAGGTATTTTTCCTTCATCGCCGCCAGAATCGTTTCCCGATCCTCCCTCTCAAAGCGGGCGATTATATCGTATGCGATCTCGTCTACGGCATGAACCGCGCCGGAGCAGACGTCCAGCACGATGTTATAGCCTCCGAGCTTGTACTGATGTATCATACAGGTACCAATCCTTGTTGTGAATTTGAGGGCATCCGCCCGGTCATTCCATAAAGAATGCCGCCCTGCGGCGGCATTCTTATACTCAGAACTTACTTGCTCTTCTTGTCCTTGCTCTCGCACTTCTGGTTGGCAATTCCGCAGCTGGTCTTGCAAGCCGACTGGCAAGAGGTCTGGCACTCACCGCAGCCGCCCTTCTTGGCGCTCTCGCAGAGATTGCGGGTCTTGAGAGTCTGAATATGCTTCATGGTTATGACCTCCATATCATTGATATTAGCAATCATTATTATATCACAATCCGGAAACAAAGTCAATACACCGGACGCAATTTATTGAAAAAATCCCTTATTTCAGCGCGCCGGAGGGGCCGGTTGCCGTACTTTCCTGCTCAAGACCGATATCCGAGAGGCCAAGGCGCTCGGTGACGTAATCGGTGATAATCTTCGACTGCATTTCAATAGCCGGCTGTCTGAAGTGACAGCCATCACTCTGCGCCTCCGTCAGATCCAGGGCAGCCATAGGCGTATAGAGATCCAGAATCGGAAGTTCGTTTTCACCGGCGATCTTTGCCGTGCGCTCGTTGATGGCAATTACCTTTTCGTTCCGTGTCTTATCGCACAGCGGTGTGCTGAGCGTAACAACGAGCTTGGAATCCGGCAGCTTCTCCTTCAAAAAGCGGAGCGCCGCATCGAACGCCGTCATCCACTCATCGGGATCGGTAGAAAGGCTGTGAAGACCGTTGTTGAAGCTGACCATATCGTAATGATAAGCGCCGACAATAAAGTCCAGCTCGCGGAAATAATCCGGGTCGGTGACACACTTGGAGGAGGCCCAGAAGGTGACATTCGCCTTATCGGCCAGCTTGGCGCGGACCGCGCTCTGATAGCCGTTGCAGATCGAATCGCCGATCAGCAGAACGCGCGGTGCCGAGGTGTCACGGGAATTGTAGGTGTAGGTAATCGACCATTCGATGTTTTCGCGGGTGCGGGAGGTTTTCTCCGGCTGATAATCGATGTAGTTTGCCATGATGCGCTTCTCCTTTTCCAAAATCAGATGCTCCACCCTTTGTCGGTATGGAAGGTTTCGAAGAATTTGTCGGCAATCACCTTTCCGCCCCGTCCGTCGGGATGGGCGCCGTAAGGATAGATATTCTTCAGTTCATCGCCGCCTTCGATCGCACCGGCCACATTGTAAATCCGGCAGCCGTGCAGTTCGGCGATCCGCGGGATGGCCAGATTGAAGGCCCGCCATTCGTATACCGCCTCCTCGCTGTAATCAAAGGGCGGGATGATCGAGAGAATAACCTCACATCCGGCCTTTTTAAGCGCCTCAACGGTGATTTCAAGATTTCTTACCAGCTCTCCGGCGGTTGCAAAGCGTCCCAGCTGATACGGCCCCCTCAGAAGATCGTTGGTGCCGCAGGTGACGATGACCACATCGTTCTGCTTTGCCTTCCAGAGCCAGCAGCCGTCCGTTGCCGCATCAGCGCCTCGCGCATAACCAAGCCCCAGATTCCAGACGGCATACTCCTCCGCCAGCATCAGGCCGATCCGGCCTGCCCACATTTCATAGGCATTTTTGGTCGTGCCGCAGCCCTGGGTGATCGAATCGCCGATGAAGGCCACACGCTTTTTATACGGCCGGTCGCATCCGAAGAGCGCCGGCAGCGGAATGCCGCCCTCGCCGGGATCCGTGAAGCCGTCCCCCCAATCGATGAAGGCAGCCGCCTGGCTGTCCGGCGTGCAGGGGATTTCATCGCCCTCCAGCTCCCATTCAAAGAAGAGATAGTGCCCCGCCTCCAGCCTGAAGCGGACGGGATCGCTCCACAAGCGCTCGTCCGGCTCCACCTCGCGGGAAGCCTTGCTGTCAAAGGTGACGGCGCAAACATATTCCGGTTCGGCGGGCACGAGAGTGAGATTCTTTTCGTCGATCACCGGTCCCTGACCGATGCGGGCGGACAGGATTTTCCAGCTTCCGCCGCTCCGGTTGCGCCATGCGATCTCGCCGTCGGCAAAGGTGGTGTTGACGCTGTTCATATAGAACAGCCGCCACTCAAATTCGCCGGCCATTTCGGGACGGAGATAGACTCTGGCCCGGAAGCGCTTCGTTTCTCCGAAGCAGAGAATGAAATTGGTTCCCGTTCCGAGCGGAACATTGGATACATATTTTCTGAACATAAGCTTCTCCTTATCCGATGACAGTCTTCAGCCACCCGGCTTCGGCGGCATAATCCGCATCGGCGCCGATTTCGGCCAGCAGCTGCTCGGCGGCCGCAAGAAAGCGGCTTTCATCGACCGGAATCTCCCGGCCGACAAAGCGGGCATAGTTATCCCAGGTGATCTTATCGATGATCGCCGGATCCAGTTCCAGGCCATGAAGGTTCATCCGATTTCCGTAGCAGGGGATGGTGAATTCACTCCGATCGTGCGCCAGCGCGCTCCGCACCAGCGTGTTGAGCTCGGTGATCGTTCCCACCGATTTCCGGGTGTTGGAATCGGTGCCAAACAGAATCCGGTCCTGATAGGCAACGAAGAAATCGTGCCAGCGGTCGATATCCTTTGAGAATCCGAGGTACATCTCGCCGCCGGGGGTGAGGTCGAAATTCACGTTCGGATAGGTTTCCATTACGCGGATCGCTTCCTCACGGAAATTGGACAGGAAGCAGAAATGTGCCAGCGTCACGCGGAGCTTTGGGTGCTGATCCAGCAGTTCAAACACCTCATCATAAATCGCCTGCTTGGAGAGATAGGTGCCGTCGCCGTAGAACCAACCCGCCTGCTTTACATAGGGGGGAGCCTTGTCCGGATCCCAGAATTCCTCCGGATCGCTGACGTGCAGGAGCACCGGGACATCCCGCTCCTCCAGCATCGAAAACATCCGGTCATAGGAGGGATCGTTGAGCCCCTTGCCGACCCGCTTGCGGAAATCCGGCTTCATGTCGAGGAATTTCATCCCGTCAAAGCCGAGTTCCAGCAGCCGTTCGGCCTGAAGCTCCGGCGCAATGCCGCCGAGCCGGTCAAACTGATGCAGGCCGCCGAAGGCACGAAGCTTCAGCCTGTGCGGATGAAGCTTCCAGCGAAGGGCGGACAGATTCTCCAGAATGCCGTATGTGGGCAGGGACATGATCGCCGCATCCGTCACACCGCAGTCGGCCAGCGTGTCGAACATCGCCCGGCCGGATGCTTCATCACAGGTGTGCATATGAATGTGCAGATCCGCAAAACGCTTCATTGCTTCATCCTCCTCGGTTTGTGCCGGGAATCAGGCAAGAAAAATCGGATTGGTCCAGGCCTTCCGGCCTTCCTTATCGGTGATGCTGATGCGGACATAGCGGTAATCGCCGCACCAATGATTGGACAGCTTGAACTCGGCACGGGTGAGATCACCGCGCACGATCCGGCCGGGATGACCGTCCGAATGCAGACAGATCATGGCCGCATTGGAGCATTCGATGACAGCCATGTCGCCGTCCACATAGAAATCGAAGATTTCCGGGCCGCAGGAGGAATAGAAGGCTCCCGCCTCCAGCGCCTTCAGAATCGAGGGGATGTTATTTTCGGCATTGACGCGAACCCAGCCGTTACAGTGATCGGCCATGCCGTGGCCGTCATCGGAGGCAACACCCCAGATGCGCTGCCCCTGACCGAGAAGCTCGTCCCAGTACGCGGCATCCTTGTCCTGATTGCAGTTCCGCGCACAGCCGGAATTCCAGATTTCCATAGCAAAATTGCCCTTCATCTGATCAAAATAACGCGCCGGCGTGCTGCTCCATTCGGGATGGCAGTAAACGGTCAGATTCTTCTTTTCGTGAATCCGGTCAAGATATGCCTGATATTCAAACTGATCCTTCGCCGTGCCGGAGGAGAAAACTTCATCCTGCTCATAGCCGTTGCCGTCAGCCTTTGCGGGGCCGATGCAGACGGTATGGAAGGAACGGACAATCCCGTCCGGGCGGATGGCGTTGTCAAACTCCATGCCCGGAAGGATGGTGATATCGGTTTCGGGTGCAAAATTCTCGTAATTGTATTTCCGGTGATCGGTGATGGCCAGAAAATCATAGCCGTTCTGCTTGTGCAGACGGATAACCTCAGCCGGATCCCCCTGTCCGTCGGAGCGGGTGGTATGACAATGAAGGCCGCCCTTCAGAAGCTTTTTGTTTTCACCGGTAAAAGCCTGCTGTCGAATCATTTTTCTTCCTTTCCGATCGGGTGCAGAAGCCCGGCATGATCAGCCAATCTTGACGGTCCAGTTCATCGTATCCGGGAGCTTGCCCCACTGGATACCGGTCAGATTATCGTACAGCTTCTGGGCGATCGAACCGATCCTGCCCTCGTTGACGGTATAGATTTCGCCGTTGTCGTTCAGCTCGCCGATGGGGGAAATAACAGCCGCGGTGCCGGTACCGAAGGCTTCGTCCAGCTTGCCTGCCTTCTGCGCCTCCAGAACCTCATCGATGGCCAGACGGCGCTCGGTGACCTTGTAGCCCCAGCTCTTCAAAAGCTCGATGCAGGACATACGGGTAACGCCGGGCAGGATCGAGCCGGTTTCGGTGGTGGGCGTGATGACCTCGCCGTCGATGACAAAGAAGACGTTCATGGCGCCGACCTCATCGATATACTTGTGCTCGATGCCATCCAGCCAGAGAACCTGTGCATAACCCAGCTTCTCGGCCTTCTGCTGACCGATCAGGGATGCTGCGTAGTTGCCGCCGCACTTGGTGAAGCCGGTGCCGCCCTTGACAGCGCGGACATACTCGGTTTCCACATAGATCTTGACCGGATTGATGCCGGCAGCATAATAAGAGCCGACCGGGGAGAGGATGATGGCGAAGATGTAATTCTTGGCAACATGAACGCCCAGATGGGCATCGGTTGCGAAGATAAAGGGACGGATGTACAGCGAGGTACCTTCCTTGACCGGAACCCAATCCCTGTCTACATTGACCAGCGTCCTGAGCGCGGTGATGCAGTCATCGACATCAACAGCCGGGATGCACATACGCTCATTGGTGCGGTTCATGCGCTGGAAGTTCTTGTCGGGACGGAAGAGCTGAATCTCGCCGTCGGGCGTGCGGTAAGCCTTCAGACCCTCGAAAATCTCCTGCGCATAGTGAAATACCATAGCGGCGGGATCAAGCGAAAAATTCTGATAGGGCACGATGCGGGCATCGTACCAGCCCTTGCCCTCGGTGTAGTTCATCATGAACATATGGTCAGTGAAATAGTTGCCGAATCCCAGCTTATCCCAATCAGGCTTTGCCTTGGGAGCGGTGGTTTTTTCGATACGGATATTGATCATTTTCTGATTCCTCCATGGAAATTTTATTTACTCTTTATTATACAACTTTTCGGGCCGGATTTCAATAGGGTAAAGCAAAAAAGTTTTCCGCCGACACCATTTTTCTTCACCTGCCTGCATAAAGCCGGCAGAGGCGGAAAAAATAGAGCTGTAAACCAATCAATTTCGGAGGATTCCTATGAAATCACGATTTTATCCCCTTTCGCTTCTTCTGGTCATCCCTCTGTTTATCACGGGCGTGAATGCAGCCGGCAAACTCTCCCCCGGCCTTGACCACATCGCCGCCGGCTATCCCATCGCCAAGGCCGGTCTGATCGGCGCACCGATCCCCTTCGAAGCCTCGGATTTTGCCGACGCGCTCGGTCTCTCCTCCGTCGGCTCCGTCACCGTTACCTCGCTCCCCGATCCCGAGGACGGCGTGCTGACCCTCGGCACCCAGTATGTGAGCGAAGGCCAGACCATACGCGAAAAGAATCTTTCCGCCCTCCGCTTTCTTCCAAAGGAGGGGGCTGCCGGCGCGGATTTCGGTTTTACGGTCGGAGATGGCGCCTTTGAGCGGCGCTTCCATCTTTACTGCCTGGATGCCGTCAATCAGGCACCGACCTTCAGCCGTGCGGTGAGCACACTTGAAGCAAGCTCCGGTGTGATGCGGATCGGCTCGCTCGGTGCAGCAGACCCGGAAAACGATCCCTTTCTCTGCGAGATTGTCCGGAAGCCCCGGAACGGTATTCTGGTGCTGACCGACCGCGCCTCCGGTTCCTTCACCTATACGCCAACAGAAGGCTTTACAGGAAGGGACAGCTTTGAGGTCCGAGCCGTTGATTGCTGGGGCGGACGCTCGCCCGTCCTGCGCATGACAATCGATGTGAGCGCACCGCCCGCCCATGCGGTCTTTGCCGATACCGACGGTCATTGGGCCGAGGATGCCGTCATCACCTGCATCACAGCCGGCATCCTCGATAAAGCTAAGTCGGATGCCGATTGCTTCTATCCCGACCATCCGATCTCGCGGGCGGAATTTCTCTCGCTCATCATGAATGCCGCCGGCTACACCGGCTTCCGATCCCATGATACCGGCTTTGATGACGATGCCGCTATCCCGGCAAAGTACAAGGGAAGCATCGCCCTTGCCGAGGCGATGGGCGTAGTAAAGGGTGTTGTGCAGGAGGGTCAGATCAACTTCTGTCCCAACAATCAGATCACCCGTGCGGAGGCTGCCCTCATGATCTCCCGACTGACGGGCATAACGGCCTCCGGTGCGGCCCCTGTATTTGCCGGTGAGGAGAGTGTCCCCGCCTGGGCTGCATCCGCCATGACCGGGCTGTATGAGGCCGGTATCCTGCGCGGCAACGGACATTCGCTGGATGCTTACGCGCCGCTGACCCGCGGAGCCGCCGCACAGCTTGCCGCTGAAATCACCCGCCTTTCCTGATTTTTTGTTTCAAAGGCGCTCTGACCGAAGTTTTTTCGGTCAGAGCGCCTTTGCTTCGTCCCCATCCTCAAAAAGCACGGAGTTTTTTCCGGATTCTTGACAAACAACGGAAGTTATGGTATGATTATCTACGTCAATTTCACCCGGGAGGCATCCGATCCGATGAACAAAAAAACGCTCGGCATCATCTATGTGCTGTTAACCGCTGTGCTGTGGGGCTTTTATCCCGTCTTCACGCGCATTCTCTATGCAAACGGGGTTACCGTTGCACAGGCCGTGTCGGCACGCGCGCTCATCACAGGCGGCATCTATCTGATCTGGGGCCTCTGCACCCACACCTTTGGCGGCCTCCGCCCCCGGGATTATCTCTTCTTTGCCTTCTACGGCCTCACCGCGATTCTGGGAACCTACTCCTTCTACGCGCTGGCCATCCGGTATCTGTCCTCGGCCATGGCCGCCATGCTCCTTTACACCGCGCCGGCCTTCGTCATTCTCTTTAACCGGATCTTTTACGGCGACAAAATTACCCCCATCAAGCTCACAGCGCTGATTACCACGTTCTTTGGAAGCTGTCTGGTCGTGCGGATCTACGATCCTTCCGCGCTTTCACTCAATCTGGTCGGCATCCTGCTCGGTCTGCTGTCCGGCATCAGCTATTCCCTGCTGACCGTCATCGGCCGCAAGGCACTCAAAAACGGCTACAAGCCGCTCCAGAATACCTTCCTTCCCACCATCTTCGCCGCCGTCGCCATCGGGTGCGCGGTTCCGCCGTGGACGCTTCCCGTCAGCCCGCCCCTTGTGATTTTCGCCTTCCTCGGCGCGGCCGTCATCGGAAGCGTGCTCCCCTATTGGCTCTATCAAAAGGGCCTCGCAACCGGACTCGACGGCAGTATCGCCAGCCTGCTCTGCAATCTGGAGCCGGTCATGTCCACCGTCTTCGGCTGTCTGCTCTTCGCCGATCAGCTGGAAATCCGGCAGATTCTCGGCATTGTGATCGTTCTCGCCGGCGCCTCCCTTCCGGAGCTTGCCGGGCACCTTTCGCAAAAGCCCGCGGCTGTTTCAAAATAATTAACCGGAGCTGTTCACAGGCAGCTCCGGTTCTTGTTATGTTTTCTTTATTTCACCCGGATCGGGAGGGCCGCACGGACCGTATCGGATCCGTCGCCTGCGGCCGAGAAATCGGCTGCCACGGTATATTCACCGGCCGAAATTTCGCCGAGCGCGGCATAGAGATCGGCCATGGTAAGATTCAGCTTGACCGACTTGCCGGCTCCGATCGCTTCCGTCTGATCGCCCGCCTCAAGATCGGTTACATCCAGCTCGGGCATGAGAACCGTACCGTCGGCGCTGATCAGCCACAGATCAATCCGATCGGCCAGCGCGGCCGGGTCAAGCTCCGTATCGCCGTTATTTTTCACCGTGACGGTGAAGGCAAAGGGCGCGGCAGGATCCATATCCTTGATGTGGTAGAGCGCCCGCTCGGACTTGATTGTCACCTTGAAATCGCCTTCCGTTTTGGAGGCGGATGCGGGCTGGGTCGGCATCCAGAGGCTGTAGAAGAGGGTGACGGTGAGAATCGACACCACCAGCAGAACGATCAGCAGAACCAGATGCTTCTTCGTCATCTCGGGGCGCGCCTCCATCTGGCCCTTGGGCAGGATGTGAATCTTCATCAGTACCGGCACCATGATGCCGAGGAAGAGCACCAGAAGGAAGGCCTCCAGCGGGAAGAGCGCCAGATTCTTGATGACGCGCGGCAGGGTGACGAACTGATAGCTCTTACCATTGCCGAGCCACTGATAATAGACGTTCATAATCAGCGGATTCATGATGAAGTTGCAGACCAGCGACACAAAGAAGCGGGAGAAGATGATCCGCGTTGTGTTGAGTCGGGCCCGCCAGAGCATCAGCGCAAAGATCACCGATCCGGCGATCTCAACGAAGACGAACGGGAAGAAATAGGTGCTGAAGCCTTCTGCCGAGAACATAACACCCAGCGTATCGCTGATGATGGCGGCAATCGCGGCCACCACCGGCCCGAAGATCATCGCGCCAAGCGAATTGACGAAATAGCCGAAGGTGATGTCCAGATCCTGTCCGACCGGGATGACCACATTTTTCAGGGCCACGCGCAGGGCAATGAGGATCGCGGCCGCGCACAGAATGTGCACATTCTTCAGTTGGGACGCGGCATCCCGCCAATAAGCGGGAGAGAAGGGGTTTTTGTAGAGTGTCAGTTCTGAATTCTTATTCAGCTTCATAAAAAAATACCTCCTTTGCTGACAACATTCCGACATTGCCGCATATAGGAGGATACTTCTTCCGTGTATGCAACAGCGGGATGCGACCGGGCCGGCATTTTACCGGCATCTGATACCGCAGGCCTTCCGGGCGGACAGCCTTTCGTTCCCGTGACAACTCCCCGTTCACAGGACACTTTACGCATCAGGGTCTACTCTGTACGATGATTCATCGGCCGGATTTTACCGGCAACAATATCATACCACTTTTCGGGCCGTTCGTCAAGACTCAATTCACACGAATCTTGGGCCGCGCCCCATTACCGGATGGGTGCTATTTCACAAAGAGAGCCGGAACCCCGTCTTCCGGGATTCCGGCTCACAAAAATTCACCGTGACATTTCAATCAGATGCGCGGTGCTTGCCATGGCGATATCCAGCCCGCCCATCTCCGAGGTCGTATAGAGAACATATTTTTCATTTCCGACGAAGCGCGGATGCGGGTCGGGATGATAGGGGGACTGATTTTCGCGCGTGGCCGATGCGGGCAGATACGAGGCAATCTCAATCTCCTTATCGTTTTCGGTATTGACAAAACGAACAGATGTCGGGCCGCCGCGCCAGAACTCCTCCTCGGAGGTCTTCTTGGCATCGTACACCAGATACTTCTCGTCCCGGCTGGCAAAGGCGTGCCAGGCACAGCAGGCATGGACATTGATATGCTCACCGGTTTCCAGATGGATCCGGTGAATGCCGTTGAAGTTTTCGTAGTAGATCTTTTTGCCGTCCGCCGACCAGAATTCATGCGTTGCAAACTGATTGTGGGGCGGGTAGGTTGTGCGCGTGCCGTCTCTTGCAATCGTCCAGAGGCGGAGATAATTGCCGTTTTCATCGGAGGGGATCAAATAGCGCTCGCCGGTGAAGAAATCGCTGTAATAATCATAGGCCGCCAGCGCAAGATCCGGATTGACCGGATTGATCTGACCGTGATTGGTGAAGAAGGGATTGTCGGCCCACTTGGTGAACGTTCCGTTTTCGATGTTGACGGTGCCTGCATAGGTGGTGCCGTTGCCGACATGGATATCGAGAAAGAATTCCTTTTTGTCGGGGCTGCGGGTCAGATGGGTGGCAAGATTCCGGAGGGTGCCCTCGACCGGGATGACCGCAACCAGCTCGGCGCGGCTTCCGGGTGTCGGCGCGTGCTTATAAATCCGGTTCTTGTAGGCAAAATACACCTCACCGGTTTCCACATCCACATAGGGCGAGGCATTGTCAAAGACGGTATCCTCAAAGTAATACATTTCGTCCGATTCAAAGTCGATCACGCCAAGAAGACGGATTTGGGCATCAAATATCCATACATGGAACCAGAGCCAGCGGCCGTCGCGTGTCATGCAGTCATTGCAGAAATAAAAGCCCTGCTGAAGAGGGGTGATTTTGTGTGTCAGAAGATAATGCTCCACACCGGAAACGGGATCGGTGCGTTTTTCAAAGAGCCGTGAGGTTTCGGGGGTTTTCATGCGGGCAAAAGCTCCTTTCGGTGTTTTCACCATTATATACCGGAAATCGGGAAATGTCAAGAGCGGATTCTGACATTTCCCGATTATTTTACTGCTTTGTCACGGTATCCGGATCGCGCAGAAATTCAAGCCTGCACCAATCGCCGATCTTCTCTTTTTCCTGGAAGCCGATGCTGACGGTGCCGCTTACATGATAAGCTTTGTAAACGCCCCGATTTTCATCGTATTCCAGCTCCGCATTGCCGCCGCGGAACATATCGCCGCCCGAGCCCAGCCGCAGGACAGCCGTACCGCCCGCAGACGGAACCAGCGTAAGCTCGGCATCGTCAAGGCCCGTGAGCATAATTCGCTCATCCAGCCAGATATGCGTGACCGGATAATCCCGCTTGACGGTAATCTTGGAACGCGCCTTCTGTTTGATGTAAATCCGGCAGTCGGTGTGATTCCACCGTGCGGTCGGATAGATACCGATGCTGTCCTCCAGCATGAATTCGCAGTTATCGAAGGCCGGTGCGCCGTCGGGCGTTGAGAAATGAAGCTTTACGGTAGCATCCTTGGAGAATTCGTTCAGCCAGAGCGCCCTGCGGCAGCGGGACAGCATGACAATCGGGAGATTGTCGTTGATGTCATAGCAGTCGAAGCGCATCGGATAGCCGAAATGAGCCAGCGATCCGCGCAGAAGAACGGCCGCCGGGAAGCTTTCGGACGGGAGGCGCTTTGCGGGGAGCGCAGCCCGTGTCTTCTCATCATGCGGGAAGGATCCGCGCACCCAGGCAAGCCTGCCGTTGACAGAGGCATAGGTACGCACCTTGCTGTCCTTTTCGACGGAGGCCGTGACCGTGATCCCCTCCCGTGCCATCTCGCATACGCCGCCTCCGGAAACCAGCGCCGGATGCTCCAGCACATCGGCATAGGCTCCCATTTCGGCCCGATCGAGGGTCAGCGAAGTGGAAAAGGCCAGCGTGCCGTCAATCGGCTCGGCGATCTGCACACCGATTGCCTCGCGCATGGCAGCGGAAGCGTTCACAGTACTGCCGTACAGCAACAGCCTGGCGCCGCGATCCAGCGCCTCCAGAAGGGCCGCTTCCAGCTTGCTTCCCGCTTCGGGAACGGCACTGACATAAATACTGTCCGGAAGAGATGTCTTGTCGCTGCGGATGAAATTCGTGTCCGAGATAACGGTATTGATCGGGAAGCCCTGATCGATCGCGCTTTCGATGAACCAGTCATCCATGAAAATCCGCTCCATGTGACCGTCGCGAAGGCCCTGCTTACAGTAGGAGTCAAAGGGATAAATCCAGGTCACAAGACCGGCTTCGTCCGGATAATCGTTGTAAGCCGTAAGCAGATGGGGGGTGACCTCATTGGGGCAGCGATCGGGCAGGCGGCCGAAGGAATCGTCCGCGCTGAGGAAGGTCAGGCCCATCGGTTTGGTGATGGCGAAGGTTTCATCCAGCCGCCCGATACAGAGCGGCAGATAGATATCGTGCGGGCTCCGGTCATAGCGGTCGAACCACGGAGAATTCAGCCACCACGGATCGTGGATGTAATAGCGCATCTGGAAGCCGCGTGCCGGAAGCTCGGCGATATGGGACATATAGCCGGCCAGCTCCAGACCGAAGCGGTAATTCAGCGGAGCCCAGGGTGAATTGGGCGGTGCCACGATGTTATGCTGATAGATCGTATCGATCGGGCAGCCGTGCGCGGCGATATCCATGCCGGTGGAGAGATTGCTTCCCCGGGTTTCGATGACCGTATCACCGACAGCCGCCGAGAAGGCGTTCCAGAATTCGGCGATATCCGAGCGCACCTTCGCGGCACCGGTGAAATCGAATTTCGTGCCGTCGAACAGCTCGCCCGTCCAGTTCCACGAGGCCAGCGAATAGCCGAAGCCGTTGGACAGCCAGATATAGTCAAAGCCCAGCTGTTTTTTCATCGCCATAAACTGGCGGCCCAGAAACTCGCCGATATGCGTTCCCTCCGGAATGCCGTCCGGATAAGCCGCATAGGCGCGGCTGTCCGCCTTCAGGCGGGAGGCGCAATGGAGCCACATCTTCGTGCCCATGATGTTGCCCTTGCAGATTTCGGGATGACGGTTGTACTTGAAGTCCGACCAGGCAAATTCCGGGCCGGGATCGAAGGTTTCGCCGACCAGAATGTCAAAGCCGGTCATCTCTTTTCCGACCCGCTTCATGACGGAGATGATGTTTTTCAGATCCCCGTAGGTCATTTCAGGCGGGTTTTCGATGTAATGAATCGGATAGTGGTGGAGCGAATTGGACTGCGGATCGTCCGCGGGCCTCACATTACGGTTCCAGTTGCCGATACCGATGTAGCGGCACCATTCAAAGCAGTCATCAAGATTCCCGGTGAATTCGAGGATCTCGCTTCCGTCGCTGGTCCAGAAAAGAATCGAGCAGCCGAGGGCATATTTCAGAAGGGGCTGCCATTGTGAGAAGAGATGGCGGACCACCGACTCGATGCCTTCGACGGATTTGTCATAGCCGAAGGGCTTGAGCGAAAGCTCCAGACAAACACGGCCGGCTGTGACAGAAGAGCGGTATTCGTAATCAAACATGAGGATTCCCCCTTAAAATCATTTTTCGGATGTCAGGCCGGACACAAGATCGTCCAGATACTGCTCGGCCGCTTCCTTGTTGGATGCATAGAAGGAGGCCACATCCGGAAGCTTGCCGCCGATGCGGTTGCGGTAGATTTCACTGTTGGTCAGCGGGAATTTACCGCCGTACTGCATGGCGGTCATGAAATCGTATTTGCGGCTGTTCATGATCAGCTCCAGCATTTCAAGGGATTCGTCATCGCGGGTGCCCTTGCCCTGCAGGGAGATTTCATAGATAGCCGGGCGGAGGTCGCGCCAGCTGTAAGCGCTCCAGACCTCAACAAAATCGCCGAGAATCTCCGCCTTTTCCTCGGTCAGCGTGACCGGGAGCATCATCGCGCCGAAGCGCGGATGAACATAGGAAGCGTAATCCTCCTGCTCCTCATCCAGCTTCGGGAAGGGGAGCACACCGTAGGCATCCTTCATCGAGCGCATATCGCCCTCAAAGAGATACTGAAGATACATCGGCGCAAAAATGCCCTGCCCCTCGGCGAAATTTTTCACATATCCGTAAGGCGTGGTGGCGGACACGGCCGGCGTGGTGTTATCGCCGGCTGTATCATCTGTTACAGCCGGCTCTGAGGGACTGCCGCAGGATACGCATCACAGCGTAAGGGCGGCCATAAGAAAGGTAGAAAGCAGCTGTTTTTTCATGATAAAATCTCCTTTCAAGTCAAATCAGATAACCCGGTTCAGCCGGATGCCGGCCATGCGGGCAAAGAGGGCGATCTCCTCGGTGCGGTCGCCGATTCCGAGCGCCAGATGGTGGGTCGGGCCGGCCTCGCACCAGCGCTCGATGAACGCGGTCACCGGGCAGGCGAAATGGCATTTGGTGTTGGTATTGCCGGTCTGCGGAATCGCGCCGGGCATGGACTCGCCCGTGGCCGAGATCAGCTTCAGGCTGCCATCTCCTGCCACCGAGCAGGAAAGCAGCGAGATCGGGCCGGTCTTCAGTTTGAATTCGACCGATACACCGGCGCCCGGCTTGCCGTGGAACTTTTTCAGCTTGCGCAGCACCGGCTGCTCGTTGCTGATATTGATATTGTGCGGGCCGTCATGACCGATCAGCACCACATCCTCGCAGATGTCGAAGGGATGGAGCTCGGCGAAGGATCCGCCGCCGCCGATCCGGTTCATAATCAGCATGGCAGCCGCCGTCTTGAGATCCGCCTCGCCGGCCAGCGGAATGCCGCGGCTGGTGAGTAAGGAGTTTCCGATGATGAGATTGGAGGCAATCTGCTCATACTGGTTGCCGCGCTCGCCCTTGTAAAAATAAGCCAGCGCGCTCAGACCGTTCACCTCGACCAGCCGGTCCAGCGCCACCGAACAGCGGGCCGCCAGCTCAAGATCCGCATCCTGTACATAGTCGGTCAGCGGATCGTTGGAGGGCTCACGGATATCAAAGATCCGGCGGATGTCGGCGATGCGGGCCTTCACCTCGGCCTGGGTCGCCTCGTTGACATATTCGATCAGCTCGCACATTTCGAGCATCTTCACATGGGAGCCGAAGGTGGCGGAGAAGGCAGTCGGGTCGGTGTTCATATCGTACATACCGTCATAGGTGTGGCCGAGATAGCCGAACTTCGCGTACTTGAAGGAGGCCAGCGCCGTGATGGCGCGCTCATACACGCCGACACGGGCGCGGATTTTTTCGACGGATCCGGCCGCCTCCACGAGGAAGAAGGGCTTGGGTGCGCCCAGCCGCTCATACACGCCGGCAAATTCGGGCATGGAGCAGATGTCATCGTTGCAGAGCTGCATATAGGTGGTGGTGTGGGCGTAATCCAGCTGATCCAGCGGCTGGAGGCCGACTAAAATCTGCGGAATGCGCAGATATTTTGCAAAGGGGAAGATGACGGCAGAGGGGATGTAGGTCGCCATGATGACAAAAAGCGCATCCAGATCCTCGGCCGATGCCCGCTTCAGGGCCAGCATGGAAGAATCGATATCGTCGGCAAAGCCGAGATCGATGGTTTCCACGCCCTCGGTGAAATAGCCGGCAAAAGCATTCTGCTTCTGCATCAGCTCCTCCTTGAGTCCGTCAAACTGCGGCCAGTAGATGAAGTGGCCCATTCCGATGATGCCGATACGGGGTTTTCTGGTGTGAATCATAAAAGCTCCTCTTTTCAGATTGTTATTTTCCTTAATGATACCGCATTTTGCCCCGGCCTGTCAATAGAATAATCGACCATATCAGCATTATCCGACCACAAAAAAAGAACGGAATCCGCGCCCGGCACTTGACAAAGCCGACCGCTTGCGGTAAAATAAAGAAAGTATGCGCCGGGAGGGATGGCTTTGAGCGAAACCTATCAGATCACCGATTTTGATTTTTCCATCGACGAAATTCTGCTGATTCACCGCAATTCCTTTGTCCGTCATTTCAAGTGGAACGAATACCGCACCGGGCGCCAGTCCGACGGGCTGGTCTTTTGCATGAGCGGTCAGTCGGCCTTCGATTTCGGCGACTTTTCGCTGACGCTGTGTACAGGCCAGATGCTCTTTCTGCCCGCCTGCAGCGCCTACACCGTCCGCGCCGTCGGAACGGAGCCCTTCATTCATTATACCGCCAATTTCCGGCTGACACCGCATGGCGTAGCCGGTGAGAGTCTGCTCGGCGATATGCTGGCCGGCCGGCATTATCCGATCGTATCGGCCGCCGCCCGCGGCAATGCGCAGGAGAAATTCGACCAGCTTCTCTTTCTCTGGCAGAGCAAGCGGACCGGCTACCGGATTTTGAGCAAGGCCATTCTCTATGAGCTGCTCGGCTATTATATCATCGATGCCGGCAGGAGCCTGCGCGATAAGGACAGCTATGAAAAGCTGCTCCCCGCCCGCCGCCTGCTGGACGAGCACTATTATGAGAATCAGACCTCCGCCGAGCTTGCCGCCCTCTGCCATCTGAGTGAAACGCATTTCCGCCGGCTGTTTGCCGCCACCTTCGGCTCCTCGCCGATCGATTACCGCATAAGACGGCGGATTCTGAAGGCACAGGATCTCTTACTCTCCGGCGAATTCAATGTGTCCCAGACCGCCGAGCAGGTCGGCTTTTCCGATGCCAATTATTTTGCCCGTGTCTTCCGCGCCCACACCGGGCTCTCCCCTTCCGATTACCGCAAGGGGCTGTGAAGGCATCCCGTACAGCAAAAAGGGGCTGTTGCATTTAGATGCAACAGCCCCCAGTAAATACATCTTGGAACCCATTGAGGGTTCCATTTTTGTGTGCTTTGCACACAAAAACCGATGTATTCGGGCGCGAAAGCCCGGGCGCGAAAGCGCCTGCGCTGTTGCAAGTTGAAAACTTGCAACAGCGCTTTTTGTTATGTCGGCCCGGCGATAACCGCCTCGCCGCTGTCAGGATCGATAAAGAGAACCCGGTTCAGCTCGCCGTAATCCTCCTCCCCCGTATGAGCATCGGCAAAAGAGCCAAGCAGCGAGAGAATCAGCATATCCCCCGCCGCCCGCATCCCGCCAAGATGAAGCGCGGGATCCTCAAAAAACAGCTCATCCTCGCCTCTTTTAAGATCCAGCCGCCGAAGAATGCCGTGGCTTTCGTTGTAATATTCCCGGCCAAACAGCGATACACCGGCAAGAACCGGCTCCAGCGCCGGCTGATACCAGATGGCATCCTCTGTCATGACAAAAGCGCTCACCTGCCGGGCGATCACCCGCTTTTTGCCGTCCTTGCTCTCGCAGATCAGCGTATTGTCCGCACGATCAAGTGAGTAGAAATCGCCGTTATACAGCCAGCCGTAATCGGTCAGAATCGGTCCCGCCGGCAGCTCGGAGCGCGGGCAGGGACCGTAATCCTCAAAATCCCGCGTACTGCGGTAATAGTCCGGATACATATCGAAATACAGATACTTCTCATCGTGGGCCAGAATAACCGGATAGCCGGTATAGCCGCCCTCGCTTCCCGCAAGATAGCGGCGGCCCGTTTCCTCATCGGTAAGGCACAGGATCTCACCGCTTGCCTCATCATAGCAGCAGAGGTGAATCGCCTCCCGTTCCTCCCCGGCATCCAGTGTCATCTCCCACCAATAGAGCCGGCCCCCCGCATAGTAGAGCCTTGTCGCCGATTGTGCCGAGGCAATCCGTCGGTACACCTGCGTATCGAAATCCAGAAACAGAATGTCGGCGGTGAAATCCTCCGTGAGATTGGAAAAATACACACCGCCTCCTCCCATCACATAGGAGCGCGGCATGGAAAGCGGACATTCCGGCCAGACATGATCGCAGAACACATCCGGGCAGAGAACGGTCGTCGTTTTGGTCTGCACGTTGAATTTCAGCAGAGGACTGTCCCCCGCCCGGCCGACCGCATACATTGAGGTGTCCGCGGCGGCCTGTGAGCAGGCGCCAAGCAGGAGGCAAAACGCCGCAAGGACGGCAATATGCCATGGTAATGCTTTCAATGAATCCTCTCCTTCCCTTAAAACGGGGCATCCCATGTACGCGGCCAATCCGTCACCGAATCGTCCGCCGGATCGATGACCAGAACGCCGCCGCCCTTTTCCTGCCACTCCTCGATTCCCCAGTTCACATGAGGCGCGAAGCCGCCGTAATATAGGACGAGCCGATCGCCGCAGACCTCGATTCCCCGATCACACAGAACCCGTTCGCTTCCGAAATCCAGATACAGCTCCGGCTCGCCTCCGAATTTCATCCGCCAGAGCTTTCCTCCGGTGTGATTGAAAATTTCATTTCCGTGGTAATTGTCCCGCCCGATAAATGCCGGGGACTTCTCCATGCAGAGAAAATACACATAGTTTCCCAGCACCGCCGTGCCGCGTATGGAGCCGGCACTTTCAACGGCGCGGACCGATTGATCGGCAAGGGCGGCTTCGTACAGAATCCGGTCCAGCTCTCCGATACCAAAGGAGTGGATATATCCCGCATCAAGACCGTCCAGACAGAAATCCGCGCCCTTCAGGCCGGCCATAATCGGCTCCGGATTTCCGCCTTCGCTGTCACAGGCAACCAGCTCGCCGTTCTGTGAAACATAATAATACCGTCCGTCCCGAAACGTCTGCGGCAGGGGGACATTGCCAAGCCAGGTGATCGCGCCGCCCGAAAGCGCCATCCGAAGCACGGACTTCTCCGCCTCGGCGCGCTCCATCTCCTCCGGCTCCTCATAGGCATAATCCCAGGTGTAATAATATCCGCCGGCCACGGTTTCCTCGTACAGCACATTGGATTCATAATCCGGCCATATGTACCGGATTTCGCCGCGATCCGAAGCGATATCGTAAACCGAAAATACGTGCTTCCATTCCCCCGCGCCGCTTTGCCATCTCCTGCGCGGCATATACACGGTATCGCCGATGACAAAGAAGCCGGTCACGCCGGACAGCGGACAATCGCCCTTGAATTCATCGTGGCTGCAGAGCGGATCGGGGCATACACTTGTGACGTTTCCCGTATCAAGGTTCAGCCGCGCCAGATAAACCACGCTGTCCGCACGCTTCAGCTTCATGTAGAGATAATCGCCGCCCGACGTGTCCTCCTGCCCACCGCCCGGTGAGCAGGCGCAGAGCAGGAGAAGCAGGGCTGACAGAAGTGCAAGAAGCCGGATCATTGCGTATCTCCCCCGAAAAGCACGGTTCGCTCTTTTGTTTCAAAATCCAGCTTCACGAGCGCACCGGCCTCCCGCAGATACGCCGCGCCGCCGGCAATCCGGCAGATTTCAGCGCCGTTCAGCTCCTCGGCTGTCAGTACGCATTCCCCGCCGCTTCCGTCATGGCGACAGCGATAGAGAGCGCCATCGATCATGGAGGTTTCCGTAATTTCGCCGAGCTTATAATAGTAGAGATACCCCTCGGTCACCTCCGCGAAGCCGGCAGCCTGAAGTCCGGGCAGCTCCGTGACACTTCCGTCGGCGCGGATGATGACGGCAACCCGGTTATAAACCGGCCGCCGATCCGCGTACGGGCCGTCAGCGCTCCCCGTGTATCCGAGCAGCTCGTCGGTCATTCTCACGCCGTACAGCACGCCCTCCTCGCGGTCGCAGAGCATCCCGCGCTGCTCAATATCGCAGAAGGCACCGAATGCCTTCCGGTCACCGCCGTCAAGATCGGTGGTGTACCATTCCGAGCCGTGCTGCCAGAGAATCCGATCACCGAAGTATTCCACAATGGCATCCGGCTCGGTTTCGTCGGCCCGGCCGAGTACACAGAGCTGCCGTTTTTCCAGCGTTTCGGCATCCAGGCAGAACAGCACTTGATCGTAGCTTGCCAGATCCCCCTCCGGCTCTCCTTCGCGCAGGATATTCCGGCGGTAATACAGCCGCCCGCGATGAAGGGTGGGAAACGATCCCAGCTCCGCTTCCTCCAGGATCCGCTTTCTTGTCCCGTCCTCCAGATCGTACACATACCACGGGTAGGTATAATTCTCCGTGTCAACGCCTTCATAAAAAAGCCGCGTGCCGTGAATCTCCGGCGTTGTGCCGACCATGAAGAAGGGGCATTCTTCCGTATCGTGGAAGCAGAGCGGATCCGAGCAGAGGGACGTCAGCGTGCCGGTTGTGACCGAGCAGCGCAGGACGGTATCCGCCGAAAAATAGAGATAGCCGTCATGATACGATAAAGCATCCTGAAGGCGGGGCCGCGCGATCGGTGTGTCGGAAACCGGATTATCACCGGATACTCCGGCCGGACTGCAGGAACCAAGCAGCAGAATCAGCGCCGCCCAAAGTACGATCATCCGTGTCATCCTGCGCATCATGCTCCCGTCCCCTCACCGAACACATGCAGATAATAATCCTCCAGCGTCGGCATGACCGTCTTCGCTCTCTCAGTCGGCATCGTCTCCGCCAGCACCCGCAATAATACCTCGCCCGTCTGTTCATCCCGGGCGATATTCGTCACGCGGAAGGCCTCCTGCATCGCCTGCACATCCGCTTCCGCACATGGCACCGACCAGACCCGGCCGTCGATCTTCTTCACCAGCTCATGGGGCGGCGCGTTGTCGACGATCACGCCTTTTTTGAGCATGATGATGTCCTTGGCGATGAACTCAATGTCCGGTACAACGTGCGTTGCGATCAGGACGATCTTGTTGAACGCGATTTTCGAGATATAGTTGCGGATGGCGATGCGCTGTTTGGGGTCAAGTCCGGCTGTCGGCTCGTCGAGGATGAGGATTTCCGGATCGCCCAGCACCGCCTGCGCCAGCGTCAGCCGCTGCTTCATACCGCCCGAGAGCGCACCGATCCGGCGGCGCGGGACATCGTCCAGCTCCACAGCGGCGAGAATTTCGGGAATCTGCCGCTGTGCCTCCTCCTTTGTCATGCCTTTGAGCGAGGCCATGTACCACATGAACCGCTCGACGGTGAAATTCGGATAGAGTCCGGGATACTGGGGCATGAAGCCCAGCTTTTCGCGGAACCGCACGCCCATATCAAGCACATTTTCGCTGACACCGGCTCCGTCCGTATAGGTAATCGCCCCCGCATCCGCTTTGAGATTATCGGTGAGGATATTCATCAGCGTGGATTTGCCCGAGCCGTTCGGGCCGAGCAGGGCGTAGATGCCCGCATCCAGAGTGGCGGTGAAGCCATCGAGCGCGCGGTTTGTGCCGTAGGATTTGGTGATATTTTGTATGGTAAGTGTCATGGTGATACCTCCTGACATTTCGTATCATTCGAATTCATCGAATGTGTATTCTCCGGTTTCCATATTATAGGCGGAAAATGCTGTGTTGCCTGCATACAGAATCCATTTATCGCAGATCACGATCCAACGGTATCCGGACACGGGATTGGCCGCTTTCTGTTCCTGCGTCTGCACCAGCCGGAGCGGTTTGCCGTCATGATCGCATTGCCAAAGTCCGTCATCAAACGTCAGATAGAGGTAACGATCGGTGATCCCGCCTTCCATCAGCGGATAGGCGTTGACCGTTTCGGGTACCTCGCCGAGAATTTCTTCTTCTCCGGTGATAAGATTCCGCTTGGTATAATACAGCCGGTAAAACGCGACCGTAACAGGGTCCCCGTTTTCATCGGTCATGGGGTTTCCCCGGCCGTCCATGGTCTGCCGAAACTCCACCGGATCACCGTCGCATTTCCGGTAATAGCAGTAATCGCCGGCCCTCGCGGTATTGATGTAATAATAGGGATAGTGAAGCAGAGTCTTCTCACCGCTCACCCGATCAACCCGTGTTACGCGATTGCTTTCGCCGATTCCTGTGTGATAATAACAGTACTGTTCGTCAATATCCTGCAGATTGCTGAAGCCATCCTCGGTCTGTTCGTAGGTATAAAGGATTTCCTCCGTTTTACCGAAGGAATCCGGCTTGGTCCGGCAGAGCAGACGGATGGTTTCGCCGGTCGGATTGTCGGCATGAAGCGGCCGAAAAACGCTGTAGTAGAGATACCCGTCCGAAAGAATCTCATGGAGGATATATCTTGAACCGTCATCCGGGATATCGAAAATTTTCCTGATACTCTGATCTTCGATGCGGTAGCGCAGGAACGAATAGTCGCGGACTTTCTTCATCTTTCTTCTGCCGTCAGTCGCTTCGGGCATCCACTCGGTTGTGCCGGTAATAAAGTAGACCGTCCCGTCATCCACCAGCCATTGATCGGAGCCGTTGGCAAAGACACATTCTTCTCCCCGGCACAGCGGATCGGCGCAGACACGCCCAAGGGTGCCGGTCACAGGATTGAACCGGAAAAACAGGCTGTTTTCGCCCGGCAGCCAGAAATATACCATGTTATCAAACAGCCGCATACAGGACAGTGACGAATTATCCGGTGTAAAGACCCGGTCAAAGCCGTCGATCGCCCTTTGCGGGAGTTCATCCGGATTCTTCGGCACAGCCGGCTGCTCGCCGCAGGAAGAGAGCAAAAGGAGTGTGATGATGATGCCAAGCAGTTTCTTCATTGGTATTCCTCAATCATATACTTTTTCAACGGTAACCGTTCCGTTCGCACAGCGAATCAGACAATCATAACCGAAATCGTTATCTTCGTACTGTTTCCGGCCGTTCGATACCCGTGCCCGGATGCCGGATTCGGTTACAACACCGATCGCTACGGTATCCTCGGGATCAAAGTCATCCGACAGAATATATTCCGTTATGCTGGTATCGTCGGGATCAATCCGGCAGAGCTTCTGCGTGGCCTTGACATAATAATCGTACGGTGCCGTCTCTCCGCCCGGTGCGCCTGTGGGCATCTCTTTTGTGCCGATATACACCGGCTCTGCCTGCTCGGTATACCAGATGCCGCCGCCGAAGGTGTAGCCGGACTTGCCCTCACAGATTTGGGTAAAGCCGCCGTTTTCTTTTACATACAGCGTGCCGGAGGTCGTGAGCCATGTTTTTGTGCCGTAGACCACAACTTCAAAAAGCTTTCCCCTCTCTTCGGGAAGAACATTCTCCGTCAAGGCTCCTGTTTCGGGATTCATGATGTCGAGCTGTGTGACACCGTTATCATCATGGGTAACAAGATAATAATTTTCTCCGTCCGCATAGAATGCCGTTCCGATGGAAAGTTCCTCGTCAAGCACCGCTTCTGCCTTGCCGCCGTCCGTGGGAATCCGCATAAAGCGCGAGGACTGCACATCCATGGAAACGTGTTCCTCCAGCGGATCGTAATTCTCGTTGTAATACCCCTGCTGGAAATACAGATACCCGTCCGCATACTGCATATAAACGGAGGAATTTCCCGTGGCATCGTAGGTATGGAGCAGTCTGAAGTCCGAGCCGTCGGGATTCACCGAGAAAATCTGCCGGTACATGATGCCGTTATCGGTCAGGAGCGGATTGAGGGCATTGAGATACAGCTTTTTTCCGTCTGTGACCACCGTTTTCTGCCACAGATTGGTCGAGGACGGACAAAGGCTGTCGGTGCTGTCATGGGTACACAGCGGATCGCGGCAGATTCCCTCCTTCACGCCGTCCCAGGCTGGATTCCACAGCTGGATATCCATTCCCGCGAAGTTATCGTAATAGGTATCGCCGAGCATACAGCCCTCTTCGGTGTTGATGTAATCCTGCACCGGTGGTTGTGCGCCGCAGGAGGTGAGAAGAAGTGCGCAAATTATGGCGCAGGAAAGCTTTTTCATAGTAGTATCTCCCATCTGAATGAAGTTACGGCTGTGCAGTCTGGAATGCTCCGCGGTATTCCATCATCCCGTCATCGGTCAGACGGAATTTGTACACCCCGCCCGTGTAAGCATCGCCTGTATACGCCTTTTCGGGATTGTCGACACGCACAATGGCTATTCCGTCCGACAGTCCGAGAAAATCCGCACAGAAGCCGTCATCCGCATCGGGCAGAACCCATGTCTGCGAAGAAAAATCATCAAGATCAAACCGTGCAATACTGCCGTCGGTGAATTGGCAGAAATCGCAGAGAGCCTTTTCATCACCGTTCCCGGTCGGCATCTCCTTTGCACCGAAATAGGTGAATTCATACGGCTCATACCATACCGCACCGTCAGCAAAGACAATTCCCGTCAGGCTGCCGATACTGCCGACCAGCTTTTCATATGTCTGACCGTCAAAGCGGTAAACGGCGTAGGTCTGCAGGGTGACGGGCGTCGCATACTGCTCGGTTTTATTAGATTCCAGACAGATAAAATAGGTATTGTCTTCATACGCGGTGACATAGATCACAGGGCATCCATCGGGAATGATGCCTGTCTGAACCGCGCTGCCTGTCTTGCGGTCAATGATGTCAAGCGTGGAATTGCTGATCGAAAAGCCGTCAGCCATGTGGAGAATATAGTAATGGTTGTCATCGAGATAGAAACGATCCTCGGGAAGCAGTTTTCCGCTGTAGGCTTCCTCTGTTTTGCCGCTGTCGGTGTCGAGACGCATGATTTTTACATACTGATCCTGATTTCCCTTATGCGCGGAATCGTATTCGTCCTCATAAAAGCTCTGATAGTAGTACAGCCATCCGCCGCGCAGGTGGATAAACGGCTCTGCGGCATTGGTTGAATCGTAGGAAAGCAGACACTTCATACCGCTTCCGTCTGCGTTCATGGCAACGAGCCATTTCTCGTTTCGGTTCCATGTCCCGCCGTTCAGCGCGGAGAGAAAGCTCCTGCCGTTTGCGTAAATGCGTTCCCCGTCCGTGGCATACGCGGTAAAATCGAGATTGTAGCAGTCGGGACACACGCTGTCATTGCCGCTGTGGTCGCAGAGCGGGTCATAGCAGAAGTGGTCGAGCACCGTTGGTGCATCGGCATGATAGCGCAGAAGTCCATGGGGCGTTGCCTCAAGAACCGTTTCACCCATCGAAAACGCACCGAAGTTGAGGGCGATGTTGGTATAGGAAGCAGGGGGATTTTGTGCGCCGCAGGAGGTAAGCAGAAGTAGTGCGGGCAGGAGTAATCCGGTCTTTTTCATTTTTCCCTCATTCATAAATCTTGGCTTCGCCGGTCCGGGTGTCGATCACCAGCCTGCCGCCGCCGACGGGATCCAGCCGCGGCTGCATCGTGCCGTCCTCCCATTCCCGCTCGGTCAGGATTCCGAGATCGCAGATCAGCCATCCGCCCCGGAATTTCATATCCATGCTCCGGAGGATATGGGAGTTGTCATCGTACACCGTCCGGGCCGACTTTCCATCAAGCTTGCAGGAATAAATCTTTCCGTCCACATTATCATAGACATCCCGGTCGCGCCAGAGATCAAAATACAGCTTCTTTGGATTTTCGGCGGCCTTCGTGTAATAGATCCGATCCCCGCCGATCACGGCAAACAGGACATCCTCCAGCACCGTTTCGGATTTTCCCGTCTTCAATGAATACCGGTGAACATCGTAGGAGCTCTCCCGGAGCGTCCAGTAATAAATCCATCCCGACCCGATCGCGGAAAAATCGATATGGCCGAGCGCTTCCCCGGCATCGAAAAGGATCTCCCCGTTTGCGAAATCCGGATCCGTGCGGACAAGGCCGGTGTGAGCCCCGTCATGGGGCGACACACAGAGCGGCGCATACAGATAATCCCCGTCCTCATGAATCGGCAGAATCACTTCGTCCCGGTCGGACAGATCCTCATATTCCCCGGTCCGGTAGTTGACCCGGTAATAATAATCGGTAGTCCCGGACTCGCTGACATACTGCCAGTCGCCGGCCAGACTGTTTGCCGAGGATTTTGTGCCCTGCTCCATGGGCTCCAGCTTTGCGTACAGCTCCTTCACGGCACCGGATTCCAGATCGTACACCCGGTACGCCTTGCCAAGATACTGCCCGTCCGGCTTTTTCTCGGCGATGTTGACCGAGAAATACATCTTACCGTCCCGGATGGCAAAAACCTGATTGTATCCCGCGAAGGGGCATCCGGCCGCCTCGGTGTGATCGCAGATCGGATCGGCGCAGGCCGGAAGTGTCGCCCCCGTGACGGGATTGAAGATTCCGACGGTCAGCACCCGCCCATCCGCCGTCTGCATCATGGATTCCGTCGGGACAAGATGCGAAAACGCATCCGTGCTTTCCTCCCCGCCGCAACCGGCGAGCAGAATCGCCGACGCCAGCAGGGCCGCTGTGATATATCGTTTCATGTGAGATTCTCCTTATTTTTCTTTATCCTGAACCGTAAGGCTGCCGTCCGCCTCCGGCTTCAGATTCACATAATCGTAGGTGAGCTTCAGCGCGCCGTAATCGTTGATTGCCGCCATAACAGTCCCGTTTGACACGCCCGCCGGCTCAATCTTCAGATTCACATTTTCATGGCGGTACACCGTTTCCTCGCCTGTTGCAAGGTTGTGATGAATCAGCTCGCCTGTCCATGTGCGGATGAAATCATAAAGCGACATCCCCTTGCCGTCATAGCTCTCCTTGGAGCCGAGCAGGACAAATTCCTCAACGGGAAGCATTTTCGTGTACCAGACACCGTCCGTGTCCCAGACATACTGGTTAATATCGGTAACAACCGTTTCAAACTCCATGCCGTTCCACTTCCAGAGTGCGCGGCGGACGAACATGAACCGGCTGTTGATTTCATAATCATGCATATCGGTCATGCCGAGAAGGTAGACGTTTCCTTTGTGCAGAACAATACCGTCCGGGTCGGGTGTTGGCAGTTTGATTGTCTGCATTTCTTTGCTTTTACGGTCGATTGCATAAAACTGTCCGTTGTCGGTGATGTAATAGTTCTCACCATCGGCAACGATCTCGGCGTAGGCAGAAAGCTCAATATCGAGAAAGGCTTCGGGATCACCTCCGTCACAGGGGACACGCATCGCCACGCCATAGGATTCGCTGTTCCGGTCTTCTGCATCACGGTACAGACCTTCGACGTAGTAGACATATACCCCGTCGGTGGAAATATCCGTCACCAATCCGTCGCACATAGAGTATTCGCAGAGTGTTTTACGACCGCTGCCATCGAAGTTCAGAGAAGTGATCTGCGCCATCCGGCCATCGGTTTTGACATAAAGTCGCTCTCCGTCAGATACAACGGAAGATACCCTCGTCAGCTCCGCGCAGAATTCCCCCTCGGAATGAGTGCAGAGCGGATCCGAGCAGAGCGATTTTCCTTCGGGTGCCGCGCTCGAAAAGCGGCGCAGATCGGGGCCCCAGGCTTTATAGACCGTATCAGCGACCCTGCAGCCGCTTGTGGTATTGATGCAGGTATCGGGCACGGTATACAGAGAGCCGCATCCGGTAAGGACACAGCCGAGCAGAATCAGCAGGCAAATTCCTTTTATCATTTATGGCGTAACCTCCATGCTTCCCTTCCAGCGGTAATCCATCCGGGAGCCCTGTGCCTGTCCTTCTTTTTTGAGCTCTTTCAGCCG
The DNA here is from genome assembly GCA_045578725.1 of Candidatus Flemingiibacterium sp. GTDB lineage: Bacteria > Bacillota > Clostridia > Oscillospirales > CAG-272 > Flemingiibacterium. Next base: position 47,791 of record JAZNKS010000028.1, read on the forward strand.
ATCGGGCTCATAGAGCTTGAATTCGGCATACACCTTGCCGTCCTTCACACCGTACAGATTGACGATATCCGCACCGGAGCCGGTCAGGATATCCCGCGCCTCACCGGTTTCGGGATTCAGCTCCACCAGCCTGCCGCCGGTCATCGTGTAGAAATTGGTCATAATCGGCTTCGTGAGGCCCATATTCTTAATGATAAAGGGATTATCCTCCTCCCAGAGAAGGGATCCGAGATGCGAAAGCTCCAGCGGCACCAGATAGACAAGACCGCTGTCGGGATCAATCCAAAAGGTACTGGGGTCCGGCGCGGTGGTGGAGGGCAGACCGTATACCGGCCGATAAAGCTCCTCCGCTTCGGAGCTTCCGTCCAGCTTCCGGCGCATGAGCCGGAAAACATGGCCTCGTCCGTCCAGCACGGAGAATTCCTCGGCGATCTCGACGTCCGGTTTATCGCCCTCGGCCGTCTGCTTTTCGTCCGTCATTTCAAGCCACCAGACATAGCCGCCCCGGATTATTCCCCGGCCCTCGATCGGAACCGGCTCGAGCTTTGAAAAATCCTTCCCCGTCCGGTACAAGCCGGAGGTGCCGGACACATACAGGCCGCTTTCGTCCACGCCCGCCAGCCGCCAGTTCTCCCGATCGGGATCCTCCAGCAAAACCGTCAGCGAGCCGTTCTTTTCCAGCCGGCAGATGCTTCCGCCGTACTGGGTGATTTTTCCCTTTTCGTCGGTATGCTCCGATGGAAGGGAGAGATAGGTCTCGCCTGCGTACCGCCAGAAGGGCAGCGTCAGCGCTTCGCTTTCCTCCAGATAGACCGTCTTCTTTCCGCTTTCCAGATCGAGCTTGTGCAGCTGGAGGAACCGATCCGCCATGCCGTCGGCCCGCTCCTTATAGCCCCAGGCCGTGAACCAGACCTCGCCCCCGTCCACTAACACCTGCCCGCGATCCGTTTCAAAGGTGATGGCCGGGCATTCGCTGTAGATATACTGATCCCCGTCATGCAGGCAGAGCGGATCGGTGCAGAGTACATTCTGCGTACCGGCGGCAAGATTCAGATAGGACAGATAACCGTTATCGTGAAAATAAAGCCGTCCGTCCGCCATAAAGCTTGCGGATGCCGCTAAAAGCTCGCCCTCCCGTTCAAAAGCGGGGGCATCTTCGACCGGATTCTTTTCGGGAATATCCCCGCTCCCGCATCCCGCAATCGTCATCGCCGCCAGAAGCGCGGCGGCCAGCATCCGTTTTTTCATGTGCTCTCCTTTCAGTTGGTGATTGTCACCGACGAGCTGAGCTCCAGAGCCTCCTCGGGATAGATCGCCGTGGTCTGATCGGCGGGATTGTAGACAATCCGCCCGGTTTCCTGCGCATATTCGTAATAGTCACCGCGATCGGTGGCCTCGACGGTATAATCGTTATAATCGATGTTGTTGTAGCCGATAATAATCCGGCCGCCGACCGCTTCGATTTCGGTACCCGCCAGCGTATAATCGGGAAGCTCAAAAGCCTTCTCCTCCACGCCCGTTTCGATGTCGATGCGCCAGAGAATGCCGCCGGATCGGTTGTATTTGTCCTTGCCGCCCGGATTTTGGTCCTTGCCGAGATACGGCGGATCGTCCACGTATTTGACGTAATAGATATAATTTCCCAGCGGTGCCAGATAGACATCCGGGAAGCTTTCGACCACAATCCGGTCCTCGCCGGTCTTCAGATTATAGCACCAGAGGGTCATATGCTCCCAGTCGATCCGACCGTCCTGCATCGTGGCGGCCGTGCAGTAGAGCAGCCGTCCGGAGTCGATCAGATCATCGAACGCGATGGTAATATGCTTGTCTTCCAGAATCCGCTTTTCGTTTTTGCCGTCCTCATCGGCCAGAATCAGCCCATCCGACAGCCCGACGGTGTCCAGCTCTTCGCCGTAGAAAAGGAACTGCTTTTCGTACTGCGAAAAGGGGATGTTCGGGACCTCCTCCAGCACCTCCGTCTTTCCGTCCGAGAGCCGGACACGAACCGTTACAACCGGTTTTCTCTCATCATTCAGAGCGATGTACCAGAAATGTCCCTCCCGCACGATCGTCCGGTAGCCGGTGGTTGGCTTGCTGTCCGGGCGGTATTCGTCCGCCTTGGAGAATTCAAAGAGCACCGTGGCATCGCCGCTTTCCAGATCGTATTTCATGAACAGCTTCTCATGGGAGGTAAAATCCTTCAGCCGCTGATAATAGACACAGTTATTCTCATAATGGATCGCATCCCCGGTCATATTGGCAAACGGGCATCCGCTGTCATGGCTGTGCGGGCAGAGCGGATCGGTGCAGAGCGGTGTCAGCGAGCCCGTCTGCACATTGAATTTTGCCGGCACCTTCACCGCGCCGGTCTGCGTTTGGGTATTGACCGCGCAGAACATGGTGGTGATCTGATAGAGCGAGGTGAAGGGATCCTCTCCCGTCCCCGCCGATTGACCGCAGGATACGGCCGACAGCGCAAGCAGGGCGGCCAGAAGGAAGGCAAAAAGCTTTTTCATAGTGATTCTCACTTTCCGATGTCAAGTATTTGTACTTCGGTGAAGGTATAGCTGCTGGAGGTCACACCCTCCGCGGCCAGCTTCTCACGGATCCGGTCGCCGTCCACCACATAGCCCGACACCCAGAGATTCCCTCCCTGCAGCCCCATCAGCGATTTGACATCAAAGCCGGGTGTTTCGATGATCTGCCGCGCGCCGGTGGCAAGATCGATCTCCCAGATCCGCGAGCCGGAATCGGACACGATGTAATCCACCTGTACATGACTGCCCAGCGAATCGGTCACCCTATCCCCGGTGTCACCCGTCATCGTGGCGGCAATGGTTTCCAGATAGACCGGCTCATAGAGAATCACCCAGGCCCGATCGCCGTCAATCAGCAGAGGCTGCCAGGAAGATATCGGCATATCCGTTCCCGCGATCACCAGCTCCGGCTCCCCGGTCAGATCGGACAGCGGCAGACGCCAATAGGAGGACACCGCTTTTTCCTGGCGGATGACCACCGTTCCGTCAGCCTGCTTGTTCTTGTCGGACGGATGGGCCTCCACAATAAGGGGATTCACCTTCGTCCCGTCCGTCTGCGTATAATACAGCCAGCCGTCATGGATAAAATTGCCGAACTGCGGCACCCCTTCCACCACTTTTGTCATGGAAGAAAAATCCGCCGGCGAGGCATACAGGCTCCGGTCCTCCGAATTCACCCAGTATATCGTCCGCTCGCCCTCCTCCTCGGTAATGCCGGCAATCCGAACGCTGTTTTCATAATAGTCGGTCAGCTGACGGAAATCGGAACCGTCGGCGTTCATGACGAACAGATTGCTGCCGATCCCGACCATGTGCCCTTCTTCGTTATAATTCGTGCACTGAATATCGAGATAGATCTGATTTTGGAACAGCCAGAAGGAGCTGATGAGCTCGTCCTGGCGCAAAAGCACCGTCCGCTCGCCGCTCTTCCGATCAAACCGATAGAGCCGGAACTCCCGGGTGTCGGCATCAAAATCCCTGTATTCATCGGTGTAATAGACCACCGGTGCGCCATCCTCCTCCACGACGGCGATGTCACCGCGGCTCCAGAGGAAGGAGGGACACTCAAAGGAATCGTGAGTACAGAGCGGATCGGGGCAGACCAGCTGTTCCTCTCCGCCCAGGCTCTGATACGCCAGAAGATGAGCGTCATTTTTGAAATACCGGTATTCGCCGTACAGGAACTGGCTTCCCGCCTCCGTGTACGGATAATCGGCCTGCCTTTGGCAGGATGTCAGCCCCAAAAGAGCACCTATCAGCAGAATCGCGGCCAAAAGTATCTTTTTCATTCTCTCACCTCAATCAATCTTCAGCAGTTCCCATACCGTATATTTCAGGCCGGAAAAGGTAATATCATGGGTTTCCATATGCCCCTTGATGGTATCGATATCATAAACCTCACCGGAAACGAGGAATTTCCCCTTTCCCGTGTATTCTATAGTAGAAATGTCATATCCGAGATCGGACAGCACCGTACGTTTTTCTTTTGTGATAAGATCGACCGCCCAAAGCTCGCCGCCCGATTCACTCCAGATATATGTCAAGGCATTCCTGGATGTAAAATTGCTCCACTCAATCTTTCCCTGCAGCTCAAACTGTGCCGGAACACAGTACAGGGTATCTTCGACAATACACCAATCCGCTCTTGTCGAAATGCCGGAGATCAGCGCTTCCGTTACGCCGCTCCCGTCAAGCCTGGTTCGCATCAGCGTGCAGGTGTTGGCGGCATCCAATGCCTCCGGGTATCCCCCGATCGCATATCCGTAGACCTCTCTTCCCTCCGGCTTCGGTTCATCCGGCGTCAGGGAAATCACCTCGCGCTCGTCGGTGTAATAGACCCATCCGTCATGAATCTCAATTCTCCACAAATTGTTGAGGCCTTCCATGACCACCTCTTCCGAAGCAAAATCATCGGCGGTGCGGCAGAGCGTTTCCCCGCATCGGTAGTAAACGATGCCGTCTTCATAATGCTCGAAACGGTAGTTGTCAACGAAAGCATTCTCACCGAAGGTACATTGCTCCAGCTCACCGCCCGTCAGCGGCGCACGCCAGATGTTGACCGACTGCACATCGGATTCGATCTGCAGCATCACAGAATTGAGTGTGAAATAAACATAGGAATCGGTAACGAAAAAGGAATAAAAGCGATCGGCAAAACCGGGAACGGATGTGACAATGTCAACCTTTCCGCTTTGTATATCCAGCGCCAGCAGGTTGGAAACGGATGCCCAGCCCTGGCTGGGGTCATTGGGGTCAACCATGCTGTTCTCTGTGCGGAAATAGTAAACGGTGCATCCTTTTTGTTTGGGAACAATCGCAACGGTGCCCCCGGGCGCACCGGAATACGCAATGCATTCCTCTTTGTCATGAGAGCAGAGCGGATCCACGCATCCCACATAGACCGTTTCTTCTTCGTCACCGATTTCGGTATAGGCCAGATACGCGCCCATATCCGGAATGTTCTGAATCGAATAAATGCGATTTTTCCAGACAACACGCTGCGATGAGGCCGTGCAGTCGGCCAGCGGTTCGCTTTCCGAACAGGCCGTCAATACCGTCAGAATACCGATCAAAAGAAACAAGAATTTTTTCATATCTAAATCCCCTCTTTTACAAATTCTATTACCTCACAAACATCCGTCTTGCCGAAGCCAGCATCGCCGATACCGCAATGCCGGCCACCGACAGCCAGAGAGCCAGCATCGCCCATCCCGAGCCGAACAGCGATACCCGGAAGGATTCCAGAACCAGCGGCGTGCCCGCCAGCAGATTGAGGAAGCTGATCTTGTCGGCCGCCGTCATGCCGAAAGCCGCGCAGAGCGCCGGAAGGAGCGTCATCAGCACCGCACATCCCAGAACCGGGATATACTTGCAGAGCAGCTCGGACAGCGCGCAGACCAGCATCGCCATCAGGAGCGAGGCCGCCAGCCGCAGGAGCATAAAGATCACCACATAGGTGCCGACCGTCACCGTCTGGGTCAGACTGCCGAACAGCTGCATGGACAGCAGGGGAGCCGACAGGCCGGGCAGCTCATAATTGACGGCGATGGTGATAAGATCGATCGCGCCGGTCAGAATGCTCAGCACACCGGCGATCACGCCGGACGAAAGAAGCTTGGCGCGGAAGGTGGAATGCCGTCCGTTCCGGGTCGAGCGCAGGATCTGCGCAAAGCCGCCGGACGAGGATTTGGAGGCATATTCCGCGGCAAAGGAGCCGGTCAGCAGAAGAAGGATCGCGGTATAGAGGAAGAGATCCGCGCGGCCGGTGAACAGCTTTCTCCAGCCGGTATCGTACAGGAACCAGCCATCCAGCCCCTGCGCTTTCTTTTCCTCCAGATAGCGGGCATGATTTTCAATCACACCAAGCAGCTCCGAGCGGGAGGAGGCATAGTTGTAATCCGACAGATAATCGCGGTATTCATCAAAAGAGATCGTTTCCTCGATATACGCCTGCTGCATGGTTTTCTGCTTTGCCAGCGTTTCGTTGATCATCGCCCGCTCATCGGCCAGATACGCCTGCTTTTCTTCGGTCAGCGGGCCGTAAAGCGTTGTCATGTATTCCTTGTACACCGCATCCGAATAGGAGCGAACAGCCGCATTGGTATCCGTCGAATACCAGACCTTGACACAGAGAATCAGGATCACCACGATGAGGAAACGGGAGGAAATCAGCGTCTTGAAGGTTTCCGCGCCAAAGAGCGAGAGACTGTAGGTGCGGGCCTTCTGACGTTTCCGCGGACGGGATACCGCTCCCTCGGCGATATGCGCAAGCCGGCTGCGAAGGACGGCCGCCCGTGTCATAACGGCCGATACGGCGGCATCGATGAAGGCCGGACGGATCTCACGGCCGCCCTTGACATACAGAATCACACAGATTGCGGCGGATGCGGCCAGCAGGATGCCGAACACGGTCAGCATAAACGGCACATAGCCCCAGACCGCACCGAAGAAATTGATGGCCCGGTAGCGGACAAAGAGCGGATTGACCGCCGATACCGCCACGAAATTGAGATTCTTCAGCGGGCTTCCGGCGTTGATATACTTCAGCGTGTAAAGCAGATAATTCAGCCCGAACAGACCAAGTCCGCAGAGATAGATCAGGATATAATTGTAGAAAAGGGTGGAAAGCGCCAGAATCAGCGTCGAGAAGAGCGAGAAGGTCAGAAGCTTCACGCCGACGGTGATGAGGAAATATTCCCCGACGGTGATCTGATAGGGCGAAAGGGTAAAGGAACCGAGCGCCTGCAGAACGTTGTCGGGCGAAGAGAAGCCGATCCGCATTCCGTAGACCGCCCATGTGGTTCCGATGAACAGAAGCGTGAACAGCGAGGAGAGCAGAATCATGGTCAGGATCTTCGCCGCGGCGGTCCGTGCCCGTCCGAAGCGGGCGGTGCGGATGATCGGCAGGAAGCCGCTCTGCTTCTCCTGCGCAAAAATCAGACTTCCCAGCATAATCAGCATGATGAACAGGAAGACATTCACCAGATCGTAGTCGAAATATTCATCCCAGCCGCGGGTGTATTCCACCTCGATCTTCACCTGATCCCGGGCCAGCTCGTAAAGCTCGATCACGCGGAGCTGGTATTGGTAGGTATAGGAATCCTCCGGAATTCCCATCGCGGAAAATTCCGCCAGATTGGAGCGCGCCCGGTCAATGACCGCCTGAAGCGTTTGGGGATAGCTTTCGGCCGCCTCCACCGTACGGTACAGCTTATCAAACAGCCGGGTATCGCTGTAGGATTCGTCGGTGGAATAGATGTCGGGCATCGTTTCCATTTCGAAATCGATCTCGCCGTTCCGCATGGCCTCCCGGAAGAGCGCATTCTGTTCCTCCTGGAATTCCTGCATCTTGGCATAGTATGCATCGTATTCCGCAGGATTCTCAAAATAGGCCGCAAAGAAGTCGGCAATCATCTGTGTCGGCTCTTGGGCCGCCTGTGTCCGACCGGCCGTATACCAGGCCAGCGCCGAATTCAGAAGCAGCAGGGCCGCCAGAAATACCCACAGATAGCGGATACCGAGCAGTTTTTTCAGTTCATAGGCAATAAAATGCCGTCGGGTGCGTGCCGTCTGCGGCTCATCCGCCAGTGCCAGCCACTTTTCATCGATATAACCGATGCCTTCATACAATCTTTCGCTTTTCATTCGACGGTAATCCCCCTTTCAAGCAGGAACTTCCGAAGCGCTGTGCGTGTCTTTGCCAGCAGCTTGGATGCCTTGTTTTCTTTGATTCCAAGCCTTGCGGCAATCTCACCGACCGGCTCCGAATAATAGTAGCGCCGCACAAACAGCTTGACCTGAAGCGGCGGAAGGGTTTCCAAAAACGCATCCAGCATCCGCCCCACCTCCGGTGCATCCAGATCCGGCAGCTCCGCCGCCGCGCATTCCTCCAGCTCCACCAGTACCGCCGAGCGCTTGCGGGCGTTCTCCTTTTCGGCGCGGTTCAGCGCCAGATTGCGGATGATTCTGGATGCATAAGCCTTCAGCGACAGCGGCTTCTGCGGCGGAATGGAATTCCAGAGCCGCAGACAGGCATCGTTGCAGCATTCCTCCGCCGCCCCGCGATCCCCGGTAATCTCCCGGGCAATCGTCATGCAGAGCGGACGGTATGCCGCCTCGAATTCCCGGATCGCCCGCTCGTCCCGCTTCCAGAACAGCGCGATGATAGCGCGGTCATCCATGATCCACCTCTCCTTTCCCGTATTGACTGTTCATTTTTGTGCCGCCTCCGTATAACGGCTCACCGAGGTTGTTCCGGTGACCGTGTCGATCAGCAGGGTATCCGGCGACACCCGGTATTCCCTGCCCGATTCATAGAAATCATTCTCCCGCCACTCCATAAAGGCAAGAGCCAGCGTCTCACACCCGTCCCAGACCGCGCTTCCGAGGAAGCAGTCCCGCCCATACAGCGAAAGATCCATCCCGGTGCGGCAGAGAATCGCCGCGCCGCCGCCGTCATGATCCATCCGACGGATACAGCCGTCGAAGATATCGTAATGCTTTCCTCCGTCATCGGCCACTAAAACCGGATCACCGGTGATCGCCGTGTAGTAGATCCCGCTGTCGGTGATGATATAGCGGCTGACGGAATCGGATACCAGCTGGGGCTTGCCTCCGGTCAGCTTCACCCGCCAGAGGGAAAGATCGCTCAGCCAGAGAGTCGATTCCAGCTGATCCATCTTTGTGCCCCGCTCCCGGTTGAAGGTGGTGTAATAGGCCCAGCCGTCATAGGCTTCGCCGTTCATCACATAGAGATTGCCGCCGAAATCCAGTTCCCGGCGATCCTCGCCCACAAGATCGGTGGTGAAGAATTCCTCACGCTCGCCGGCAATGAAGTTCCAGTAGATCCGGCCGCCGTCGATGGCGTAAATATTCGGATAATCCCCCGTGCTCATGAATTGGCTCTGCACACCGGAATCCGTGTCCAGCGGAAGCTCGATCACACCGCCGGACGAATCGGCGCGGTACAGGCGGTAGGTATAGAATTCACCGCCGTCATCCTTATTATGATGAGCCTGTGCATACCAGACCGATTGCCCGTCAGAAGCTTCCAGAAAGATCGGATCATGGGACTCGGCCAGCAGGCGCGAGGATCCGTCCGTCAGATTGTAAGCGATCAGCTCAAAGTGTTCGCCGATGCCGTTCGTACCGGGCTCGCTGCGGGCAAGAAACATCGTGTCGCCTGCGGCCAGATAGCCGTCCGCGCGGTAAAAGGGGCATCCGGAATCCCCGGTGTGCGGGCAGAGCGGATCCACGCAGATGGATGTCGAGAGCCCGGTCGCCGGATTCACCTTGTAGGGCGCGGAGCCGAACTGGGAGATCGAGCCGTATTCATCCCGGAAAATATACCGTGAGGCGAGGGATTCATGCCCCGCCCCGCCGCATCCGGCAAGGGATGCCGTCAGAAGAACCGCCGTCAGAATCAGCCGTTTTCGCATTGTTTGCCTCCCACAGAGTAATCGGAGTCGGCACCGCCGTGCCCCTTCATAAAGATAAGACCGGATTTTCGTCAGAATCTGCCATCCGAACAGAAAAATATTCCGCATTCTGTTTCAATTATAACACACCCATGCGGTCTTGTCCACATCCGACACCGGAAGCGAAATTTATTTATATTTTTTCAAAAAAGCTATTGACAAACCGATTCCGTTGTGATATAATATTTAGGCACCGTGATTCGAGGTGCACAAAACAATGGCGGAGTAGCTCAGCTGGTCTAGAGCAACCGGTTCATACCCGGTAGGTCATGGGTTCAAATCCAATCTCCGCTACCAATCTCAGCCAATCGGTTGGGATTCGGCCCGTTGGTCAAGCGGTTAAGACACGGCCCTTTCACGGCTGTAACATGGGTTCGATTCCCGTACGGGTCACCAAAATAAAAACCATCCACAACGTGGATGGTTTTTATTTTGGTGATTTGCGCATCGAAACGAACCCTGCGAATGGCCACTGCACAAGCACATCGCACAAATGATATGCCATTCGCCTCGCCCGCTTGAGCGGGCGGTGCGATTCCCCCGTACGGGTCACCTGCCGCGCAGGTGCTGCGATTCCCCCGTACGGCATTCCACGAACCATCCACAAAGTAGATGGTTTTTTGTTTTGGCGATTTGCGCGTCGAAACGAACCCTGCGAATGGCCGCTGCACAAGCACATCGCACAAATGATATGCCATTCGCATCACCTGCCGCGCAGGTGCTGCGATTCCCCCGTACGGGTCACCATACGCAACAAATCCGAACGATTTCGTCAATCGAAAGTGGTTCGGATTTGTTTTTTACTATGATTATATGAATTAAGCGTATGCCCCAGGATGCATAAACTTCCTGGGGCATTTTTGATCTTATTGATCATTGGATGTCAACAAATCTTTTAATTCACTAAAAGTAATGATAGGAAAGGAAATATCTTTGTATCTGGATTCAAATAATTTGTTTGTGGTCATATAAGGGATAACCGTATAACCTGTCGAATCCACAATACCAAATGACATGAGTATCTTTTCTGTGTTTCCCTTCATGAAATCAATACGTCTCTGGAATTTTTCATCGTCTTTATGCTGGAAGAAAAAACTTTTTTGTTGCATTTGATCCTCGTAAATCGATCCAACCTTTTGTAATACTTTACTTTCTATAAGCCAAATTTCCTTTTTAGTTTCATTTATTGCTATAATGTCGTAATCACCCAATTCTTCTGGGTAATCTTCACCTGGGAAGCGTTTGAACAGTTCGATTTCGGGATAAACAGCATAAACTCCTTGGCCTCTAAACAAGTGAGCAATATCCTGGACCATTTCGTCTTCATATCATCTTTACGGATTCAAAACAAGGGGAATGTTTGTGAATTTTAGGACCATATTTGCATTGTATGGATGCATCCGTAATTTGCAAATAAACAACGACGGACTGCCATATACAATGCTTTTGTATATGGCAGTCCGTCATCTTTGTTTGCTGCGTCAGACATCCTTAAAATATTCATGCGGTGTCATACCGACGTGTTTTTTGAAAACGCGGGCAAAATAGTTGTAATCATTGAAGCCTGTTTCATCTGCAATCTGCGTAAGCGGGAATCCTCTGTACCATGTAATCGCGTATCGTATCCGATATTCATTCACATACTGCATAAAGGACATTCCGAGATTTTGCTTAAACAGCGTGCAGAAATAACTCTTGTTATATCCAAGATCATAGGCTATTTTTTTCGTTGTCAGATTTGTCCGGAAATGCTGTTGTACATACAGCTGGATCGCATGAATAAACTGAATTCTCCGTTCAACGGTTTCTCCACCCTGTACCGTGGGCAGTTTTCGCAAAAGTGTTCCGATCAGACGGATTGCGATTGCCGCCAGCATACAATCCTCACCGGAACCACCGTGGATTGCATTCTGATAAGCGATATGCGCTTCATTTAAGATGGTTCGGATTTCGGCGGCCAGAGAGGTGGATGCGTCGATCTTGTTTGGAAATTGCAGTTCACCTGCACTGAAGCGGCGAATATCTTCTCCTGCCATACCGCAGCATCCTGTGAAATACCATGGATCAAGGACAACGTGCGCATAGGAGGTAATGCCTTCAATCGGTATTTCCCCCTGATGCAGTTCGTATGGATTGATAATGAGAATATCCCCTTGGGTCAGCGTATACGCTTTTCCGTTTACTTCAACGTGCAGAGTCCCACTGCATATCTGATGAATTTCAATTTCATTGTGCATATGTGACTGAAAAACCATACGCACGGTATCGTTTTTTTCGGTTTTATTCCAATTTGGTTCGGATATTTCAGGGTTACCGAAGGTTGACATCCATGAACTGATTGGCATACGGGAATATATATTGAGTTCGTCTTCTGTAAGCATTTTTGACCTCTCTTCCATATTTCATCAGAAACAGATTTATAATACAACCTATATATCAATTATACATGAGCTCAAAATGAATGTCAAGTCAAAACAAATATTGTGCTAAACAAAACAAATAATTCGCTTGTTTTGTGAAAGAAAAGATGATATCATAAAAGAAAGGATTATGCTCTTTTATGTCGGCACTGCAGGATGCCGTGCTGCGGAATCCGTATAATCGGAATGCCGTATAACGATTCCCCGTCGAAGATTACCCGACGGCTATTATCGATCATGTCACCAAAGGATAACAAAATATGATACGAAAAGTTCTTCTTGTGTTCAAAACCCATCTGGATATCGGCTTTACCGATTATGCGGGCGATATCCGGGAGAAATATTTGAATGAATATCTTCCCGCTGCGATCCGCGTTGCACGGGAAAATGCAGACTCCGATCATCAATTTGTCTGGACAACCGGTTCCTGGCTGATTCATGAAGCGCTGAAACAGGATGACGGAACGCTTGATGCGGCAATCCGCGACGGACTGATCACATGGCATGCGTTACCGTTTACCACACATACCGAATATATGAATCCGGCACTGTTTTCCGCAGGACTGGATATTTCCGCAAAATTGGATGCACGGTACGGAAAAAAGACCGTTGCCGCCAAAATGACGGATGTTCCCGGACATACCATGGGTATCGTCCCTCTGCTTGCCGACCGTGGTGTAGAGCTATTGCATATCGGTGTCAATCCGGCTACCCCGGTTCCCGATGTGCCGGAAATATTCCGTTGGAAGTGCGGAGATAAAAGCATTGCTGTCATATACAGCGGCGATTATGGAGAACCATGTGAGATCGGGGATACCGCGCTGGTGTTTGGTTTTACCGGGGACAATCACGGACCGCAGGGAGGCGATCAGCTGCAGGGAATCTACCGCACGATCAAAGAAAAATATCCCGACGCCGTGATACAGGCGGCGACCCTTGATGATGCAGCCGCCGTTCTTCGCGGAATGGATTTGCCCGTTGTGGAGGGTGAGATTGGTGACAGCTGGATTCACGGTATTGGTACCGATCCGACAAAAACACGGGCATACCGTGAGATATTGCGGCGTTGTGACTCCTTTGCGGATACCGATCTTTGCAGCAATCTGCTGATGGTGCCGGAGCATACATGGGGGATGGATCTGAAAACGCATTTTCACAATGATACCCATTGGCTGCATAACGAAATCGTGACCTGTTCCGAAAGAAGAATCATTGAGAAATCCTGGGCGGAACAGCGGGCGTATGTATACAATGCGGCAAAGCAGCTCCATGTGGATCTTGAGGAGGTTCTCTCGGTGCCAATGCCGGATGTCACAAAAATGACACCAACGGATCACAAACCGTGTGCGGAGATTTCCTACCAACTGTTTGACCGAACGGATTATGAGCGATTCCGCAAGGAATATATCCGTCTTGACTGTGATTGGTCCCGTTGGGATTTCACAAAGGTTGGTCTGCCGGAATACAGCGGCGGAATTTTCACGCCTGAGGTTATCGGCGCATGGCAGGATGGAGCAACAAATGTGTTCCATATGACCTTTTCCGATGAGATCCGCCAATTTGCCGGACTGCCTGAAATATGGCTTTTGGAGCGGGAGGACTTTGTGGAATTGCGTTGGTTTGGCAAAAAATCCAATCGTCTTCCGGAAGCCTTCTGGATTCATTTCCCGTTTCTGACGGATCGTTTGCAGATGTTAAAAATGGGAACATGGATCGATGCAGCGCAAGTTCTTGATGCAAGAAATCTGCATGGTGTTTGGTCGGTAAGAAACGAAAGCTGTGAAATTGAGGCTTTGGATGCCCCCCTTGCGGCTCCCTATGGCAGAAATCTGCTGCGCCGCAAGAATCCGACCGTGACGCAAAATCTGTATTTCAATCTATACAATAATATATGGAATACGAATTTTCCAATGTGGTTTGCCGATGATGCGAAATTCCGGTTTATCCTGCGTCGGCGCTGAGCGGATCTACGATCACCATTCATTGTTTATACTATCATAAGGCGGGCGGAATGCTTGAAAAAAGTATGGATTTCCAAAGGATGGACCCTACAGGCCCCCACTTACAATGGACCGGTGGATCTCCCGAATGCCGTGTTTGACAGAGCGAATCGATTGGTGATCACAACCGATTCGTATAACACAAATTGATAATTTTTCTCTCGGAATGCGTTATTGAATTTCGGACATCTTTGCTGTATAATAAAGGTGTCGACAGAAGAAACGCTTTGCAAAGCACAAAAATTTGCATAAGGAGAAAAGTATGAAACTTACAATCGGTGAAAACATACGCCAATTTCGAAGGAAAAACGATATGACGCAGGAAGCACTCGCCGATCGTTTGGGTGTTACCTGTCAATCGATCAGCCGTTGGGAAAACGGCACGACCTATCCCGATCTGGAACTGATTCCTGCCATTGCCGGGATACTTGCCGTTACGGTGGACGAGCTTCTCGGAATGCCGCAGATCGAGAAGGAAAAGCGGGCGGCGGAAGCCTTCGATGCGCTTCGCCGCGAATGCATGAAGCGCGATTACGATGCTGACCGGATCACAGCACTCCTTCAGGATATACGCCGGAATTACCTTGCCAGCAGCTCGGCCTGGCGCCCGTGGGTTGAAGGCAACGACCGCGCTTTCCGTGATCCGAAGATTCTTCCGGAGGTGCGTTTGCTGGCAGAAGCCTATCTCGAACGCCATCCGATGCATCCGCACACCCTGGAAACGATGGCCGAAATTGAAGATGAAGATCACTTGCTGGACTTTTTGAAGAAATATACAACGCCTTTTGATTGTTCTGAGCGCACATTGCTATTCAATCGATATTTCAGGCGCGGTGATGCAGAACGGTTTGAGGCCGAGCGAAGATATCAGTTATTTATTGCGCTTGATGTTTTGCTATGCCCCCGCTATTTGCGGAAATGGGGAGAAAGTGATGACAGGAAAGCTGAAGCTGACAAATTCATGGGAACTATGCTCTCACTGATTCGCAGTGATGCTGAGGATGATCGATTGGATATGTGGGCAGAAGACCGTATGGAACTCGGAATCAAATCAGCTATTCGCCTGGTTTCAGCCAATCAATTCGAAGATGCAATCGAACAGCTGGAGACAGTTGTGAAATTGCTTGAAGAAACTATGAAAATAACCGATAAGGTGCTGCTGCCGACTTCCTGCCGTTTCCTTGACGGAATGGAATGGTATGCGCAAGAGGATTGGCATTCTCGCGGCAACAACCCTGACAGTCCACAGGAACGGATGATTCTTATTGATACACATATGGGCAATATGTCTCGCTGCTATTGCATATATCCCAGCAACTACGATGATGCTCTTAACGGCAAAAATTTTGAACCTCTCCGCAATCATCCGAATTTTGTAAAGCTTTGCGAGCGTGTAAAGGCGCTGATTATCACAAAACCGAAGGAAGTATAATCCCCGCCCGCGCGGACTTTTATCAAAAAAGCGGCTGCTGCACTTGAAGTGCAGCAGCCGTTTTTTCATGGAACCGATCGCGTTTCGATCAGCCTTTCTCCGATTCCGTATCGGACGCCTTTTCACCAGCCGTGACCTCGGCGGGGAGCGTCTCCGCTTTTTCGGCCTTCTTCTGCGCCTTCGGCATCCGGAAGCCGTCGCGCAGGAGGAAGATTGCCACCAACGCCAGCACGAATGCGCCGGCAAAGAAGAATACGAAATTCGTATGCTGTCTTCCGATAGCCGCATCCATCATCAGCAGCTTGGTGCCGCTCATACCGATGATCCGGGTGATTCCGCCGTAAATCAGCAGAATGGCAATGACAGCCGATATAAATCCGCCGATCAGAAACCGTCCGCGCGAGGCGCTGTCCGCACCTTCCTTTTCGGGCCCTGAATCCGGAGCGGTTTTCTCTGCCTTGACGGGCAGCTCCGCCTCTGTCATCTTCTCATTTTTCTCGTCCATAGCCATCCTCCTTACTCCGTTACCGAGCCGCCGATCTGACGGAAGCAGTCAAACAGCGCCGGGCTGTTCTCCTCTTCGGCCAGAAGCTCGGCCGGCACGCCGACGGTATAGTCCCGATCCGATGCCGCATCGATCGCATCGGCCTTCACGCGCAGGCTGCGGGTGAATTCCTCCAGATCGCTCTTGGCCTCGAATTCCAGAATGTAATCGTTCTCCACATAATCGCCGATTGTCTGGTAGACATCGTGCAGCAGCTCGCTGGAATCGGCTTCCATATACTTACCACCGCAGGAATCGGCAATGTACTTCAGATAGGTGGTATCCGCGCCGGGGATACCGATCGTGTAAACCGCAATGTTCTTGGTCTTCAGATCGGCCAGCACGCCGTCGATCATACCCGAATCGCCGTCCGCTCCGTCCGACAGCAGGATGATGACCTTGCGGCCGCTCCGTCCCGCCAGCGCTTCACCTGCGGTCTGCAGACCGGAATAGATGCTGGTGCCGCCGGTTGTGGTCAGGCCTTCGATGTCGCGCAGAAGCTCCAGACGGCTGCTTCCCAGCGGCGTCATCAGCTCGGCTACCGATTCAAAGGTAACAAGACCGAGATTGGTCTTGGCATCCACGCTCCGGACGAAGTTGGTGACCGCCGCCTTGGTATTTTCCATGCTGGTACCTTGCATACTTCCGCTTCGATCAACGACCAGCATGACCGACAGCTGATCGGCAACCTCGGCTTTATCCGCTTCAATCAGCTTGACACTGCGGATCCGGTTGTCCATGTCGTAGATTTCAAAATCGCTCTTCTTCAGCTTTTCCTCCAGTTCGGCCGCGATCGTGACCGTTACGCGGACCTTCGGGAAGCCGGTGGTATCGATGTGGCGGATCAGAACGCCGTTGAACATCCGATCCAGCAGATCCAGCAGATACTCAAAGAAGCTCTCCTCGTTGTATTCCCGACGGATATCGGTGATATGCAGAAGCTGCATCACGGACTGCCAGAGCTGCTCCAGCCGGTAGGTGTTGCTGCTGCCCGCGCCGTCCTTCTGATACGAATCCGCCAGCCGCTTGACGGTCATGGCAACCGGCTCGGTGGATTTGCCGGCATGATCCAGCAGATCGACCAGCATATCGTCGGCCTTATTCTTTTCACCGGCCGCATGATAGAGGTACGCCATCTCCATCTGATAAGCGCCGCTGTTCTTATCGGCCACCGGTGTCTGCAGCTCGATAAAGTTGATGGCGCGGCGGACCGGCTCGGCCTCCAGCTCGGTATCAATAGCATCGATCTCGGCTTCGATTGAGGCAATCTCCTGCTGGAGCCGGATCTGCTTGCGCTCGCTTTCTTCGTCAGCCAGATCCGTCTGAAGCTTGCCCAGCTTTTCATACAGATCGCTCCGGCGATCCATGCGCTTGGCAGTCGCCGCGCTGACCTCCTCATTTGGAGAGTAAACGCCGCCGCTCGCAACAAGGTTGGCAAGCAGAGCGCGGTTTTCAAAGGAATCATCCTGCGTGAACAGCTGCTCGGCCAGCTCATAGGCGCCGTCATAATCGTGCTGCTTCATCTTGGTCAGCGCCTTCAGCTTGAGAGCAAGCGCCGAAGTATCGTCATTCAGCGCCTGCTCGGTGATCGAATCGCCATATCCTCCGTTCTGCAGCATATCGACCATCGCCTGAAGGCCGGTTCCGTTCTTCTTGACATCGATGGAGGCCTGCACGCGCAGGAGAATCTTCAGAAGATCCGCGCGGGTATCTTCATCAAGATCGTAGTACACATACGAATCGCCCCAGCCATAGGAGGAGGATTCGCCGTACTGCTCACGATATTTTTCCACGATATCCGATGCGATCGTGCGCACCTCGGCGATAACAGCATCGCTGCCGTCCGCCAGATAGGCATCCGCCCAGGTAATCACCGCATCAAAATCCGCCTGGAAGCCGGTGGCCAGAACCATCAGCTGGCGGGAAACAGCGTTCTCCAGGGTCTGATCGCTGCGGGCGGCCAGCTGCCAGCCCTGCACATAATCGCCCAGCTCAATCAGCTTGGAAGCCACATAGTTCTGCTGGTTAACCAGCGTTTTCACTCTGCCGTCGCGGATCATGCCGCCGATCATGGGAACCAGTACGGCAATCAGGATGACGGCAGCAGCGGCAATGGCGATGATTTTTGTCTTTTTACTTTTCACTGTCGTCCGCCTCCTTCTTCAGTACGCCGAGCAGATCCACATCGATCCGGCTCAGGCGGGGATAAATGTCACGGATTACATCCGTATCGCTCACCGGATTGCCGCGGAGCATCAGCACGCTCAGCTTATCCAGCGGGCGCAGGGCATCCAGCTTGGCTGTGCTGTTCTGATACATCCACAGCTCCTGCAGATTTTCAAGGCCCTTGAGGGCGCCGATATCGCTGACCTTGTTGTCGGAGAAATCGAGGTAGGTCAGCTGCTTCATGCCGGAAACCGGACTGATATCGCTGATCTGATTGCCCCATAGGCTCAGCGTGGTAAGGTTCGTCAGATCCTTCAGCATCGCAATATCCTCAATCTGATTCCAGCCGAGGCAAAGCTCTTCGAGTCCCGTCAGTCCGGAAAGGACCGCCAGATCCTTGCTGTCCAGATCGTTGCCGATCAGCGAGAGATGGCGGATTCCGGTCATGCCGGCCAGCGCGCTGATATCCAGATTCTTCTGATAGGCGATGACAACAGTATCAAGATACGGCATGGATTTCAGATCCGCCAGCGACTTCATGCCGCGGTCGCTCCGATTGTAGCGGGAGCCGTAGATTGTATAACCGTCCTTTTCAAAGCGGATAACCGGATTGCTGTCGGTGGAATAGTAGGAATCGCCGATGATGTACAGGCTGGTCACCTTCGACATCTCATCCTCGGTGATATCCCGGTTTGAGGAGAGATCCGAGGTCTGCCGGACGATATTTTCGATCATCGGCTCCGTTACGGTGACCTTCTTATTCTCGACATTCAGCGTGTATTCGTAGACAGCCGGCTCACTCATGAAGCCGCTGGAATTGACGGCCACGCAGGTGAGGGTATTCTTTCCGCTGACAAGGATAACCGGCTCATCGTACAGCCGGCTTCCGAGATTCGGATCGCTGCCGTCCAGCGTATAGTAAATGGAATCGTAGGCACCGGCCGTCAGCTCGACGCGGACGCGCTCGCTGTAGCTTCCGGGTGCAAGATCGGCCTTGGGAGCCGACGGATGGGTCAGCTCATACAGCGCGGTGATGCCGTCGCTTCCGGCGTTTTCGATGGCTTCTTCCATCAGAATCTTGGCCTTTTCGGCATCATCCCGGCGGATGTACAATTCACCCAGCTTTTCATATGCCTCGGCATCCCGCTTGTTGTTGTCAATCATCGTTTCGTAGATGGCTTCGGCATATGCCGTACGACCGCTCACCTCATAGCACTCGCCCAGTGCCAGATTGGCACCGCGATGCTTCTCGTCGATGGCCAGAGCCTTCTGATAGCTGGCAATCGCCTGCTCGTAATCCAGATCGTTCAGATAGCGGTTGCCCTCTTCAATGAACATCTTGATATCCTGCGACTTATTGTACTGGGAAATGCCGACCAGAATACCGATCGTGGCCAGTACAATCAGCGGGATGCAGACAGCCAGAATTTTATGCTGTCGGATAAAATTCTTCATGTTTCTCTCTCCCCTTCTTTATTCTCCGTCTTCGATCTGCCGGATCACCTTTTTGCGCTGATGCCGGAAAACCGGGATCAGAATCAGCAATAACAGCAGGCTGACGCCCATAGCCGCCAAACCGCCGAACAACAGAATTTCGGTCATTTGAATCCTCCCTTATTCCGTCAGCCATCCAAAGCGGACAGCCTCGTTGTAAATCTGCTCCAGAACCGTCACCTCGGGATCCGGCTCGGAATGATTCTGCGTGTTGTACAGCGCCATGCACCGATCGTACGCTTCCTTGAAGGCGGTGTAATCCCGCTCATCCTCATCCCGCTCCGCCTGCTCGCTGACGGCAAGATAGGCTCTGCGCAGACTGATCCGGTAATTCTTCGGATACCGTTTTTCCGCCTCATCAAGACATTCCATGCCCTCCCGGAAGCTGCCGGTGTTCTGATGGCAGATGGCCAGATTCAGCCAATCCTGCAGGGTGGCATAGCCTTCGTCAAGCACGACACGCAGAAGATCGGCGGCCATCGTGATGTAGAGTAAGTTCTCGTCCGCCACGCCGGTCACGCCCTGTCCCATTTCAAGATAAAGCTGGGCCATGCGGGACATCAGCGGAAGCCGCGCCGCCGTATGAAGGGTTTCGTAAATCGGCTCCAGAATCTCCCGTCTTGCCAGCTGGGCCTGGTGATCGTTCAGGCTGTTGGCCGTCACCAGATCGTCAAGCTTCAGCGCGGCGCGCACGCGGATGCTTTCATCCTCACTCTGGGATGCACAGCGGGTCAGTTCATCAATCGCCGCATCCAGATTGCCGAGTGCGCCGTGAATCTCACCGCTCAGCAGCAGCAGATCGTCGCTTCCGAGTCCGCGTGCCCTGGCCTGTTCGAGGGTTTCCTCCGCCATAGCCGCATTGCCGCTCCGTGCCAGCGCGATTCCGTAATCGCGGTAGTATTCCGGCCGGCCGCTGTCAAGGAAGATGGCCTTCTGATAATAGGACACCGCATCGGGATAATCGGCCATATTCAAGCTGCAGTTTCCGGCGATGTAATAGGCCTGCGCCATCTGGACATCGCCCAGCGTGCTTGGCAGATCAAAGACTTTTTCCTGCAGCCAGACAAGTGCGCCCTCGTAGTCGGCCATGCCATAAAGCTCGGCGGCTGCCTGCAGGCGATCCGTCGAATTTTCCGCCGTCCAGCGCTTGAAGCCGAGGGCGGCCGATACCGTTCCGGCGGCAAATACAATGACCAGCAGAACCGTTACAAGATCCTGCGAGATCCGCATTCTGCGATAGCGCCGGGTCGATTTTGCCAGATTGTTCAGCGCCTTCAGAAACTTTGCGCTGGTGGAGAAGCGTTTCTTCGGATCCTGCTCCAGACCGTGCATCAGAATCTGTGCAAAGGCATCGTTCACGGAGGGAACCAGCACCTCAACGGGCGTGATCGTATCAAAGCAGCTCTCGGGCATCCGTCCGGTCAGCAGATGGTACATGGTAGCACAGGCCGCATAGATATCGCTGTACTCATTCATCCGCAGACGGGTGCCGTAACGGCGGCGCATCCGTTCCAGACCTTCATCCATAACCGTCGCTTCCTGTCGTGCCGCTTCTGTCCGGGTAGCCGGCTTCTCCGCCGGCGTTTCGTCGAGTACCGTTCCGCCGCGCACGGGTGCATCATCGATAATCGTTCCGCCGCGCACGGGTGCATCATCGATAATCGTTCCGCCGCGCACGGGTGCATCATCGATCACCGTTCCGCCGCGCACGAGCGCATCATCGATCACCGTTCCACCGCGCACGGGTGCATCATCGATCACCGTTCCGCCGCGCACGGGTGCATCATCGATCACCGTTCCGCCGCGCACGGGATTAGCGAGTGCCTGGGCAGCTTGTGCCTGGGCAGCTTGTGCCTGGGCGTTTTGTACTGCCTTTTCACGGCGGCGGCGCTTGAATTCATCCACGCTGAGGATCTGCTCAACCGGTGAATAGCCCACGCTGTAGCCGACCGTATCATCGGCTTTTCCGCCCGCGCTGACCGCGATATTGAAGTCGATCAGGCAGATATTGTCCTCCGGCGTCAGCATGATGTTGGCCGGCTTGACATCGCAGTGGATGATATGCCGCGGCGATTCGTGCAGATACTTCAGCACCTCCGCCAGCTGACGGGTCAGGCGGATGACCTCCTTCTGGCTGAAGCGCCGTCCGTTGTCCAGATGCTCCTGCAGCGACTTGCCCTCGATAAACTCCATCACCGTATAGGTTTCGTCCTCGAAGGACCAGAAGTCCACGATGCGGGGCAGATAGGTATGCTTCAGCTCCATCAGCGCCTGCTTTTCCATCTCACGGTCCAGCACCTTCAGCGCCTTGCTCCGGATCCGCTTCAGAACCACCTTCTGGCTGAGCCGGCGATGGATACCGGCATAGATAATGCCGCCTCCGCCGGTGGTATTGATGACCCGGATCTGATCATAGTTTTCATTCAGTTTTGTGTAGAATTCGTCTTTATCCCTGTAGAGGCTGCCGGAATCCGGCGTTTCCTGAATCATTGAATCAACCTCGCTTTATCCGTATTGCCGCTTCGGCATCGCCGATTCGGACGGCAAAAGAGTATACTTATAAGACTCTGTTTTGCGCATCCCGGTTTTATTCTGGATTGTAAATTATTTGTAACAAAACAGGATGCCGTTTTTTCAGCATCCTGTTTTCACTTTTTCGATTATTTCACGCGGAAGCTCCCGGCAATCGAGTCGGCCGCATCGGCATACGAATCAAAAGTGCCGGCCGTCGCCGTATAGACAACGGTATAGACATCCGCTCCGTCATACAAAAGATACATCCGCTGCTGGATGGTTGTTTCGATCGGCTGGGAATAACAGCGGTAGGTGAATACCACCGCCTCCATTCCGGCAAGCTCCGTCTTCTCCCGCGACACACCCTCATAGCCCGAGGCTTCGGATGCGGTTTCCTGCATAACATCCGCAAAGGCGGCAAGATCGGCGCATCCGGTGTCAGCAAGCGGCACGGATCCCGCATATACCACGTTTTCCATGAAGGTATCGTCCGCCGACTCAGCCGGCGCAACAAAACAGATGGAGGAAGCATCCTCTTCAATGCCCCATGTATCGGGGACAGAAAAGCTCACACCGAACGCCCGGCTGGCATACCGGCTCCCGCAGGATACCAGCGCCAGCAGAAGGAGCAGCGCGGCAGCGATAAATCCGACCCGCCTCATTTGAGAATCACCGAATAAATCCGGGCCTCATCCGTGCCCCATGTGCGCATGGGAATCAGGCGGATCGCCTTTACATCCCCGCCGATTTCACACTTCCAGAGCCGGCGGTAATTGTCTGTCACCGAGATAAGCGGACGGAATTCGCCGTCACCGGCATCGGCCAGCACCTCAAAATCGCGCATCAGCGGCGCGGGCAGAACCTGCAGCTTCTCGCCGCGGAAGGTATTGTGGCGGGCCGGATAGCGGCGGTACATACGGTCCCAGTATTCCTCGCCCTCGCTGCTGTCGCGGTTGATATCGCTGTCGAAAATAACCGACAGGCTCTGAACCCGGCGCGCACGGGGCAGTTCAATGTCGATTGCCTCACCGAGTCTGCCGGTATAGCGATGAGATTCTCCGCCGATCTCGCGGTCATATCCGTCAAAGAGCACCGAAGCATCCGCCTCTCCCGCCTTAGCCGTAATGCCGCCCATAACCGGTGTCAGCGCACGGCGGTTGAAGGGGAGCCAGCAATCGTTTTCCATCAGCGTCTGCTTCAGCTCGCCGATGTGGTTTTCGTACACGCCGCGCGGCGAGGTCTCGTGAGCCACGGCAATGGCCGCGGCCGTACCCATCGCCTGACCGAGGGTGGCACAGGTCGCCATCACGCGGCAGGAGGACATCGCCGTATGGGTGCAGGAAATGTTGCGGCCCGCGAACATCAGATTGGCGATGTTCTTTGAATACAGGCAGCGATAGGGAATGCCGAAGGGCGAAGGCGCCGGATGGAAGATAGTCGGATCCTCCTTTGTATCGAAGCCGCCCGGATGATGGTCATCCATCGACCAGCCTCCGTACGCGATCAGATCATGGAAGCGGCCTGCGGCGCGGACATCGTTCTGGGTCAGGATATGGTCACCGACATACCGGCGGCTCTCCCGTTTGCCCGGCAGGAAGCCTACCCAATCCAGCTCCCAGTTCTTCGCATCGTATTTGCCGGAGTTTTTGAAATAATCCCACACGCCGAAGGAAATCTTCAGCAGGCGGTGGCGGAGGATTTCGGTATCCGCAATCGAATCGTATTCGCCGCCCAGCTCAATCCACCAGTAGTTGTCATATTTGAAGGCATCGAGATTGTTGGGATTTACGCGGTGAGCGAGCGTTTCCTCGGTGAATTTCTCGGCCCAGTCGGGTGCCTTGAAGGGAACCTCCCGATCGGTTTCGCGCACCTGGAACAGGCAGGACATACCCATTGTGCGGGCATCGGACACGGCCGGTGCGATATCCTCGCCGAATTCCTCGCGGGCTTCCCGGCCCATCCGGAACTCGGCGCCGGTCAGCGGAGCCAGCACGCTGTCGCCTGAGCAGTCGGCGAAGATCTTTGCCTTTACGCTGTGATATTTCTGGGTGGTGGTCTGCCATCCCCTGACAGATACGATCCTATCGCCGTCCATTTCGGCATCCATGCAGGAGCAGTTGAGAATCAGATCGATATTCTCCTCCTCAATGACCATTTCATAGGTTACACTGTCCCAGATGGAGAAATTGAGCGTGGGATTGCGGCGGAGATTTTTCAGCGCCAGCTCCTCTACCAGACCGGTTTCCTGATTGTTCCGCCCGTGAGCGCCGCGGATCCACATCCGGACCTCGCTCGAGGCATTTCCGCCGACCACCGGGCGGTCATTCATCAGAACCACCTTCGCGCCCTGACGGGCCGCGGCTACCGCCGCAAAGAGTCCGGCCGCGCCGGCACCAATCACACAGAGATCGGCTTCATGCTCCACCGTATCAAATCCGAACCGTTCACTTCTGTGAATCATCATGTCAGTATCCTTTCCGATCAGCGGCCTCTGCGGCCGGATAAATACTTATTCTTTCGGTGCTTATAGTATAATACATAATCTGCCGTTTGTCAATAGCCAAACAAGGTCATACGCGCTTCAGAGGAAGCCAGTTTATCACATCCCGGATCCTGGCATCCCACCACGGCCAGCTGTGATTGCCCTCGCTCTCCGAATACGCCAGATCAAAGCCGAGTGTTTTCAGATGATCCCGCATCCGGCGGTTGGTTTCCAGCAGTCCATCCTCCGTGCCGCACCACTGATAGAGCCTTGGCTTCGGGCCATCCTTTTCGGCAAGGCGGGTGGATACGGCATACAGATCGTTCTCACTCCCGTCAAAGCAGGTTTCCCGGTCGCCGAACAGCATTTCTGCGTAGGGCGCGCGCACGCTCTGATACATCGTGGCCGGATTGAGCGCACCGGACAGCGAGGCCGCGCAGGCATATTGCTCCGGGCGGTTGAGGGCCAGCTTGAAGGCGCCGTAGCCGCCCATCGAAAGGCCGGCTGCGAAGGTTTTCTCCCGCTTTTCGGACAGCTGGCGAAAGAAGGCATGGCAGACAGAGGGCAGCTCCTTGGCCATAAAGGTGAAATATCGCCCCGCACCGCCATGCATATCGGTATACCAGGACAGATCACCGTCCGGCATGATGACAGCCAGCCCGGCCTCATCGGCATACCGCTCGACCGCTGTCCGGCGGGACCAGATCGTGTGATCGTCGCTCATGCCGTGAAGCAGATAGAGCACCGGAATGTCATCCTCTGCCGTCTGGGGCAGAATCACATTCATTCCGACCTGTTTTCCGAGTACGTTTGAAAAAAAGCAAACCTGAAGAAAAGCCATCGCTGTATTCCTCCTGTAAAGTTATCGGCGCACGTCAATCGGGCGCACACCCGTCACCGATTTGAAGGTGCGGGTGAAATAAGACTGATTTTCAAAGCCGCAGAGCCGGGCCGCCTCCCCGACCGTGCAGAGGCCGCCCCGGAGCATCCGCTCAGCCTCGCGGCATCGAAGATTGTTGATATACTGCACCACCGTACAGCCGGTTTCGCGGCGGAATTCCCGGCAGAAATAATACTTGCTCACCTTGACAAAGGCGGCCAGCTCGTCGATGGTGATCGGTCCGGCATAATGCGAATGAATATAGCCGATGGCCTGCCGCACGGAATCCCGGTGGGCATGATGCTCCGGAACCGGATGACTGTGATGACGGCAGAGATGCACCGCCAGCGCTAAAATCGCGGCCTTGGCGGCCCCCGCCGCAAACGGCTCCTGTGAGCCGATCGCCTCCCGCACCGCCGCAAACAGACGGAGGGATTCCGCATCCCGCACAATCTCATCAAAGCGGAGTACGGTCAGCGGCAGATCGTTGTTCTCAGCGAACTTGCTGTCGATGATGAGGCATTCATAGGGTTTGCCGGGATGAATGCTGATGGCATGAAGGGCATTGGAATTGATAACGAAAAGATCACCGGCCTTCACCCGGTATTCCGTCCGTTCGCAGACCACATCCCGATCGCAGGGAAAGCATAGAATTTCCACATCGCCGTGCCAATGGGCAAAGCATCCGCAGGTGGCGGGATGAAAAATATACGGCTTTGACAGATCCGTTACGGTATGCGGCTCATACTGTATCTGTTCCATAGGACCTCCAGGGCAATATTGTGTCAAACAAAAGCAATAATCGATCTTGCAATTTATCACTTAATATTATATAATAACCTTAGGAAAAGCGCAAGAGCTTTGCCGAAAATTTATGTCCGCCGCCGGATTTTTTCCTGTGCGGGCAATTCTGATAAAAAGGAGTATCTGCCATGTACAATTTCCCGATCGGCGCAATCCTGGAATCCTTCCGCCTTGAAACAAAGGAAGCCATCAAAAAAGCGGCTGAACTGGGCCTGAACGGTCTTCAGATGTACGCTACCCAGGGTGAGCACGCCCCCGAAAATCTCTCCGGCGCCAAGGCAAAGGAGCTTCTGGCCTTCGTCAAGGATCACGGTCTGAAATTCTCCGCTCTCTGCGGCGACCTCGGCCGCGGCTTCGGCAATCCCGAGCTGAACCCCGCTCTGATCGAAAAATCCAAGAGGATTCTGGAGCTGGCCGGCGAGCTGGACTGCAATATCGTCACGACCCACATCGGCGTTGTTCCCTCCGATCCGAACCATGAGCGCTACAAGATTATGCAGGAGGCCTGCGGCGAACTGGCCCGCTTTGCCGATTCTCTCGGCGCGCACTTCGCTATCGAAACCGGACCCGAAACCTCTGCGGTTCTGAAGGGCTTCCTCGACAGCCTCGGCTCCACCGGTGTTGCGGTCAACCTTGACCCGGCCAATCTGGTCATGGTCACCGGCGACGATCCTGTCAAGGCCGTCCACAATCTGAAGGATTATATTGTCCACACCCATGCCAAGGACGGCGTTCAGCTGGTCGCCGGCAATCCGGAATACATCTACCACGCCGTTCATCCCGTTCCCGAGGAATTCCAGGGTGTCAAGTATTTCGAGGAAGTACGCCTTGGCACCGGAAGCGTTGACTTCCCGGCTTATCTGGCCGCTCTGGAGGAGATCGGCTATAAGGGCTTTTTGACCATCGAGCGCGAGGTAGGCCCGACGCCCGCCGAGGATATTGCCATCGCCGCCAACTTCCTGCGTGATGTCATCTCCAAGAACTGAAGGGAGATTTCGCCATGAAAAAGCTCCGTGTCGGCCTGATTGGCGCCGGCAACATTGCCAAGTGCCATCTTGGCTGCTATAAGGACAATCCGTATGCCGAGGTTGTCGCCATCTGCGACATCAATCCCGAAACGCTGAAGGCAACCGCCGACCGCTTCGATATTCCGAACCGCTATAACAGCGTCACCGAAATGCTGAACGGCATCGAGCTCGATGCCGCCGATGTCTGCGTCTGGAACTGCAATCATGCCGTCTGCACCATTGAGGCGCTGAATGCCGGTCTGGATGTCATGTGCGAAAAGCCGATGGCCATGACCGCCGAGGAGGCGCAGGCCATGAAGGATGCCGCCGACAAAAACGGCCGCCTTCTGATGCTCGGCTTTGTCACCCGCTTCTCGACCGAAGCAAAGATCGCCAAGGATTTCATCGACAACGGATACCTGGGCGATATCTACTATGCCAAGGCAACCTATCTCCGCCGCAACGGAAATCCCGGCGGCTGGTTCTCCGACAAGGCCCGCTCAGGCGGCGGCCCGATCATCGATATCGGTGTTCATCCGCTGGATCTGACCCGCTATCTGATGGGCAATCCGAAGCCGGTATCGGTCTATGCCGTAACCTCCGACTATCTCCACGCCGAGCGCTCCAAGCTCAAAACGAGCGTTGGCTGGCGGCCGGAAGCCTCCAACCCTGGCCGGGATATCTGCGATGTGGAATCCAATGCCGTCGGCATCATCCGCTACGAAAACGGTGCTTCGACCCTGCTTGAGGCCTCCTATGCCCTCAACGGCGAATCCAGGGGAGACCGGATTCTCTACGGCACCAAGGGCGGCATCAGCCTGAACGACATGAAGATCTATTCCGAAATGAACGGCTTCTTAACCGATGTTTATCTGAAGGATATCAACTCCTACTACGATAACAAGGAAATGTTCCATGCCGAGATCGACCACTTCATCGACTGCTGTCTGAACAAGACCCCCTGTATGTCCCCCGCCGAGGACGGTGTTGTCATCATGAAGATTCTCAATGCCCTCTACGAATCGGCCAGAACCGGCAAGTCGGTGGATATCGACTGAATTTCATAACGTGCGCCCATCCGGATTCAATCCCGGATGGGCGTTCTTTATTGCTTCAGACGCCTCCGCCGACGCCACTCGGCCGGCGGCATTCCGTTCTTTTTGCAGAAGAGCCGGTAAAAATGCGAATAGTGGCAAAATCCGCTGGCATAAGCGACCGACTCGACGGTATCCGACGTGACCGCCAGCAGATATTCAGCACGCCGGAGCCGTCTCTCGTTCCGATAGGCAAAGGGCGTCATGCCATATTCCTTCTCAAACAGGCGGATCACATAGTTGCGGCTGAAATGGAATTCTTCGCAGAGATCCGCCAGCGACAGCTCACCGAGCAGATGCCCTTCAATGAAATCCGCCATGCGCGCCGCTGTGCTGTCCGACCTCTCATGGGGATCCGGTTGTCCGTACAGCAAAAGAAGCAGTTCCGTGAAACGGCTCACCTGCACGGCATACAGCCCGCCGCCGTGATAAAGCCGGTCCAGCTCCTCCATCCTCGGCCGGAGCGCGCGGTCATCGAAGGTTCCGCGCCGCGGCAGAATCCCCGTCTCTCCATCGGCCCATTCGCCGCGGAAATGGATATAAAGATATTTCGGGCAGTCGCTGGGGAGCCATCCCTCCTGCCGTCCGCCCATGCGCTGGATGTAATACTCACCCGGATGCACCTCGGTCGGGATGCCATCCTCCGAAAAGCGGAG
Organism: Candidatus Flemingiibacterium sp.; assembly: GCA_045578725.1. Taxonomy (GTDB): domain Bacteria; phylum Bacillota; class Clostridia; order Oscillospirales; family CAG-272; genus Flemingiibacterium. The sequence continues at coordinate 76,798 of JAZNKS010000028.1, forward strand.
GATTCCGTCAAATACCAGAAGAAGGACATCTGATTCGCAGGTCCGCGTAACATGATATTCGTTTTTGCTGAAATAGCGAAACGATGCCACTTCATACGTCATCGGCCGGTTCAGATTGATCCCATTCATTCCGTCACCCCCGTCGGTATTATACCGCATCTGTGTGATATTGTCAATGGTTTCTGCGATATTATCAATTTATCTGCCGTTTTAGGTGTGATATAATTGATATATCAACGAAAACGGAGGTTTTCTTATGAACAAATGGAATTTCTTTACCGTGAAGGAGATCCGGCCGTGCGGCTGGCTGAAGCGCCAGCTGGAGATCCAGGCCGAGGGGCTTTCCGGCAACCTTGACAAGATGTGGCGGGATGTCCGTGACAGCGCCTGGATCGGCGGCGATGCGGATGGCTGGGAGCGCGTCCCGTACTGGCTGGACGGCTTCATCCCGCTGGCCTATCTTCTGGAAAGCGAAGACATGATTGCCCGTGCAAATAAATATGTGGATGCCATCCTGAACTTCCAGCGTGAGGACGGCTGGATCTGCCCCTGCGCCGATGAAGAGCGGGCGACTTACGATGCCTGGGCTCTGTTTCTTCTGTCAAAAGTGCTGGTGCTCTACTATGACTGCTCCGGCGATGAGCGGGCGATCACAGCCGTTTACCGTGCGCTGAAGAATTATCATGGAATGCTGGTCTCGGGCGAGGCAAAGCTCGGCTATGATCCCCATTATTGGAGTCTCTGGCGCTGGTTTGAATGCTTCATCGCGCTGAATTTCCTGCGTGAGCGATTTGACGAGCCGTGGATTGGGGAGCTGGCCCAGATGCTGTATGAGCAGGGTCGGCACTATCCGGATTACACGCACAAATGGGTCAACCAGGTCATTGACACTGTCGGCGAAACCCATATTGTCAATATCGGTATGCAGCTGAAGACCGAGGCCGTCACCCACGCCCTTCTCGGCCTTGGGTATACCGACGAGGCCGAGCGGCTTTATCAGATTCTCCGTGAGTACAACGGAACGGCGGTTGATACCTTCACCGGCGATGAGCATCTGGCCGGTCTCAGCCCGATCCACGGCACCGAGCTCTGCGCTGTGGTCGAGCAGATGTATTCCTATGAATGGCTGTACGCCGTAACCGGTGAGGCCAAATGGGCCGAACGGCTGGAAACGGTGGCCTTCAATGCCCTCCCCGCCACAATCAGCGACGATATGTGGACTCATCAGTACGTTCAGCTCTCCAATCAGATCGCCTGCGTTCGTTTCAACCGCAATCCGATCTTCGGCACCAACGGCCGTGATGCGCATATCTTCGGCCTGGAGCCAAATTTCGGCTGCTGTACCGCCAACTTCAATCAGGGATGGCCGAAGCTGGCGCTCTCCGCCTTCATGCACCGTAATGACACGGTTGTGAATGTCCTCCCCATCCCCTCCGAGCTGAACTGTGCGCAGGGCCGCATCCGTCTGGACACCGAATATCCCTTCAAGAACCGCTTTGTCTACACCGTGGAAGCCGCAAAGGATTTCACGCTGCAGATCCGCATTCCCTCCTTCGCCGAAAATCTCCGTGTAAACGGTGAAGCGGCCGAAGGACCGATGCTTTCCGTTTTACTCAAGGCCGGTGAGCATCGGGAGATTGCCGTCAGCTATGAGGCGATGCCGCATTTTGAAGCACGTCCGCACGGCCTGCAAACGGTAAAATACGGCTCTCTGGTCTTCTCGCTTCCCATCCGGCACAAGGCTATTCCCGTGGAATACACCCGCCGCGGCGTGGAGCGCCGTTTTCCCTACTGCGACTATCTTCTTCAGCCGCAGTCGGATTGGAATTATGCCTATTCAGGCCGTGAGCTGACCGTCACCGAGCGGGAAATCGGCCCGGTTCCCTTCTCGGCCGATCAGCCGCCGATCGTCATTGGCGCGAAAATGAAGAAAATCGACTGGGGCTTTGAGGAAGGCTTCGACAGCGTCTGTGCGAAGGTTCCCCGCTCCCGTGAGCCGATCGGCCCCGAGGAGGCGATCACGCTGATCCCCTACGGTGCCGCCAAGCTCCGCATGACCGAGCTTCCTCTGATCGAAGAATAAAAGCAATCCCGCTTCATCCGGATTTTCCGGGGAAGCGGGATTTTTCATCGTTTATTCGGTCCAGGAATCGGTGACCTTATCGTAGGCGGCAATCTTGGCTTCCACCTCTTCGCGGTTTGCACCGTTGGCCAGGATATAGGTTTTGATCTTCGGCTCGGTGCCGGACGGACGGATGACGATCACATCGTTCAGATCCGTACGGAAATACAGCACGTTCGAGGTCGGAAGACCGGTGGAGGTCACCTTGCCGGTATCAACATCCAGCACGGTATCCGTCAGATAGTCGCGGCGCTCAACCACGCGGTGGCCGGCAAGCTCGGAGGGCGGATTATTACGAAGATCGTCCATCAGCTTCTTCATTTTCTCCAGGCCGTCCAGACCCTCCATATAGATGTTGGACGCGCCCTCGCCGTAGCAGCCGTAGCGCTCATACAGCGCATCCATCGCATCGCACAGGGTCATATTCTTCGTCCTGTAATAAGCGGCCATTTCGCAGAGCAGCATGGTGGCGACAACGGAATCCTTGTCGCGTGCATAGGTGCCCTTCAGATAGCCGTAGCTCTCCTCAAAGCCGAAGATATAGTGATTGCCGAGCTGTTCCTCGTTCTTGATGACCTCACAGATAAACTTGAAGCCGGTCAGCACATTGAACAGCTTGACGTTGTGAACCTCACAGATCCGGCTGACCATCTCCGTGCTGACAATCGTTTTGATCGCATACGGATTGGCGGGCATTCCGGTTTCTTCATAGGCGGTGATGATATAATCGAGCAGCAGAGCGCCGACCTGATTACCGGTGAGGCAGACGAATTTGCCGGATTTGTCACGGACCATAATGCCCATGCGATCGGCATCCGGGTCGGTGGCAACGATCAGATCGCTCCCGACCTTCTCGGCAATCTGAATACCGAGCTCAAAGACAGCCGGATATTCGGGATTCGGGAAGGATACGGTCGGGAAATTGCCATCCAGCACCATCTGCTCCTCTACGGTGTCGATATGCTTGAAGCCCATGCGGCGGAGCACCTCGGGAACCATATAATGACCGGCTCCGTGAAGGGGCGTGTAGACAATCTCCAGATCGTCGGCCACTTTGGCAATCACCTCGGGATTGATCGCCTCAGCCATGACGTGCTGCATATAGCTCTCATCCAGCGAGGCGGGGATATATTCGATGATGCCGCTCTTCACGCCGTCCTCGAATGCCATCAGCTTCACATCGTCAAAAATATCGGCAGCATCGATGAAGGCCGAAACCGTTTCGGCGTGATCGGGGGGAAGCTGGGCGCCGTCCTCCCAATACGCCTTGTAGCCGTTGTACTGCTTGGGATTGTGGGAAGCGGTGATATTGATGCCGGCGATGCATCCGAGCTCGCGCACCGCAAAGGAAAGCACAGGCGTGGGGCGGATACCGTCGAAAATCTTAACCTTGATGCCGTTGGCGGCCAGAACCGATGCGGCCGTTTCGGCAAACAGCTTCGAATTGTTGCGGGAATCACGGCCCACCGCAACACCGCGGTCGGCCTTTCCCTCCTTGTTGATCAGATCGGCCAGTCCCTGCGTTGCATGGGCGACGGTGTAAACATTCATCGCATTGGTGCCTGCGACCATCGTACCGCGCAGACCGCCGGTGCCGAATTCCAGATCCTTGAAGAACCGGAACTGAATCTCCTCATCGTTATCGGCAATGCCGCGAAGCTCCGCCTTGGTGGCCTCATCCACCTGATCGGATGTCAGCCAGCGCTCGTATTTTTCTCTGTAATTCATGAAATAATCCTTTCTGTACCCTATGGACGGTGTTACTCGGCGGCCGCGATCTTTTCCAGCGCCTGTGCAAGCTGATCGGGGCAGGAGGTAGGCTTGAAGCCGCAGCGTATGCCCTTCAGCCGCGCGATGGCATCCGCCACCTTCATGCCGGCAACCAGCGCGGAGATACCGGTGGTATTGCCGTTGCATCCGCCGACGAAGCGGGCGCTTTCGATCATATCGCCGTCAACAACCAGCTCAATTTCCCGGGAGCAGGTACCGGTGGTTTTGTAGTTGAGCGTCTTTTTCATTTTTCAGTATTCCTCGTTTTTGATTTTATTATAAATCCCCAGCATGGAGATAAAGCTGAGATATTCGATCTCACCGCTGCTGCTTCCGCTTCCGATGGCCCAATGCCCCGCCGAGCACTTCATCAGCTCCCGGACACGCGCATAGATCGTCAGCGGGCCGGAGGCGTTGAGAAATGCCGTTCCGAGGCCGCCGAGAATCGCCGGTCCCTCACCGCTCCATTCAAGCGCCGCATCCACCGGGATCCGTCCGGACAGATACACGCCCTTTATCCCGCACCGCGCGGCTTCCTCCCGCACCGTAAGAGGATCGGCATCCTCCTCAGCCAGAAGAATCATCGGCTTGTCAAAAGCCGCCTCCACAGGTCGGTGCACGGCAAGCGCCAGAACCGATTCGCAGGCATCAAACCGCCGAAGCTCGGACACAGAATCCGCAATCACCGTGTAAATACAGCCATCCCCGCGTTTTTTGAGCGCCTCGCAGAGTGCACCCGCATCCGTGCCGACGGCATCGACCGTTACGGTTCCGGCGCCGAGATAAGCATAAACATCCGCGAGTGTATCCAGCCGGTGCTCCATACTGTCCCACAGCGTGCTTCCGGCGCGCCAGATCAGCCGCTCGGCCATTTTGGGGGCGATATACGGCTCAAAGAGAACCGCGCCTGACGGCTTTCCGTTCAGCAGATCCAGGAATCCGGACGGATTGCAGGCTCCGATCATAGTCCCTCCTCCGCCGCCAGATGCGGATAGATGCCGATCAGCTCCGCCTGCGGCACCGCCAGCGCCAGATAGAGCGCAAAAGCCATCCATTCCTCTCCGCCGTCCAGCAGAATATCGTAGGAATATCCGCCGTCGGGAAGGGGGATCGCATCGATCTTTTCAACCGGAAGACGGCAGTCCTCCGCCGCCAGCAGAAGCCCCGCCAGCGAAAGCTGTCCGTCCGGGACAAAGCGGAATTCAAAGCAGATCCGCTTGCCCGGATATTCCTGGGGCCCCGGAATCCGCATATGCTTCTGCAGCAGGGCATAGCGCGTGGTCACGCTCTGATCCGAGGAAACCACGGAGCAGGTCAGAATCGACTTCAGCCCGTATTTATCGACCAGCCGGTAAAAGCTGATCAGCTTGGCATCCCGCGAGCTGTCCAGCGGCAGGATGCACATATCGGCATTGCCCTTGTATACCTCTTCACAGACCGCCACAAAGTCGCCCGGATAAAGAGCCGCCGGGTGCTCCAGCGCCGCGGAAAAGCTCCGGAAAGCGAAATCCGCATAGACGTTCCGGACATAAGCAATCCGGGGGTAGCGCTTGAGTGCCAGATCCGAGCCCGCGCCGAACAGCTTCTGGAGAATCGGATCCCGGCGGCCCTTCAGCGAGCGGGCCAGAAACCGGCATACGCCCAGCTGATCCCGGATCCGCTGGGCACGCGCCGCTTCATAAAGAAACGGACGCGCCTCGGCGCTGACATCCTCCGGCCAGATTGTCGGGGCAAACAGAGCATCAAAGCCGCCCTCGGGCAGTTCCGCCCCGTCAAGCAGACCGTCGTTCTTCAGAAGTGCCGCCCGCTCGGCAAGCTGGCAGAGCCTTCGCTCGGTGAGCGAAGCGGCTTCGCTGTCAAGGAGCGCCAGATTGTCATCGATAATCTGCTGGCGCGCCGCGGTTTCTTCTCTCACAGCTTCCGTCCCCCGGCCGTCAGCATAAGCTCGGTCAGCGCGATGGCCGTGCAGGCCTCGATGACCGGAATCGCCCGTACCGCAATGCAGGGATCGTGCCGTCCCTGAATCGAAAGCTTCGTATCGCAGCCAGCGGCCAGATCCACGGTATCCTGCTCGGTAAAGATCGAAGGTGTGGGCTTCAGCACTACCGAGAAGAGAATCGGCATTCCGGTTGTCATGCCGCCGACGATGCCGCCGCAGTTGTTGGTTTTCGTCATCACACGGCCGTTATGGAAGGTATAGGGATCGTTGGCCTCAGAGCCGTACATCCGCGCGAAATCAAAGCCCGCACCGAATTCGATTCCCTTGACGGCGGGAATCGCAAACATCAGGCGGCTGATCTCCGATTCCACGCTTTCAAACATATGCTCGCCGATAGCCGGCGGCATTCCGACCGCCGCGCATTCGATCTTCGCGCCGACGGAATCCCCCTTGTTGCGCGCGGAATTGATGATGGTGGCAAACGCCTCCCCCGCCATCGGATCGATGGTCGGGAATTCGCGCTTTTTCAGCTCACGCAGATCTTTTGCGCTCACCGCAGGCCCGAAGGCCGGGTCGGTAACATTGAGCATCTGCCGGATATGCGCGGCAATCTCAACGCCCGTGCGCGCCAGATAAAGGGAACACAGAGCGCCGGCAAAGACCAGCGGTGCCGTCAGACGGCCGGAAAAATGACCGCCGCCGTGGAGCTCCGTGTGCTCACCGTATTTGAGCGCGGCCGCAAAATCCGCATGACTCGGGCGCGGCTTCGTCATTTTATCGTCATACGCCGACGATTTCTGATTGGTATTCTCAATCATCACCGCGATGGGATAGCCGTTGGTGAAGCCGCCCGATACACCGCTTAAAATCTTCGGAATATCCGCTTCCGTTCGCTTGGTGGAAAAAGCTCCGCCGGGTGCACGCCGCTTCATGAAAGCTTCAATGTAAGCCATATCGACCGGAAGGCCGGCCGGGAAGCCGTCGATGACCGCGCCGATTCCCACACCGTGCGATTCGCCGAAGACCGACAGCTTCAGCTTGGATCCGTATACCGATGCCATATTGATTGATCCTCTTTATCAGAAATTTTCCAGAATATCAAAGCTGTCGCCAAGGAAGCTCTGAAGCTCATCGGCTGTCAGCTGCCGCTGAGAGAGGAGGGCCAGCGAGTAAATCTGCTTGGCAATCTTCTTTGCCTTGTCCTCGTCGTTTTGTACCGTATCGGCAAGACGGCCGATCAGCTTGCTTGCGCCGTTCACCACCAGAGTCGCATCGGTGGGGAATTTCATATCGCCCATATCGCCCGAACGCATCCGGTACATCTTCATCATATCCTCCATGCGGCGGGATTCCTCGGAGATGTTGAGCACAGCGGGGATTTTTTCGTTTTTCAGAAGCTCAAAGCTGACCTTCAGATCCTTGTTTTCACTGACCTCGCGGAAGATTTCGGCCAGCTTTTCGTTCTCCTCGGCCTTGCCCTCTGCCTTCAGCGCGGAGGCTACATCCGCATCGATGCGGACAAACTTCACGCCGTCATTCTCCTGCTCGATAACCTGAACAAACTGGGTATCAATCAGCTTGTCAAGAACCACCACCTCGATTTCCTCGGCGGCAAACATGGCAATGTACTGGGCCTGTGCGGTCTTGTCGGCGGTATAATAAACGGTCTTTTCGTGCTTATCCTTCGCCTTTTCAAGGTATTCGTTCAGCGTAACATACCGGCCGTCGGTGGTATGATAGAGCACGGAATCCCTGACCCGCTCATAAAATTTATGATCGCGGAGGCAGCCGTATTCCACGAAGGTCTTCAGATCCTCCCAGAGCTTTTCATAAGCCTCGCGCTCGGTGTTGAACATCGAATTCAGCTTGTCGGCCACCTTCTTGACAATGTGCGCCGAAATCTTGGCCACATAGCCGCTGTTCTGCAGATAGCTGCGGGAAACATTCAGCGGCAGCTCGGGGCAGTCCAGCACACCCTTGAGCATCAGCAGAAATTCGGGAATGACCTCCTTGATGTTGTCGGCGACAAATACCTGGTTGTAATAGAGCTTGACCTGCCCCTCCAGGCTGTCATACTCGTGCGCCAGCCGCGGGAAATAGAGGATGCCCTTGAAATTCAGCGGATAATCCGCGTTCAGATGAATATGGAAGAGCGGCTCACGGTAATCGCTGAACACCTTCTGATAGAAGCTCTTATATTCCTCCTCGGTGCACTCGGAGGCACTCTTCTGCCAGAGCGGATGGACATCGTTGATCGGCTTCGGTGCCTCGGGCTCCTTGGCCTCCTCCCCTTCCTTCGGCTCAGCCTCCTCCTTCTTTCCGGTATCAAGATAGATCTCAACCGGCATGAACGAGCAGTATTTGTCCAGAATGGAGCGGATCCGGAATTCATCCAGGAATTCCTCCTCCCCGGCGGTGATGTGCATCACCACATCGGTTCCGCGCTCCGCACGGAAATAATCCTTCGTGATCTCATATTCGCCGGCCTCACTGCAGACCCACTTTACGGCATTTTCACCGGTGTAGGAGCGGGTAATCACATCCACGGTATCGCTGACCATAAAGGCCGAATAGAAGCCAAGACCGAAGTGACCGATAATGCCGTCCTTGCCGGCATCCTCATTCTCGCCCTCGTATTTCTGGATGAACTCCAGCGCACCGGAGAGCGCGATCTGGCAGATATAGCGGCGGACCTCGTCCTCGGTCATGCCGATACCGTTATCCGAAACGGTCAGCGTGCGGGCTGCCTTATCGACGGTTACGGTGATTTTGTATTCCTCACCGTCCAGATCCTTCGCCTGGCCCAGTGATGCCAGCCGCTTCAGCTTGGTAACGGCATCGCAGGCATTGGAAACAATCTCTCGCAGGAAAATCTCCTTTTCGGAATACAGCCACTTTTTGATGATCGGGAATATATGCTCGATCTCGACGGAGATACCGCCCTTCTCGGTGTTTTTGATTTCTTCTGACATAATGCAGGAATCCCTCTTTTGCTTAATAATATTTATAGTGGGAAAACTACAATTTCCCACCTTATATTTTACCGCAAACACCGCTTCTTGTCAAGACAGGCGGCCGGAATGTTACAAGAAATTCGCATTTACCCCGCCCACCTATCCCATATTATGGTATTATTTATATTTATCGTCTGTTTCCGTCCATTTTTCGACAATCCGACTATTATATGTATATATTTGACTAATTATCGACACTATATTTGTACATTGCCATTTCAGTAAACTTATTGAAATTATACGGCGGTTTGTGATACAATAGAAACAGATGAAATTCATCAAAAAGCGGCGCCGGAAAACTAAACGGTGATAACGCTGACGAAAAATCATTTCTGACAGGAGAGAAAGTTATGAATCTGAAAAACGTGAAACTGATGCTGGCTATGGAGAACACCGTGAAGCGAGGGGAGCTTTCCCGGATGCTGCGCGAGATCGGATTTGAAACGATCCACGAAGTGTCTGACCGGGCAGAAGCCGCCTTCTATCTGCGCAGCGGTGATGCAGATATCGTCCTCTGCGATGCCATGATGGACCGCGGCGAGGGGATGCAGCTTATGATCGATGAACAGCAGCGCTCCCGGCTCCAGGGCACCCGAGCCGCCGGATTTGTGTATCTGGGAACAAGAGAGTGCGAACGTGCTCTGCGCGAGCTGTTTCAAAACGATGCTTCGGTTCTGATCCAGCCCTACGGAATGGCTGACATCTGTGAGGCGGTCTTCCATGAGATGAGCAAACGTCAGTCGGGCACAGGCCCGGTCACCAATCCGGAGCCGGCCTCTCAGCCGTCCCAGACGCTGGAAGCACAGGTCACCCGGATTCTCCATACGATCGGCATTCCGGCCCATGTCAAGGGCTATCAGTATCTGCGGTGCGCGATCATCCTGACGATTGACGAGCCGGAACTGATTGATTTCGTGACGAAAGCGCTCTATCCCAAGGTCGCCAAGCAGTTTGCCACCAAGGCCTCCCGTGTGGAGCGTGCGATCCGCCATGCAATCGAAATCGCCTGGGATCGCGGTGACCTTGACACGCTGAACCGCTATTTCGGCTACACGATCAGCTGTCAGCGCGGCAAGCCGACCAACTCCGAATTCATCGCCATGATTGCCGACCGCATCCGTATCGGTGTAATGAACTGAAGAAAAAGGGGCTGTTGCATTTCGATGCAACAGCCCCTACGCGCTTACGCGCCTGCGCTGCTGCAAGTTTTCAACTTGCAGCAGAGCCTTTTTTTGTAATGGTCCTTCCCACCGGGGCCG
>JAZNKS010000029.1:0-2074 GCA_045578725.1 Candidatus Flemingiibacterium sp.
GGTACTTTCGTCCGGCAGGGTGGTATCGGCCGTGCCCGGCGTACCGCCGCAGGCAAATAAGGTCTGCGATGCCAGCAGGCAGGCAAGAAGCAATGTCAGTTTTTTCATGGAAGGGACTCCTTTCACATATTGTCACAGCCTCATTATAGCACGCCGCGCACACCGTTGTCAAAGGCAAAAAGGATGTATTTCACCCTCCACGGCGGGGAAATTTATAAATTAAGGAAGGAAGCCCCCGCCCGCAGGTCGAAAGGCTTCCTGTGATTCACCTGTAATGGGATCGGGCCGATCAGAAATGATCCCCGAAGCGCTTCATTTCGTCGCTGCCGGCAAGGACGGCACCCATGTATCCGCTCTCCTCGAGGCGGGCATAGAGCTTGCCGAGCTTCTTTGGCTCCTCGACCAGCGTGACATCGTAATTTTCCCGGAGCGCATCCGCCTGCTTCAGCGCCGTCATGAAGGTTTCCTCGCGCCAGATGACGGCTACGCGCTCACGGCTGGTGGGAATCCGGTAATTCTGATCCAGCAGGATGCCGGCGATCCGCTCAAAGCCGATCGAGAAGCCGACAGCCGGGATGGATTCGCCCAGGAATTTGCCGATCAGATTGTCATACCGTCCGCCGCCGCCGATGGCGCCGCGGAAGTCGGGGCTGGAGATTTCAAAGACGGTGCCGGTGTAATAGCCCTGACCGCGCACCAGCGTCATATCGTATTCGATGCCGTAGCGGCCGGCAGCCAAATCTTCGGAGAGGGACATGATCTTTTCCAGATTGGCAATGGCCGGGATCTCGCCGCAGATGGCCTTCGCATCGGCGAGGGTGAAGGGCGTGATGGCCAGCGCTTCCATCAGCTTACCGACCGAAGCCTCGGCAAAGCCCTTGTCAAGCAGCTCCGCCTTTACGCCGTCGGCGGCGATCTTATCGAGCTTATCAAGCGAAATGCAGACGCTGTCACAGTCGGAGGCTTCAAAGCCGGCGCTCATGATAATCGCGCGCAGGAGGGTGCGGTCATTGATGCGGATTTTGAAATTGTTGAAGCCGATGTTCAGAAGCGCCTTGGCGGTGGTGGCGATCAGCTCGACCTCGGCGGTATAGGAATCGGAGCCGATGATGTCGATATCGCACTGCACGAATTCACGCAGACGGCCCTTCTGCGGGCGCTCGGCACGGTAAACCTTGTCGATCTGGATGACCTTGAAGGGGCTCGGCAGCTTGGCGCGGTTATTGGCATAATAGCGTGTCAGCGGGAGGGTCAGATCGTAGCGAAGACCCATGTCGGCCAGATCACCCGAGGCGATGGCGGCCTCATCCAGCTTCTCGCCGCGCTTTAAGATTTTGAAAATGAGGTTGAGATTCTCGCCGCCATCGGATTTGTCGAGGTTTTCAATGTCCTCGATGATGGGGGTGGTGATCCGCTCAAAGCCGCAGGAGCGGTAGGTTTCGAGGATGGTGTTCTGAAGATAATCGCGCACCAGCACCTCGCGGGGCAGATAATCGTTGGTACCTTTGACGGGGGTTATTTTCATGATTTGGGAAATCCTTTCACATTTGCTTCATTCCAATAGTATACACCAACTTTGCCCGCTTGTCAAGGGGAATTTGCTTTTGTGACCGCGCAGCCCGCATAATAATGGAGGACAATCTCCCGCCAATCGGCGCCGGCCCTTGCCATCGCCTCGGCCCCGCGCTGGGACAGCCCGACACCGTGGCCATATCCTGCCGCCGTGAAGATCAGGCTGTCCCCGCACCGCATTGCCGTGAAGGCGGTGGATTTCAGCCCGAACATCGTGCGGGCCTCCTGCCCCGTCAGCGTAAGATTGCCGAGCGTGAAGACATCGCACCGGCCGGATTCGTTCTTTATGAGGGATGTCTGCAGACTGCCGTTCCAGCCCCGTCCGGCCAGAATCCGCCGCAGCTCCGGGATCGCAAGAATCACCTGCGAGCGCTCCGCCTCCTCCGGGCTTCCCACCGAGGTAAGGCAGGGCGCGTCCCCGCCCCAGAGCGCCTTCGCCGATTCCGTCCGTCCGGCAGAGCTTGCGTGCCAGACGGCACAGATCGGCTCCCCCTCCCATGTC
>JAZNKS010000030.1:0-24953 GCA_045578725.1 Candidatus Flemingiibacterium sp.
AGATGCTCTCCCAGCTGAGCTAAGCTTCCGGATCAACAAGGCGGCTTTTGGAAGCCTTTCTCCCTGCGACGGATATTATTATACCACAATTAAAAGGTGTTGTCAATACCTTTTTGAAATATTTTTGAAAAATATCGCAAAAAGATTTGAGCCGCGGGGATCAAATCTTTTTGCGGGTTTTGCTGTTTATGAGAACAGCTTCTCGGTGTCTTTGCGGGTGAAGAGATATTTCTTGTCACAGAAGTGACATTCAAACTGAATCTCCTCGGGCTTTCCCTCGGCGCGGCATTCAGCCAGCAGCTTTTCGGCTTCTGTTTTGCCGAGGCTGACCAGCGCGCGTGCACAGCGCTCACGGGAGCAATCGCACTGATAGGCGACATCCAATTCGTCGAAGACATCGTATTCGATGCCCTCCAGCGCAATATCCATGATTTCCTTTGTGCTGAGGCCGGCATCGAACAGGCGGGAAATGTTGGCCAGCTTCTCCGCGTTCTTCTCGAGCTGTACGATGGTTTCCTCGGCCGCAAAGGGAAGCAGGGAAATGAGGATCCCGCCGGCTGCCTTGCAGCTGTAATCACGGTCGATCAGTACGCCGAGCGCGCAAAGGCTGGGGGTCTGCTCGCTGGCGGCGAAATACTGGGTGATATCCTCGGCAATCTCGCCGCTGACCAGCTCGATCATGCCGGAATAAGGCTCCTTGAGGCCGATATCCTTGACAACGCTCAGCGTGCCGTTTCCGATGGCGCCTGAAACATCCAGCTTGCCGTTTGCTTTCTTGGGAAGATCAACCAGCGGATTCTGAATATAGCCCTTGACATTGCCGGCATAATCCGATACGGCGATGACATTTTTGGCGGGGCCGTCGCCGCGGATGTTCAGCGTCAGCGAATTGCCCTTGTCCTTCAGCAGGGTGCCCATGATGGAGGCTGCGGTCAGCGTCCGTCCGAGCAGGGCCGATGCTGTCGGTGTTGTATGATGGTATCCGATGGCCGCATTGACAATGGCGGTGGAATTCACCACGAAAGCGCGTGCGCTTCCGTCCCGGGTCATGACGCGGAGCATGGTGGATGGTTCTTGCATATTATTCCTGTCCTTTCAAGGTTTTGTTTGCCCGCGCGGTGAAGTACCAGCGCTCGCTGTTGGCATCGGCAGGCGTTCCCTTCAGATCGCCGTCCAGCGAAAGAAGCTCAAATCCGCATTCCGCGAGCAGCTTCTTTACCGTGCGCAGGCTGAAGCACCGCTCCCGCTGTACCTCGTCAAAGCGCTCCCAGCGCCCGTCCATCCCTTCGCGAAAGATGGTCAGATAGAAGTCGCAGAATTTGGTCCGGGCATTGTAAAGATTCTGCCAGGTGCAGAAAATTCCGTCCTCTTCAAGGACATAGGTGTTGAAGCCGTAGATTTCCTCAAACTTCTTCGGCGTATTCATGTCGAACAGGAACAGACCGTCCGGCTCCAGATAATTGTGGGCGTGCGCAAAGGTCCTGCGCAGGGCCGAAACCGAGGGAAGATAGTTCAGGCTGTCCAGACAGCAGACAATGGCGTCCACCGTGCCGTACAGCTCAAATTCGGCCATATCCTGTCGGATCAGAAGAACCTTGTGGGCGAAGCGCTCCCCATCGCATTTGGCGCGGGCGGCGGCCAGCATATCCTCGGAAAGATCGATGCCGATCATATCATAGCCGCGGCGGGCCATTTCGACGGTGACGGATCCGGTTCCGCAGGCAAGATCCAGAAGTGAATGCACCCTGCCGGGGGCGAATTTCTGAAAGCGTGCTTCGATGGAATCCGCCCAGGCGGCATAGTCCACGTCGCCCATGAGGCGGTCATAGACGGCGGCCAGAGAGGTATAGGCGTCCGTCATTATTTCATGCGGTCCAGCCGCTCAAGAACCGTGATATAGCCGTCGCTTCCGTATTTGAGGCAGCGGTTGACACGGCTGATGGTAGCGGTGCTGAGTCCGGTCTTTTCGGCGATTTCGGTGTAGATAAAGTTATCCTTCAGCATCTTGGCGGCCAGAAGGCGCTTGGACATTTCCTGAAGCTCGGCAACGGTGCAGAGGTCTTCAAAAAAACTGTAGCACTCCGACACATTCTCCAGCGTGAGGATTCCCTTGAAAAGATAATCGATTTTTTCGTCATGCAGTTTGTTCATGATGGAGCATTCCTTTCCGATATTAGTATATTATTATTTTATACGATTTTCGTATTAAAGTAAAGGGCTTTTCGAAAATTTCCCGATTATTTTTGTTTTTTATCAAAAAGCAGCTCCAGAAGGTCCTCGTTTTCAGCGCCTGCAATGAATTGGCCAACGGGGATGGGGGCGATTGTCTGCGCGATCGAATCCGGCGACCAGACACAGCCGATCAGCGCCCCTTCAAGCCCGGCAATGTCAGCAGTACCGAAGAAATCACCTCTTACGGCGGCCTCGGCGATCCGACCTTCCCGCACAGATACGGACAGTTCGACGGTGCCGTAGGCAAACCGGCGGCGGCGGGTCAGGGTGAAATGGCCCATCCGGCCGAGGTTCCAATCATCGGATGAATATTTTTCGGCGGCCAGCGCGGCGATCGCCTCTTCATCGGGGAGCGGCATCGGTGCACTTTTCAGCTTTGATGCCATCATCCCGGCAAGATAAGCCAGAAAGACTTCGGGATCCGCCAGCTCATCGCGCACTCCGTCCGGAAGAAGATCCCGGATGTTGGCCACGCGGCTCCGCACGCTCCGGATTCCCTTGCTCTGCAGCTTCTCCGGATCCGGCCGGAGCGCACCCTGCATATAGGACAGATCGGCCGAAAACAGCAGCGTGCCGTGATGCATGGTGGCGCTTTTTCCGTCGCGCCGGCTGTATACACACTGCGCATTGCCGGAAATCTTCCGGAATTCACCGTCGGCTTCGGCGACCAGATCGTTGCGGCCGGACAGCTCGGCGCGGATTCCGAGCTTGCGGAGAGCCTCCAGAACCGGTTCTGTGAACAGCGCGAAATCCAGCCCGCCCTCGCGGATCCGGGAGGCAAGCGATCCGCCGTCCGGGGAGATAAAGGTGAAATTGATGTTGCCCAGATCATGGAATACCGCCCCGCCGCCGGTCAGCCGGCGGATGACCCGGATTCCACGTTCCCGTGTGAATTCCAGATCCACCTCGGTAAAGGCATTCTGATTCTTGCCGATGATCACGGCCGGCTGATTACGCCAGAGCATAAAGATGTCATCATCGGCGTGTTCAAGCAGATATTCCTCGGCCGCGAGATTGAAGGCGGGATCCGAATGGGAATTGATATACAGCTTCAAGGGGGAATTCTCCTTTCAAAAAAGCAGATGGGCGAGCAGGGCTCGCCCATCGCAGGGATGTTTACTTCCGGATCGGAAAACGAAGCAGATACTGGAATTCGCCGCTGGTATGGACACCGAGCTTTTCGAAGCCGCAGTGCTCATACAGACCCTGTCCGCGGAAATTGTTCTGCGCGGTGGTCAGCAGGATGCCTCCGCAGCCGGCCGCCTCGCAGTGCTCGCGCACCGCGGCAATCAGGCGACGGCCGAGATGGTGTCCCTTCCAGGCTTCGGATACACCGATGCCGAACCACGGGATCATGGAATCCTTGTCCCAGATGAACGTGAGCCCCACAAACTCCTCGCCGTCCTCGGTCTGGTGAACCGCCGCCCAGTAAAGCGAGTTCGGCTTTTCACCGTCACAGTAGGCAAGTGCGGCGTTTTCGTTGCCGCGGCCGCGGTTGAGAAATCCGGTTCCTTCTTCGCCGAGGCTGGCGAAGAAGCGCTCGATGCGATCACGGTCCTGCGGCGTGACGAGCCGGATTTGCAGCTCATCGATGTTGATTTCCATACGATACTCCTTTTTCGAAACAGAACGGGTATTGGAAACCCGACGGGAATTACAGACCCAGCTTGCTTCTGTTCATGCGCTCAACGTCGCTGCAGTTGGTCTTGGCAACGTATCCCGGAATGGGCATGAGCTTTTCATGAATGATGTCGATGATGCCGTCGGCCTGCGGGAAGAACTCTGCATCCAGCTCGTAGCAGGGAGTGATCCAGTTGCGGGAGCCGAGTGCGACAGGCGGAGCATCGAGGTAATCGAAGCAGAATTCGGTGATGTTGGCAGCCATATCCTTCATGACCGAGTTGCGCTCGCAGGCATCGCCGACGATAACGATCTTACCGGTCTTCTTGACAGACTCAACAACCTTGGTGTAATCGAAGGGAACGATGGTGCGTGCGTCGATGATCTCGGCGGAGATGTTGTACTTCTCCTGGAGGGTCTTGGCAGCATCCATTGCGCGGTAGAGGGTAGCGCCGATGGTGAGGATGGTAACGTCCTTACCTTCGCGCTTGATGTCGGGATCGCCGAGGGTGATCTCATAGCGGCCTTCCGGAACGCCGTCCTTCATGAACTGCTCACCGATACCGTAGATTCTCTGCGACTCGAAGCAAACAACGGGGTCGGTTCCTTCGAGAGCGGCGGTCATCAGACCCTTTGCATCGGCAGGGGTGTTCGGGAAGATTACCTTCAGACCCGGGATGTGAGCGGTGAGAGCGGTCCAGTCCTGAGAGTGCTGTGCGCCGTACTTGGAGCCGACGGATACACGGAGGACGATCGGCATCTTGAGGATACCGGCGGACATAGCCTGCCACTTCGCCATCTGGTTGAAGATTTCATCACCTGCGCAGCCGATGAAGTCAGCGTACATCAGCTCAACGATGGCACGGCCGCCGCACATTGCGTAGCCGACTGCGGAGCCGACGATAGCGGACTCGGAAATCGGGGAGTTGAAGAATCTGTGGTAAGGAATGGCTTCGGTCATCTTCTTGTAAACGCCGAAAGCGCCGCCCCAGTCACGGTTGTCTTCACCGTAAGCGATGAGGGTGGGATCCTCATAGAACTTGTCGATGATCGGCTCAAAGAGACCGTCGGTGAGGTTGTACATCTTCATCTTGGAAACGGGCTTGCCGTCCTTGTCGGTAGCGGTACGGATCTTGCCGGCGATTTCCTTGACGCGGGGGCACTCTTCCTTGGGCATGAGAACGTCTGCCTCGCGGGTGGGATCCATGCTGGCAACCTTCTGGTTGGAGAACATGATGGACGCGATGGCATCGGGGTTCTTCTGGAGGTCCATGCGGGGCGAGATCTCATCGTTGATCGCCAGCTTCATGATTTCGGTCATGCGAGCGGTGATCTGCTCGTGCATGGTGGCAAACTCGTTTTCGGTAGCGATGCCGCCGAGGATGAGCTTGTTCTTGAATGCGAGGATCGGGTCAGCTGCCTTCCATGCCTCGATCTCCTCAACGGTTCTGTAGGTGGAGGAGTCGGACGGGGAGTGACCGGATACACGGTAGGTAACAACGTCGAGCAGAGCCGGGCCCTTGCCTTCGAGAAGGAGCTTCTTCTTTCTGGAAACAGCGTCGATAACAGCCAGCGGATCGTAGCCGTTTACGCGCTCTGCGTGCATCTGGCTCGGATTGAAGCCGGCACCCAGACGGGCAACCATATCAAAGCCCATGGTTTCGCCGCGGGTCTGACCGCCCATACCGTAGTGGTTGTTGAATACGTTGAAGAGGATCGGCATACCGTCAGCGGAGTACTTGCCGTCCATGCCCCACAGCTTGGTGATCTGGTCCATGGAAGCGAAGTTCAGAGCCTCGAGAACCGGGCCGCGGCCGGTAGCACCGTCGCCGCAGTTGGAGATAACGATGCCGGGCTTGTGGTTGGAGCGCTTGTAGAGAGCGGCACCCAGAGCGATCGGAGCGGATGCGCCGACGATTGCGTTATTCGGCATCAGACCGAAGGGAATGAAGAATGCGTGCATGGAGCCGCCCAGACCCTTATTGAAGCCGGTGGTGCGGGCAAATACCTCAGCAAGAGCACCGTAGAGCAGGAAGTTGATCGCCAGCTCCTTGATGTTGCCGTTTGCATTCATGTGCTTTTCAACAACGCTCAGAACGGAACCGCCGAGGAATTCCTTCATGATGTCATAAAGCTCGGTGTCATCCAGCTTTTCGATGGAGGACAGACCCTTTGCGAGAATTTCGCCGTGGGATCTGTGGGAACCGAACGAGAAGTCGTTGATGTCGAGGGAATAAGCCTCACCGACAGCGGAAGCTTCCTGACCGATGGACAGGTGAGCCGGGCCGGGGTTGTTGTAGGTTA
Organism: Candidatus Flemingiibacterium sp.; assembly: GCA_045578725.1. Lineage (GTDB taxonomy): Bacteria > Bacillota > Clostridia > Oscillospirales > CAG-272 > Flemingiibacterium. The sequence continues at coordinate 6,157 of JAZNKS010000030.1, forward strand.
CGCCGTTGTACTCGCTCTTAACCTTGACTTCGTTGAGCATGGTCTCGAACTCGCGGATGATGGCCATGTCGCGGTAGATGCGCATGAAATCTTCCTTGGTGTAGAGAGCCTTCTCCTCATCGAGGGTCTTGTTGTACTGGCATACGGGAATATCCTCAAAATGGATATAGCCGGGCTGGAAAGCTTTGCCGGGATCGACGTATTGACTCTTAGGCATAGTATTGTTTCTCCTTTTCAGAATTTATTTTTTACTTTTGGTTTTGTTCGCTCAGCCTTTTTGTGCAGAGCGGGCCCATGTCGGGGATTTCCCAGGTTTTGTTGAGATTCTCCGAGAGCCCCAGATCCTGCGGCATACGGTAATCGGGGAGATTATCGCGTGCGGTCAGCTCCTCGCGGATGGCCTGCAGATAACGGAAGCCGAATTCGTGGCTGGGGGAAACGTAGTGTCCCTCGTCCCATTCGTTCCAGTTATCGATCATCATGATCTTTTTACCCCATGCTCCCTCCGGAAGTTCTGCTGTCATGTCCTTCATGCGGCGCAGACAGCGGCGGAAATCATCGGGATAGAGGTACCAGGTCTTCTGTCTGTCGAAGCGATAGCCCATATCCAGCCAATGCTGGGTTGTACGGGGCTTGGCATCGGCAAAGCAGGAAACGGTGGGGATGTAGTGCATCGGATCAATGTCAAGACGGGTCTTCAAGAGACCGCACTGGCCGTTTATGACATCCTCGGCCGGGGGATAATGGTCCGGTGCGCTGTAGCCGGCATTGTAGCCGAAGCGGAAATCGTATCCGCGGGCCAGCGATTCATCATTTGCCTGCGCGGTGGGGATGGTGTTGCACTCGGCGAAAATCATACCGTCGAAGCCGCAGTTCTTTGCGTATTCGCGGCAGGCATCGAAGGCTGCCTTCTGATTCTCGGGCGCGCCGAACACATCGACCAGGCGCTTGGGATGATAAATGAAGAGAACCGGCTTGTTGTCGATTTTCAGGTAGTTGTCGCGGCTGAAGTAGTTTTCAACCCAGAAGGGCATCAGATGGTCGATGATGTCATCGGCGTCCGTGGTTCCCCAGCGGGGACTGTTCTCGAACATGATGGCAAACTTCATGTACTTCTGATACTTCGCGTTGAAAAGCGCTTCATGGAGGCCGTGGCCGCAGCGGAGCTTATCCGCACGGACCGGCTTGCCCATCTCCTCCAGCCGGCGGTACCAGCAATGGATGAAGCAGTTGATGCCGTGCTCGACGGCCCACTTGATTTCCCAGTCACAGACCTCTGGGCTTTCCTCATCGTAATAGCCCATCAGCGGCGTGCGCTCCGGATAATCATGCAGATCGTCAAAGCCGTTGTGGAGTCCCGGCGCACCCTTCTTCCAGGCGGCGTAGTAATGTGCCGCGACGATACGGTCGGAGGTGGCGGGCTGCGGTTCGGGGATATAGGAGGTTAATCGTATGTTATACATCAGCTTTTCCCTCCAGTCGTTCTTTGCAGAGCGGCCCCATGTCCGGAATTTCCCAAGACTTGTTCAGATTCTCCGAAAGTCCCAGATCCTGCGGCATGCGGTAATCGGGAAGATTGTCGCGTGCGGTCAGCTCCTCGCGAATTGCCTGAAGATAGCGGAAGCCGTACTCATGGCATGGCGAGATGTAGTGACCTTCATCCCACTCGTTCCAGTTGTCCAGCATGAAGATCCGCTTACCCCATGCCCCGTCGGGGAGCGTATCGGCGACTTCCTTCATCCGATGGATGACCTTGCGGAATCCGTCGGCGGAAAGGTGATATTTCGTTTCCTTGCCGAAGTTGAATCCGAGGGCGTTCCACGCTTCGGTGGTGCGCGGTTCGGCATCGCGGAAGCAGGATGCGATTGGAATGTGGCGCATCGGTTCCGGTGCGAGGCGGCGCTTTAACATCTCTAACTGGCCTTCGATGATCTCGTCATCGTCATCCGTGTCGGCAGACGGATTGTAACCCGCATTGTAGCCGAAGTGGAAATCGTAACCGCGCGCCGTGCAGTCGCGGTACAGGTCGGGATTGGGGTTCGTATAATCCCAGATGCAGGCGGCGATCAGCAGACCGTCGAAGCCCTGCTCCTTCGCGTACTCGCGGCACTTGTCAAAGACTTCCCGCTGTTCTGCGATGTTCTTGAACGCTTGGTTGAGAATATATGGGGCGCAGACAAACAGCACCGGTTTGTTATCGATCACCAAGTAATTCTCGCGCTTGAAGTAGGTTTCCATCCAGAAAGGCATGAGGTTTTCCACCATATCCTGCGGATTGGTGTTGCCCCAGCGCGGGTTGTTTTCAAACATGATGGCAAATTTCATCATGTTCTGATATCGCGCGTTGAACAGCGCGTCGTGCAGGCCGTGGCCGCAGCGCAGATGCTCCGGCGTCACGGGCTGTCCTTCGTTGTACTTTCTGCGGTACCAGCAATGGATGAAGCAGTTGATGCCGTGCTCGACGGCCCACTTGATTTCCCAGTCACAGACCTCCGGGCTTTCCTCATCGTAGTAGCCCATCAGCGGCGTGCGCTCCGGGAAGGGATGCAGATCGTCGAAGCCGTTGTGCAGACCCGGTGCGCCCTTCTTCCACGCCGCGTAGTAATGTGCCGCGACGATACGGTCGGAGGTGGCGGGCTGCGGTTCGGGAACGTAAGAGGTTAATTTAATGTTATACATGCTCTTTACCCTCCAGCTGCTGTTGGCAGATAGGGCCGAGATCCGGAACGCTCCAAGACTTGTTCAGATTTCCTGAAAGTCCCAGATCCTGCGGCGTGCGGTAATCGGGGAGATTGTCGCGTGCAGTCAGCTCCTCGCGGATGGCCTGCAGATAACGGAAGCCGAATTCGTGGTTGGGGGAAACGTAGTGTCCCTCGTCCCATTCGTTCCAGTTGTCGATCATAAGGATCTTTTTCGCCCATGCACCGTCGGGCAGAGCATCGGTCATCTCCCGGATGCCGCGCAGAATTCTGCGGAAGGATTCCGGCTGTGCATAATAGAAACCGCCGTAGTTTTTGTAGGTCATACCCATATCCAGCCAATGCTGTGAGGTGCGGGGCGAGGGATCCCAGAAGCATCCGGCCGTAGCAATGTTGTGCATCCGGTCGATATCCAGAATCCGCTGCGCATAATTCAGCGCACCGTCGATAACCGTTTCCTGCGGTGGAAAATCCTGCCCGTTTGGCGGACGGTAACCGCAGTAGCCGAAACGGAAATCGTAGCCGCGCGCCAGGCAGTCGGCATTTTCGGCTTCGCTGAAAGCGCCGGCACGGAATTCGATGGCGAAGATCATACCGTCAAATCCGAACCCTTTTGCATATTCACGGCAGGCATCGAAGGCTGCCTTCTGGTCGGCGGGATCCGGCCATACTTCGGTCAACTGCGGCTGATAGTAGACAAACAGTACCGGCTTGTTGTCGATTATCAGATAATTGTCCCGTTTGAAATAGTTTTCCATCCAGAACGGCATCAGATTATCGAGCAGGTCCTTGGTATCGGTGTTTCCCCAACGCGGACTGTTTTCGAACATGATGGCAAATTTCATCATGTTCTGATACTTTGCATGAAAGAGAGCCTCGTGCAGACCGTGGCTGCAGCGAAGATCGTTCACCGTTACCGGATGCCCTTCATTATACTTGCGGCGGTACCAGCAATGGATAAAGCAGTTGATGCCGTGCTCGACGGCCCACTTGATTTCCCAGTCACAGACCTCCGGGCTTTCCTCATCGTAATAGCCCATCAGCGGCGTGCGCTCCGGGAAGGGATGCAGATCGTCGAAGGCACCGTGCAGCTCTGCTGCACCCTTTTTCCATGCTGCGTAGTAATGGGCGGCCACAATGCGGTCGCTTGTCGCAGGCTGCGGTTCGGGAACGTACGGGGTCAGGCGGATATTATACATCGCACATACCGAAGCGGGGAGAGGGAATGTAAGCCGGGGCTTACATTCCGAACATACCCTCGCGGATAACTTCACATACGGTGGGATGCGGGAAGACGAACTTCTTCACATCGTTGACGCGCATCTCGTTTTCGACCATCATGGCGGCGTCGTAGATGATTTCGGATGCGTAGTTGCCGATCATGTGTACACCGAGGATGCGGTGATGCTTCTTGTCGGCGATGATCTTGACAATGCCGTCGCCGCCCTCGTTTTCAGCCACATAGCGGCCGGAGTAACGGAGGGTCAGGGACAGAACATCGGCTTCGATGCCCTTGGCCTTGATCGTTTCGGAGGTTTCACCGACCGAAGCAACCTCGGGATTGGTGTAGATAACAGCGGGGATGGCGTTGTAGTTGACCTTGTCCTTCTTGCCGAGCATATCGTTGACGGCGGCTTCGCCCTCGCGGTATGCGGTGTGAGCCAGCATGGACTTGCCGTTGACGTCACCGGCTGCCCAGACACCGGCGATGTTGGTGCGGCCGCACTCATTGGTGACGATCGCGCCGCGCTCGGTGAGAACGCCGATGGTTTCGAGGCCGATGCCGGCGGTATTGGCGCGGCGGCCGACAGCGCAGAGTACGCAGTCAGCGGGAACCTCAACCGGCTTTCCGTCCAGCTCGCAGGAAACGGAATTCGTGCCGACACCGGTAACCTTGGCGCCCAGCATAAATTCGATGCCCTTCTTCTTGTAGTTCTTCAGAAGGATAGCGGCAATCTCGCTGTCGGTCGGGCCGCCGATGTGATCGAGCATTTCGATAACGGTGACCTTGGAGCCGATGGAGTTGAAGTAGGATGCCATCTCAAGTCCGATGACACCGCCGCCGATAACAGCCAGCTGCTTCGGAACGGTGGTCATGTCAAGGATCTCGCGGTTGGTCATGGCAAAGCCGGATGCAACGGCTTCCTTCAGACCGGGAATCGGAGGAACAGCGGCGGAGGAACCGGAGCAGATGAGCAGACGCTTTGCCTTGTGCTCTTCCTCGCCGACCTTCACGGTGAAGCCCTCGGCATCGCGGCCGGTGATTTCACCGTAGCCGTTGATGACCTTGACGCCTGCGTGCTTCATCTTGGCGCCGATGCCGCCGACCAGCTGGGAAACAACTCTTCCCTTGCGGGCAACGACCTTGGCGTGGTCGATGGAAGCGTTCGGCAGGGTTACGCCGTACTCTTCGCTGTGCTTGGCATAATCGTAAATCTTTGCCGAATAGAGGAGCGTTTTGGTGGGGATGCAGCCTTCGTTGAGGCAGACGCCGCCCAGCGCACGTCCTTCGATAACGGCGGTGGAAAGACCGCCCTCTGCGGCACGCTCTGCCGCATTGTAGCCGGCGGGGCCGCCGCCGAGGATAATCAGATCAAACATTGTTAAGACTCCTTACTTTGCGAGAAGCAGACCGAAGTTCTCGAGGTTTGCGCAGAGATCCTTCAGGAAGCGTGCAGCGGGAGCGCCGTCCAGCGCGCGGTGGTCGAAGGTGAGGGAGAGGCCCATAGCCGGGTAGGTGGAGCCGTCTGCCTTGATGCGCTGGGTGATGGTGCAGACACCGAGGATGGCAACCTGCGGAGGATTGATGACGGGCGTGAAGCTCTCCACGCCGAGGGAGCCGAGGTTGGTAACGGTGAAGGTGCCGCCTGACAGCTTGTCGGGGGAGATGGAACCGCTCTGGGTTTCCTTGATAAGAGCCTTTGCCTTGACGGAGAGCTCGTTGAGGGTGAGGGTTTCGGCTGCGTTCAGAGTGGGAACCATCAGGCCGCGCTCGGTGTCAACGGCGATGCCGAGGTTGACGTTTTCGAAGATGCGCATAACGTCATCCAGCCAGTGAGCATTGAGATCCTTGTGGTTCATCAGCGTCTTGGCAACAGCGAAGAGAACGATATCGTTCAGGGTGATGTTGGCCATGCCGAGAGCTTCACCGGAAGCCTTGAGCTTGGCGCGGAATGCCATGATTTCGGTTGCATCGAAGGAAGCGTTCAGCGTGAGCTGAGCCATGTTCGACAGCGAAGCGTGCATCGACTTGGCAATAACCTTGCGGATGTTGGAAATCTTGACATCGGTGTAAGCGGCCTTGGGTGCTTCTGCGGGAGCAACAGCAGCGGCTGCAGCAGCGGCGGCTGCGGGAGCGGCTTCCTCGGCCTTGGCCAGAGCGGATGCATCGCCGGCGAGATACTTCTCGACATTTGCGATGGGAGCGGTCAGGCCCTTGTCAAGCAGAGCGTTGACATCGCGCTCGATGATGCGGCCCTGGGGGCCCGTCGGAGCGACCTGGGAAAGATCGGCGCCGGCCTTGAGAGCGAGATTCTTTGCTCTGGGGGAGATGCGGAGAATTTCACCGTCGGAAACGGTGACTTCGGCAGCGGGAGCCTCTGCGGCTGCAGCAGCGGCTGCAGGAGCCTCTGCTGCAGGAGCGGCTTCGGCGGGAGCGGCGGCCTCATCCTTCTTGGGAAGAAGCGCGGAGATGTCCTCACCTGCCTCACCGATGATGCAGACGACTTCCAGACAGGGAACGTCATCGCCCTCGGCGGCGAATACTTCAAGCAGCGTACCCGATACCTCGGATTTTTCGTCAAAGCTTGATTTGTCGGTCTCGTAGGAGAAGAGAACGTCGCCTGCATTTACCGTGTCGCCTTTTTTCTTGGCCCACTCGGTGATGATGCAGCTCTCAACGCTCTGTCCCTGACGGGGCATGATTACTGCGGTTGCCATAGATATACCTCCATGTATGTAGATTTGATTGACAGGGTTTAACGCGTGTTTGTGACGATGATTTCGATACCGAGCTTTTCGGCTGCATCGACAAGATCGGCCGGAAGCTGACTGTTGGTAACAATGGTGTGAACCTTTTCAAGCGTGCAGAAGGTGTAGGGAAGGCTCCGGTTCAGCTTGGAGGTGTCCATGAGGACAACCACCTTGCGGGCCTTTTCCACAACCATCCGCTTCAGTTCGCACTCGGAATAATTGCCGCTTGTGAAGCCGTCCTTGAGAGAGAGGCCGGACGGTGAAATGAACGCAATGTCAATGTTCACATCGTCCAGAAAGCGAAGCGCCTGGTTTCCGGAAATCGAAATGTTGTCACGGTTGATCATACCGCCGACCAGATTGACAATCGGCAGACTTTTCTTGATCAGTTCCAACGCAATGTTGGGGCCTGTGGTGATGATGGTGAGCCGCTGATCCGGCAGAAGATGTGCCAGCTTCAGCATGGTCGTACCCGAATCGAGGAAAAGGGAACGGCCGGTTTCGATCAGATCGAGGGCTCGGCGGGCAATGTACTCCTTGATGGTAGCATTCTCGTTCAGACGGTGGTGGAAGGAATCTTCCATTGAGGTTGTGAGAAACTTCATCGACCGTGCGCCGCCGCGAACCTTGATGGCTTCACCCATTCGCTCGAAATACTCAATATCACGCCGGAGCGTCATACTGGATACATCGGGAAAGGCACTCTCCATCTCTTTAAGCGACACGAACGGCTTTTCGGCGAGCATTTCCCGGATTTTGGTCCTCCGTGAGGAATTCATGCATATCCCCCTTTCGGTTGAGATTGGCCGGATGTGAGAATTGCCTGCGCAATAATCACACCGCGGCAGTTAATATTAACATTTGCCGTATAATATTGTAACACGAAACCGCGGTTTTGTCAATGCGGATTCCGTAAAAAAATCGGCTCTCGCAGGCAAAAAATCCGTCAGTCCGGCAAAAGCCGTTATTTTGACATCCGCCGCCGGTATTCGCTGGGCGAGAGACCGGTTTCCTTCCGGAAGCGGGAGGAGAAATAGGAGCCGTCTGCGAAGTGGAGGGCGGCGGCGATCTCCTTGAAGGTCATGCTCCCGTCAAGGATCATGCGCTTGGCGACCTCGATGCGGCGGGAGGCGAGATATTTCATCGGCGTGACACCGTAATGGGCGCCGAACAGCCGGATGGCGTAGACCTCGTGCAGATGAAAATGGGCGGCGATGGATTCCAGCGTGATATCCCGGTAGAGCTGGGCATCGATATAATGCTTCATCCGCTCGGCGGTGGTGGCGGGGAGATTGCCGCTTTCCAGCGTTTCGCTCTGCATCACGATCGAAAAGATCGCGGCGATATCCACCGAGCAGGCCCGGATGAGCTCGGCGTGATTTTCCTCGGTGATGCCGAGCAGGCGGTTGTGGATGCCGGTGATGAGATCGTGGACACGCAGATCGGACTGCGGGCGGACGATCAGGCTGTCATTCATCTGATAGATGGCGGTGAGCTGATCGAGCAGCTTGCCGTCGGCATTGATCCAGATCTTTTCATACGGATCATCGGGATCCGAACGGTAATGGGCTGAGGCTCCCTTGCGGATAAAATAGAAGTCGCCTGCGCACACGGTATGAACCTTTTGGTCGATATTCATCCAGCCCTTGCCGGAGATAACGTATTCGAGCACATAGACAGGGTTGTCGGTGCGCAGGATTCTGTAGTTGGGCACGGCAGGTGTCCGCCCGCAGAGATGGATTTCAAAAAAATCATTGGGCATGGAGGATGCATAGTAGAAGGTTTCGCCGATGGCATTCCGGGAAGGATACATAAGGCCGCCTTTCTCCGCGCGGAGCGGGAGGGTTTCTGCTTCTATTTTACAGGAAACGCGGCCGCTTGTCAAGAGCGGATTTTGCGGCGCATCGCAGGGTGGAAAAATTAAAGGTCGGGTGGAAAAATTCTATTTACAAGTGACACCGTCCGTGCTATAATGGAATCATGCGGTACAGGCCGCGGAAAGTGAGGATTCTGTCATGGCAGATAAACTGAAAATCGGTGTGTTCGGCGGTTATCGCGGCCGGACAATGATCAATGTCCTTCTGAATCACCCCGATGCCGAGCTGGTGGCGGTCTGCGATAAATACCGTCCCCTTCTGGATGAGGCCGAGAAGACGGCCAGAGAAGCCGGGCTGTCGATTCAGGTATACGAAAGCTTCGATGAATTTCTGAAGTGTGATATGGATGCGGTTGTAATGGCCAACTATGCCAACGAGCACGCGGTGTATGCCGTGCGTGCGCTGAAGAGCGGCCGCCATGTTCTGTCGGAGGTGCTCCCCTGCGAAACGATGGCACAGGCGGTGGAGCTGATCGAAACGGTGGAGGAAACCGGGCTTGTCTATGCTTACGCCGAGAATTACTGCTATATGAAGCACGCCTTTGAGATGTGGCAGCGCTATGAATCGGGCGAGCTTGGCGAGGCGATGTACGGTGAGGGCGAATACATCCATGACTGCTCCGCCATCTGGCCGGGTATCACTTACGGCGAGAGGGAGCATTGGCGGAATCTGATGCACGCCAATTTCTACTGCACCCATTCGCTCGGCCCGCTGTTCACCATGACCGGCCTGCGGCCGAAATCGGTGGTCGGCTTTGAGATCCGCCCCAATCCCGAATGGATGGAGCTCGGCTCCTGGCGCGGCCCGGGCGTTGAGATGGTGACGATGGAGAACGGCGCCCTGTTCAAGAGCATCCACGGCTCGCTCAAGCGCGAACCCAGCAGCATCAACTATCAGCTCTACTGCGAAAAGGGCATGATGGAATCCGGCCGTCTGGCGCCGGCTCCCACCATGAACGTTTATAAGGAAGGCGAGCGCCGCTGCAAGGGCGATTGGGAGAAATACGAGCCGGAGAATCCGATTGCGGCCGAGGCGGCCAAGAAGCACAATACCCACGGCGGAAGCGATTTCTATCCGACGCACTTCTTCATCGAAAAGATTCTCGGCCGTCCCGAAGGCCGCTGGTCGATTGATGTCTACCGCGCGGTGGATATGGGAATCTGCGGTCTGCTGGCTTACCGCTCGGTTCTGGCGGGCAATGTATCGATTGAGGTGCCGGATCTGCGCAATAAGGCTGAGCGCGATCGGTACCGCAATGACAATGCCTGCACAACGCCTTCGGTGGCGGGCGATCAGCTCCTTCCCGGCTCCTCCTTCGGCGAGCCGGAGATTCCGGATTCGGTCTATGAGCATATGCGCGAGCTTTGGCAGAAGGGCGAGAACGCATAATACAGAATAGGAATAAAAGATTGCCGCAGCCGAATGCGGCAATCTTTTTCCTTGACAACGGAGAACGTTCGTGATATAATGAAGCAGATGGAAAGGAGGCGAAGGCGTGAAATCAAAGCAGACAGACAAAATCTCAAAACAAATTAAAGAACGGCTTGAAAACGTACATATCGGATGCTTCGACGGTACGGATAAGCCGGTTATTTTGATTTCGGAGGCGTACCCGGGCATATGGCTTGAGCACGTTAATGATGCTGTCGTTTATGCTATGATGGATAAAACAAAAATCCGTCTCGCTGAAAATACAATAGAACTTTTTATAGCAAAGCAAAAAGAAGACGGGCAGCTGCCCTGTTACATTCTTGATAAGAAACGGGCTGACAGGGAAAAAGGATGGACGACCCTTATCGGTTATTCCCAGGTTCAGGAATGTACTTCGTTTGCAAGGCTTTCTCTTCTTGTTTACCGTATGACGGGAAACCGCGATTTCCTTGAAAAGGTTTACACATCTGCGCAAAAGTGGGTAAGCTGGCTTCGGAACAACCGCATGACGCAAGGTCTGGGGCTTGTTGAGATGTTCGTGGGCTTTGATACGGGACACGATAACAGCGGAAGACTTTCCGGTATGTCCTGTAAGGGCTGCTATTGCGGTGATGCCGCCGTGCTTCCACCGGATGACACGGTTCCGATTATCGCGGTTGATATGAACTGTAATTTTTATGCAACGCTCATGGCGCTTTCGGAAATGGCTTCGGAGTTTGGCTATGAGGAAGAGGCGGCTATCCGGGCAGCGGAAGCACGGGAAGTAAAAAGCAGACTTTTTGAGCTTTGCTTCAATGAGGAAGACTGCTTCTTTTACGATGTTGACAAGAATGGAAAACAGCGCAAATATCTTTCAAGCACGATTTTTCATCTGTTTATGGAAAGAGTTCTCGATAAAGATGAAGATAAAGAATTGATTCTTGAATTATACGAAAGACATCTCTCGAATGCGAATGAATTTGCGACACCCTATCCCTATCCTTCAATGGCGATAAACGATCCTTCCACGGCAGGGCACGGGGAATATAATTGCTGGGGCTATTACACACAGGGGAACACGGCACTTCGATCGGTGCTGTGGATGGAGGAATACGGCTTTGAAAAAGATTTCTTAACTCTGTGCAGATCCTGGATCAACGCATGGAATGCGCATTTTGATGAGGTTAAGCTTGGGCAGGAGCTTGACCCCGTAAGCGGTGTGCCGACAAAATGCTCGGAATGGTATTCACCTACGATGATTTTCTATCTCTATGCCGAAAAATATTTGGAGAATCGTCTTGAGAAATCAGTAAAATGAGGGAAAAATGAAATCAAAAAAATGGGCGGCCGAGGTCGTCGAACGGCTGAAGACGGTCTATCCCGAAGCGGTTTGCGCCCTTCATTGGGGCGATGAGGGCTGGAAGCTGCTGATTATGGGACGCCTGTCCGCGCAGTGCACCGATGCCAGAGTGAATATTGTCTGCGAGGAGCTGTTCCGGCGCTGGCCGACCGTAGAAGCGGTTGCCGATTCGGAGCTATCCGAGCTGGAGGCGGTTGTCCGTCCCTGCGGTTTATATAAGGTAAAAGCAAAAAATATCAAGGATTCCTGCCGGATTTTAGTGGATCGGTACGGCGGCCGGGTGCCCGATACGATGGAGGAACTGCTGGAGCTTCCCGGTGTCGGCCGGAAAATCGCCAATCTTCTGCTGGGGGATCTGTATCACAAGCCCGCGGTGGTGACGGACACCCATTGCATCCGGATCTGCGGCCGGCTCGGCTTCTATCCGGAAAGCCTGAAGGATCCGGTGAAGATCGAGCGGATTCTGACGGAAATCATTGAGCCGGAGGAGCAGGCGGATTTCTGCCACCGGCTGGTCAATTTCGGGCGGGATGTCTGCTCGGCGCGCTCTCCACGATGCTCCGACTGTCCGCTGGCGGATATCTGCGCCCACAAGGCAAACGAATAGAGAAATCCCCGATCCGGGCCATGACGGCCCGGATCGGGGATGCTTTTTGCTTCTTTACCCGCATTGCAGAATCAGCCAGACCCGATCAAAGCGGCGGGCGGCAAGATCCTCGCGGCGGATATAGAAATAAATCCGGCCGCAGTCACCGAAGACAAGCTCGAAATCGCCGTCCTTCACGGTATCCAGCTGAAGAAGGAGGCGCCAGGCATCGGGCGACATCCGATCGGCTTCGGCCTGCTCCTCTGCTGTGACCGATTCCCAGCTTCCGCCGAGATAATGGCCGCGTGAAATCAGCTCGCAGGGCGTTGTCATATTGCCCTGAAGTGTGTCGGGCCATCCGGAGAGCCGTGAGGCATTGGCGGGGGATGTCACGCCGAGCGAGGCGCGTGCTTCATCGAACGCATCGGGATTGATATCATCCGGGCTGAGAAGCGCGAAGTCGGAGGCATCCGGAAGGGTGGCTTCCGATACAAAGCGGATTCCGATCGGTGGGAAACGGAAATCCCCGGCCAGATCACCGGGAATATCGGCGGGGCAGAGGGCGGCGGGATCCTCGAACCAGAAGACGCGGCAGCATCCGGCATCCTGAGGATCATAGCCCCAGCGCTGGGACTCCATCTCATAAAAGAAGGAGAGAAGACCGTGCCGGGGGAGCAGGGGATCACAGTCGGCGGGAAGCTCGGAGCAGTCGATCTGCAGAAGAAATCCCAGCGAATGATCCCGCTCGCGGAAATCATCAAAGGTTGCCGTATGGAATGTGGGCCATGCAAATCCCGGCGGAAGGTCGGGGCGGCCGCCAAAACGGCTCCGGGTACCCGGAGTGCCGCTGAAGCGCAGCTGTACGGAAGGGCGGGTCAGGCTTTGAAGTATGTCTGTCGGGGTCATTTTTCGAGTCCTCGTTTCTTGATTATTCGACCGTTACCGATTTTGCGAGATTGCGCGGCTTGTCAACATCGCATCCCCGCTCGACGGCGGTGTAATAGGCCAGCAGCTGCAGAAAAGCGGCCGCAGGCAGAAAGGCCAGCCGCGGATCGCAGGGAGGCAGGACAAAGCTCTGGTCGGCTTCGGCGGCCGTTCCCGATGCGCACAGGGCGATGATTTCTGCGCCGCGCGCGGCAACCTCCCGGATGCCGCTGGCCATTTTGTCGGCCAGCGCGGAAACGGTGCAGAGCGCGATCACCGGGATGCCGTCCGTGATCAGCGAAATCGTTCCGTGCTTCAGCTCACCTGCCGGATAGGCTTCGCTGTGAATGTAGGAAACTTCTTTCAGCTTCAGCGAGCCCTCCTCGGCAAGCAGATAGTCGGTGCCCCGGCCGATGAAGAAGAGATCTTTGCAGAGGGCGATGCTCCTTGCCAGACGGTGGATTTCCTCCTTGCGGGCGATAACCTGCCGGATGGCTTCGGGAATTTCATCCCGGAGTGCGGCTGTCAGAGCGCGTGCGGCATCCTCCGAAAGGAACCCACGCTTTCTGGCGGTGTCGCAGGCGAGAAGCCAGAGCAGAGCGGTCTGCACCGAATAGGCTTTGGTGCTGGCCACCGCGATCTCCGGCCCGGCCCAGGTGTACAGAACGCTGTCGGCCTCGCGGGCAATGGTGGAGCCGATCACATTGACGACGGCGATCGTATGGGCGCCCCGTGCTTTGGCCAGCCGGAGTGCCGCCAGCGAATCGGCGGTTTCGCCCGATTGGGAGATGATGAGAACAGCATCGCGGCTGTCAATCAGCGGATCGCTGCACCGGAATTCCGATGCGATGCGGATATCCGTGGGGAGGCGGGCCAGCTTTTCAAAGGCCTCGCCCGCAATCAGCCCGGCGTGCATGGCTGTGCCGCAGGCCACAACCGTCAGCCGTCCGGCGCTTGCCAGCCGGTGGCCGATGCCATCGCCCGAAAAATCGGGCAGACCGTCGGCAATCCGGCCCGAGAGAGTCTTCCTTACAGCATCCGGCTCCTCATGGATCTCCTTGAGCATGAAGTGTGGGAAGCCGCCGCGTTCGGCCGCCTCCACATCCCAATGGGCGGTAAGAAGCGGCTTTTTGATTTCCCTGCCGTCCCGGATAATCCGGACGGAGTCTGCCGAGAGAATGGCGATTTCGCCCTCCTCCAGGTCATAATACTGCCGGGTATGCCCGAGAATGGCGGTGATATCGGAGGCGATGGTATTGCCGTCCCCGCCGGCTCCGATAATCAGCGGGGAATCCTTGCGAAGGGCGTAGAGGTGGTTCGGATCGTCCGCAAACACGATGCCGAGTGCCCATGAGCCGCGAAGACGGGCGCAGAGCCGTTCCAGCGCGGGGAGCTTCTGGGAGCGGCAGCGGATATAGAAATAATCCAGCAGCTTCGCCGCCGCTTCGGTATCGGTCTGGGAGATGAATGTGTAGCCCTGTGCTTCCAGCTCGGCGCGCAGGGCGGCATAATTTTCGATTATGCCGTTGTGCACCAGCTGAAGCCGGGCGGTGCCGTGGGGATGGGAATTGACATCGCTTGGGGATCCGTGGGTGGCCCAGCGGGTGTGGCCGATTCCGCCGCCTGCCACGGGGACGGCGCCAAAGCCTTCACCGCGGAGCTTGCTCTCGACGCACGTGAGCCGTCCGGCGGCCTTGATCTGGCGAAGTGAGCCTTCCCTGTCAAAGAAAGCCACACCGGCCGAATCGTAGCCCCGGTATTCCAGGGCGCGAAGGCCTTCTATGAGCCGCTCCAGCGTATTGTCGCTTCCGATATATCCGATAATTCCACACATATGGTATTCTCCTTTTACGGAAAAAGCCGATGTGTCAATGGCGTAAGCCTCGGCATTTAGCCGTGATCATACGAATTGCTATACTTGTTTTTCTGGAATTTTTGGTCCGGCGCTTTGTCCCGGGAATTGCTCCCCGGCTTTGGTTCCGGACTTTCGACGGGCTTCCATACCCGCCGGAAAAACATCCGCCGAATGGTTCGATTATTTTTCTCCTCGTCAACCGGCCAAGGCCGGTCCGGGCGCTTTTCTTTTCTTTCCTGACTTGATTCAGCGATAGCTTTCCAGCTGCAGCCGGATCTTTTGAGCCGTTTCTTCTGCGATGCTGCGGACCAGCTCCCTGTCCTCACCCTCTGCCATGACGCGGATCAGGGGCTCGGTTCCGGAAGGCCTTGCCAGCAGGCGGCCGCTCTCACCGAAGGCTTTCTTTGCCTCCTCCAGAATCGCCTTGATTTCGTAATCGGTGTAAAACGCCAGCTTTTCCTCGGGCGAAACCGACAGATTGATGATGACCTGCGGATAGCGGGTCATGACAGACGCCGCATCGGAAAGCCGCATCTGAGTCCTGCGCAGCAGGGAAAGAAGCTGTACCGCTGTCAGCTGGCCGTCGCCGGTGGTCGAAAAATCGCGGAAGATGATGTGGCCGGACTGCTCGCCGCCGAGATAATAGTCCTCCAGCAGCATTTCCTCCAGCACATAGCGGTCGCCGACCTTGGTGGCTGCAAAGCGGATGCCGTTCTGTTCGCAGAATTTTGTGAAGCCGAAGTTGGTCATAATGGTTCCGACCACGGCGTTTTTATTGAGCTTGCCGCGATTTTTCATGTCCAGCGCGAGGATGGCCATGATCATATCGCCGTCCACATCCTGCCCCTTATCATCGATGCACAGACAGCGGTCGGCATCGCCATCGAAGGCAATTCCCGCATCCAGCTCGTGCTCCTGTACATAGCGGCGCAGATTGTCAAGATGGGTGGAGCCGCAATTATCGTTGATGTTGAGGCCGTCGGGCTGATCCGAGAGCAGATGCACATTGGCACCGAGTCCTTCGAAGAGCTCCTTTGCGGTCCGGCTGGCTGAGCCGTTGGCGCAGTCGAGGGCGATGTTCATGCCGTCCAGCGAATAGAGCGCGGTGGCACGGATGTGATCGATGTAGTCCTTTACGGCGTTCTGCGCATAGCTGATGCGGCCGATGGCATCGGATTTGGCGAGTCTTGGGACGGGGGCACCGTCGAGGACGATGGATTCAATCCGTTCCTCCAGCTCATCCGGCAGCTTGTAGCCGTCTTCGTTGAAGATTTTGATGCCGTTGAAATCGTAGGGGTTGTGCGAGGCAGAGATCATGATGCCGGCGTGAGCCTTGTATTTGCCGACGAGATAAGCGACGGCGGGGGTAGGAACAACGCCGAGATTGATGACGTCCGCACCGACCGAGCAGAGTCCGGCGCTTAAAGCAGAGGCCAGCATTTCTGACGAAACCCGGGTATCCATGCCCACTAAAACGGTCGGCAGATAGCGCCGCTTGCTGGACAGGACCTCAGCGGCCGCACGTCCGATCTGCATGGCGCGCTCGCAGGTCAGCTCGGTGTTGGCAATGCCGCGTACACCGTCTGTACCGAATAGTCTTCCCATGTTAGTCTTCCTTTCTTTGTGTGATGGGGGTAATGTCTGTTTCCGATTTGAAGATGAAATCGGCGGGGATCACGCCGCGTACCCGCGAGAGCGGATAGATCCGGGAATTCCGCCCGACAATGCTTCCGGGGCAGAGAACGGCATGACAGCCGATTTCGGCTCCGTCGCCGAGCATGGCACCCAGCTTTTTGCGGCCGGTGGCGATAGTCTCGCCGGAAGCTTTGACGGCAACCGGTGATTTGTCGCTTTTGACATTGGATGTCACAGCGCCTGCACCCATGTGGGACTTGTATCCGAGGATCGAGTCGCCTGCATAATTAAAATGAGGCACCTGTGCGCCGTCGAACAGAATGCAGTTCTTCAATTCGCAGGAATTGCCGACCACAGCCTTCCTTCCCACGATGACCGAGCCGCGGATGTAGGCGCAGTGACGGATTTCGGCTTCCTCATCGATGATGCAGGGGCCGGTAACGGATGCGGTAGGAGCGACAGATGCGCTCCGGGCAATCCAGATACCCTCGCTGACCTGCATGAACCGTTCCGGATCGAGAGTCGGGCCGAGCGAGAGAATGAAGTCACGGATGCCATCCAGGCATTCCCACGGATAAACAACGCTTTCAAACAGCGGTGCTGCGATCGTGTGATTCAGATCAAACAGCTCATGTGCGGACGGGATTCTTTGATTATGCTCCATAGACAGTATATCTCCTTTCCGCAGAAGCGTTACAAAGCATGGCGATGCTTCCGGCGTTTCTGCTGTATTACCGCAATAATGCGGCAGTTTATTATAACACAGATCCCATGGCAAATCAAGAGAATAATGTAAATAATAGTTGGCCGGGGCTGAAAAAGTATTGACAAAGAATTGCAAATGTGATACAATGGCCGTAAGAAGGCGGAAATCCGACCTTTCGACTCTGTTATCTGGAGGAATTGATTATGATGAATGCATTAGGCGGCGGCCTTGGCGGGCTGGCAAAGCTGTCCCCGCTCAAGTCGCGTTCGATCTCGGCTGAAAATTTCACAGGCGAGAAGGGAAAGGGCGGTATGGCAACCACCGGTACCGGTGCAAGCTGTGCCCGCGATCTCGGGCAGGGATGGAAGGTCTCGCCTTCCGTTGATATCCAGCCCGGCGAAACCTTTACGCTGGCGGATATTGAAGGCCCCGGTGTGATCCGGCATATCTGGATTGTGGACAGCTGTCCGGAAAACCGCCGGCTGGTTCTGCGTATGTACTGGGACGGCAATGAGCATCCCTCGGTGGAAACGCCGCTCGGTGATTTCTTCGCGTGCGCTGAGTATCAGAGCTATGCCCAGCTGACATCCATTCCGGTTTGTGTTAATCCTAAACGGGCCTTTACCTGCTACTGGGAGATGCCGTTCTATCAGCATTGCCGTATGACGCTGGAAAATGTCTGGACTCAGACGATCACTGTTTACTATCAGATTGATTATGCTGTCGGCGAGCTGCCGGAGGGCCTCTGCTACTTCCATGCACAGTTCCGTCGGGTGAATCCTCTGCCGTACAAGGAGGTTTACACCATCCTTGACAATGTAAAAGGCCGCGGCCAGTATGTCGGCACCTATATGTTCTGGGGTGTCAACAACAACAGCTGGTGGGGCGAGGGCGAGATCAAGTTCTATCTGGACGGCGATACCGATTTCCCGACGATCTGCGGAACCGGAACGGAGGATTACTTCCTCGGCTCCTACAACTTTGATATCGGCGGTAAATATCAGGAATACTGCACGCCGTATGCAGGGCTGGCCAAGGTTATCCGTCCGGACGGCCTCTACAATTCGCAGCAGCGCTTCTCCATGTACCGGTGGCATATTCCGGATCCGATCACATTTGATGAGGACATCCGGGTAACCATCCAGGCGCTCGGCTGGCGGCCGGGGCGGCGCTATCTGCCGCTGCAGGATGACATTTCGTCTGTTTGCTTCTGGTATCAGGAAGGCGTATGCGAAACCTTCCCGCCTTTCCCGACGGCAGACGAGCTGGAAATCAACTGATATATAAAATGAAGGAAAAAACGGGAGGAGGGTAATCGGAGCCCTCCTCCCTTCCTTTGTGTACAGATTCGATTTTACAGATTGTCGGCAGACAGCGAAACCGAAGAAAAGTCCTTTGGGAATAATGCCCATTTTGAAAAAATATTCCGGAGCCTCTTGACAATCCCGATCCGATGTGGTATAATATTCAAGCTGACTCAAACAGCCTTCCGCGAACCGGATGTCGGGATACCTTGAATTTTTTTCAAATAAATTTTCAGAAATCTCTTGACAAACGGAGCGGGATATGATATAATATCAGGGTCGCGTGTGAGAGATCACATGAGAGAGGCCGAAGGAAAGCGGGAGCGAAAAAAAGTTTTTCAAAAAACTTTCAAAAACCCCTTGACAAAGGCTGAAAGATATGATATAATATCAAAGTCGCAATCAAGCGGCAAGCGATGGTCCTTGAAAATTGAACAGCAAGAGATGAAGGAAAAGTACGAAGTGAAGC
>JAZNKS010000031.1:0-43877 GCA_045578725.1 Candidatus Flemingiibacterium sp.
CATTGGTATCCCCGCCGAGAATATCTTCCGCTTTGGCAAGGCAGATAACTTCTGGGAGCACGGTGCCGGCCCCTGCGGTCCCTGCTCCGAGGTTTACTATGACCGCGGCATCGAGCACGGCTGCGGCAAGCCCGACTGCAAGGTTGGCTGCGACTGTGACCGCTTCATGGAAGTTTGGAACAACGTCTTCTCCCAGTTCGACAACGATGGCAATGGCAACTACACCGAGCTGGTTCAGAAGAACATCGATACCGGTATGGGTCTGGAACGCCTTGCCTGTGTCATGCAGGGGGTTGACAACCTCTTTGAGGTTGACACCGTCCGCTCGATTCTCGATACCGTCTGCAAAATCTCCGGCAAGACCTACGGCGCCGACACGAAGAACGATATCTCCATCCGCGTGGTCACCGACCATATGCGCTCGGCAACCTTCATGATCGCCGACGGCGTTATCCCCTCCAACGAGGGCCGCGGCTATGTTCTCCGCCGCATCGTCCGCCGCGCCGCCCGTCACGGCAAGCTGCTGGGCATCAACCGCCCCTTCCTCACCGAGCTGTGCGAGGTTGTCATCGTTCAGAACGAGGCCGGCTATCCCGAGCTGAAGGAAAAGCATGACTACATTCTGAAGGTTCTCTCCATGGAGGAGGAGCGCTTCGATGCCACCATCGATGCCGGTCTTTCCATTCTCTCGAATCTCACCCGCCGTGCTCTGGCTGACGGCGTACAGATCATCTCCGGCGAGGAGGTCTTCAAGCTCTACGATACCTTCGGCTTCCCGATCGACCTCACCCGCGAGATCGTCGCCGAGCAGCATCTGGATATTGATGAAAAGACCTTCACCGAGCTGATGAACGCACAGAAGTCCCGCGCCCGTGCGGCCCGCGCCAACATTTCCGGCTGGAGCGATACCTCAAAGACCCTGCTGGCTGAGCTTCCCAAGACCGTATTCACCGGTTATGACGAGCTTGTCACCGAAGGCGCGAAGGTTCTGGCCATCCTCGTCGATGACGAATCCGTCGATGCCGCCACCGAGGGCGACTGCACGATTATCCTTGACAAGACTCCCTTCTACGGTGAGGGCGGCGGTCAGGTCGGCGACTCCGGCACGATCAACGATGCCGACACGCTGATTTCCGTCACCGACACCAAGAAGACCGACGGCGTTTATGTCCACCTCTGCACGCTGGCAAACGGCGATGTGAAGGTCGGCGATACGGTCCGCGCCGAGGTCGATGCCATGCGCCGCGCCGCCATCATGCGCAACCATTCGGCCGCTCACCTTCTGCAGGCCGCTCTGCGCACCGTGCTCGGCAGTCACGTCGAGCAGGCCGGCTCCTATGTCGATGAAGAGCGTGTCCGCTTCGACTTCACCCACTTCGCGGCTCTGACATCCGAGGAGCTTGAAAAGATCGAGGGTCTGGTCAACGCGCACATTCTGCTGGGCGAGGACATCGTCACAAAGGAAACCGACATCGAATCCGCCCGCAAAGAGGGTGCGATGGCGCTCTTTGGCGAGAAGTACGGCGATGTGGTCCGCATGGTAAAGATGGGCAGCTTCTCCACTGAGCTCTGCGGCGGTACCCATCTTGACAACACCGCCAAGGCCGGTCTCTTCAAGATTGTTTCCGAATCCTCCGTTGCCTCCGGCGTCCGCCGTATCGAGGGCATCACGGGTCTGGGCGTTCTGAAGCAGATCAAGGCAAACGAAACGCTGATTGCCGACACCGCGAAGGAATTAAAGACCAATCCGGCCGAGATTGCCAAGCGCGCTTCCCTGCTGGAGGCCGAGCTGAAGGCCGCCAGGCATGAGATTGAGGCGCTGAACGCCAAGATCGCATCCTCCAAGACCGGCGATCTTCTGAAGAATGCCGTCAAGGTCGGCTCCGTTACCGTTATCGCCGCCGCCACCGAGGGCATGGCTCCCGATGCGGCCCGTCAGGTTCTGGACGATCTGAAGGCCAAGGATGACACGCTTGTTGCCGTTCTCGCGCTGAATGTGGGCGGCAAGCACAATCTGCTCTGCTCCTGCGGCAAGGCTGCGGTTGCAGCCGGTGCCAATGCCGGCAAGATCGTCGGCGCCGCTGCTGCCATCACCGGCGGCAAGGGCGGCGGACGTCCCGACAGCGCCATGGCCGGCGTTGCCGATGCTTCCAAGATCCCCGAGGCTCTGGCCGCCGCTGCCGGAATCGTCGAGGGTATGCTCAAATAAGAATCCCATCATCAGGGCACCGTTTTCGGACGGTGCCCTTTTTTCGTGAAAAAACCGGAAGTTTTTCGATATTTCTTTGCCGGGACGATTGACAACAGCGCTTTAGTATGTTATAATATTAAATAATCTTGTCACGGAAAGGACATAATCATGGATAAAATCTTATATCTGACCTCGATCGTCCTCTATATGGCGGCGGTCATTGCGATCGGTGTCTACTGCGCACGGCGCGCGAACAAGAACACCGATTCCTACTTCCTCGGCGGCCGATCCCTCGGTCCGTGGGTTTCGGCGATGAGTGCCGAGGCCAGCGACATGAGCGGCTGGCTTCTGATGGGTCTTCCCGGCCTTGCGTACTGGAGCGGTCTTGCCGATGCCGGCTGGACGGCCATCGGTCTTGCGCTGGGTACATACCTCAACTGGCTGATCACATCCCGCCGTCTGCGCCGCTACTCCGAGCGGATCGGCGCGATCACCATCCCGGACTTCTTCTCCCGCCGTTTCCACGAGAAGAGCAGCGTGCTTCTGATCATCGCTTCGCTTCTCATCATCGTCTTCTTCACCCCCTATGCAGGCTCCTGCCTGATGGCCTGCGGCAAGCTGTTCGCTTCCCTCTTTGATGTGCCCTACAAGCTGATGGTTGTGGTTGCGGCCCTCTTCGTGCTGGCCTACACCTTCCTCGGCGGCTTCCTGGCCGAGAGCGCATCCGACTTCATGCAGGCGATTGTCATGGTCATCGCTCTGATCTGCGTCTTCACGATGGGCATCATCAATGCCGGCGGCATCGGTGCGGTCATCGAAAATGCGCAGAGCATTGACGGCTTCCTCTCCCTCACCGAAAAAGCGGTACAGACGGGCGTGGATGCCTCCGGTGCTCCGATCTGGGGCGAGCCGGCCGCCATGGGCTTCATCCCGGTTCTGTCCGGTCTTGTCTGGGGTCTGGGCTACTTCGGTATGCCGCAGGTTCTGCTCCGCTTCATGGCCATCCGCGACGAGAAGGAGCTGAAGCTCTCCCGCCGCGTGGCTTCCGTCTGGGTTGTCATCTCCCTCTCCGCCGCGATCTTCATCGGCGTTGTCGGCCGTGCGCTCTATCCGGTCGCCTTCACCGACAACAGCTCGGCTGAAAACATCTTCATTCTGATGACGACCAGTATGCTTCCGGCTCTGCTTGCCGGTCTTGTCTGCGCCGGCATTCTGGCCGCCGCGATCAGCTCCTCCGACTCCTACCTGCTGATCTCCGCCTCCGCCATTGCCAAGAACGTTTATCAGGGCCTCTTTAAGAAGAACGCCACCGACAAGCAGGTCATGCTCGTCACCCGCATCGCGCTGGTTGTCATCATGCTCTTTGCCGCCTTCGTTGCCATCGGTGAGAATCAGGTTATCTTCACCATCGTTGACTTCGCATGGGCAGGCCTTGGCGCAACCTTCGGCCCGCTGATGATCTTCTCCCTCTTCTGGAAGCGCACCAACTACTACGGCGCGATTGCCGGCATGGTAACCGGCGGCGTAACCGTTATCGTCTGGAACTTCTTCATCTCGAAGCTCGGCGGCATCTTCGCCGTATACGAGCTGGCACCGGCCTTCCTGCTCTCCTCGATCGCCATCGTTGCGGTATCGCTTCTGACTGGTGAGCCGAGCCAGGAAATCAAGGAAGATTTCGACGCGGTCAACGCAAAATAAAGGATATTTTCAAAGGAACCGTCCCCGGACGGTTCCTTTTTTCTGACAGTTTTCGCCGAACTTATGACACTTTCATCCGGGTGATTGACAAGACGGAAAAAATCTGCTATGCTATATTTGCAATCCTGCACCCAATCCGAATAATTGAAAGGAATACGCATATGAAAGCAATCCGCAAGATTCTGATCGCGCTGCTGCTTGGCGCCATGGCCGCGCAGACCCTGGCCTGCGGCCAGACTCCTCCGTCCGGCTCCGACACCACCCCCTCCTCCGGCGACACAACCGTCGGCGAGGATCCCGAAGCCGGCTATCCTTACTACGGCACCACCAATTTCGGCGGTGAGACCTTCACCATCTATAACTGCCCGAAGAATGTCTGGGGCATGACCACCGTGCTGAATCCCGAGGATCTCACCGGTGAAACAGTCAACGATGCCATCTACAACCGCAACGAATTCGTCAAGGAAAAGCTGAATTTCGAGCTGAACGAAGTCTTTGCCGCAGATGGCACAAACGGTATGCTCCCCCATCTGCAGAGCGTGCTGATGGCCAACGAGGATGTCTACGATGCGGCTTATATGCCCATGCAGACCGCCGCTTACACCGGCATCACCGAGGGCTATTTCCAGAAGCTGGACGATATTTCCGCCCTCCATCTGAACGAGGATTGGTGGGACCGTGCGCTGCTGGAATCCACCCGCATTGCCGGCACCAACTACTTTGCGACCAGCGCCTTCCATCTGATGTCCTGGGATGGCGTATGGTGCATCTTCTTCAACGAAACCATGCTTGACAATCTGGGCGGCGAGATGCCCTACGATCTGGTTCGTCAGGGCAAATGGACGCTGGAGGAATTCTCCAAATACTGCAAGCTGGCCGCCAATCTGAACGGCGACTCCGACTTCACCTTCCGCGAAGAGGGCAAGGCCGTCTACGGCTCGGTTACCTTCAACACCGGTGAGCAGAAGTTCGTCTACGGCGTGGGTGTGGATCTTGTATCCAAGGACGAGGATGAGCTTCCCATCTTCTCGGCAGACAGCGAGCGCAACATCACGGCTCTGCAGAAGCTGGCCACCGTTCTGGGCGCCGAGGGCGAATACTTCCACGGCGTTTCGGACAGCGCCAAGCCCAACTACTATCAGACGGTCTTTGAAAAGCAGCGCGCCCTCTTCCTCGGTGCCGAGCTGAAGACCGCCCAGCTCCTGCGCAACATGGAGCAGACCTTCGGTATTCTTCCCTTCCCGAAGGTCGATGAAACCCAGGAAAATTACCGTTCCTCGTCTGTCGGCAATCTGTCGGTTGTAACCATTCCGATGACCAATGCCGAGCCGGAGAAGATCGGTCTGATTCTGGATGCGATGTCCTACGAATCGGATGCGCGCGTTCTGGAGCCCTACTTCAGCGTACAGGTGGAGCAGAAGGGTCTGCGCAACGAGAATTCCATCGATATGCTGAACATCATCAAGGGCACCGTCGCCTATGATATCGGTCTTGCTTATTCCTGGGCCTCCAAGCTCAGCTCGGCTCTCCTTTCCGCTGTCATTTCCGGCAACGGCGAGGTCGCCGGTGTCATCGAATCCTACAAATCGCAGGTTGAAACGCTGATTGAGGATTCGCTGGATGCCTTCACGGACTAAACACGGATAAATCAACAAAAAGCGCTTACCGCACATGCGGTAAGCGTTTTTTCTTGTTATTCCATATTCGCTAAATCCAGTCCCTTGCCGAAATCCGTCCAGACCGGCTCCAGCCGGTCGAACTCCTCATAGCAGAGCTGATTGAACTTTGAATAGGCGTAATCCTCACAGAGCGTGCGGTAGGCCTCCTCCATATAGGCGGGATCCTTCTCGCAGCGCATGAGGATGTGGAAGCCCCACGCGGATTCCACCACGGGGCTGATTTCGCCGTCCTTCAGCTTCAGCGCCGCATCCCAGACCTCCTCGTAGGGGATATAGGGCATCGCATAATAGCCGTGCTCGATCGACAGCTGGGCATCGGTATAATTGCTGCATTCGGCCATCAGGGTTTCAAACTTCTCGCCCTTTTCAAGCCGGCCTGCGACCTTGTCAATCATCTTTCTGGAGGCATCTCGGGTTCCGTCATCGGGATGGGCGATGTAGATCTCCTTCAAGCAGATGACCTCATCGCCGTTCAGGTATTCCATCACGGCCGTCTTGTCGGTGGGGATAATCTCCTCGGCGATCAGATACGTATAGAGCGCATCCGAAAGCTGGGCATCCTCGGCAAAATCAATAAAGAGCTCGTGGGTAATATACTGCTGTTCCAGCGCCAGCCGATAGGTTTCATCGTCGCCGCATCCGGCGCGGAATTCCTCGACCACCGCCTTGGCGGCCTCCTTCTGCTCCCCTGTCAGCTCCACACCGTAAGATTCTGCAAGCCTTGCCACGGTGCGGCGGGTTTTGATATTGTCCTGCACCAGCGCGATCAGCTTCTCCTGCGCCTCGGCATCAAGCTTTGCATCGGCGCCGTACAAATCGCGCTTATTGTTGAGGTAATAATAGCGGAATTCCTGGTATTCCACCTTGTCCTCGTCCACCTTCATGACCACCTGCCGGTCGGCGGCTGTGGAGGCAAGGGCGGCGGGTGTTCCGCTTCCGCATCCGGTGAGCACGGCACCCATCAGCGAGAAGGCGCACAGAGCGGCGGCTATTCTCCGGTAACATTTCATAAGTCTATCTCATCCTTTGGTATCCTCCCGCGATTCTGCCGCGGGGGTTTTTGTCATTATAGCACGCGATTGTGACGGTTATGTGAAGAAATCCCGAAGAATCGAAAAAAAGGGGCCGGCAATTCGGCGTTTTGCGGATCAGGGCTGAACCGTTCTGACAAGCCGCGGCTGTTTTGATCGGTTATACTGTTGCCATACAAAGGAGTTGACCAATGATGACCATCCAAACGGGGCGAAATCTGCTTCGCCGCATTGAGGCTTATGTGGAGGAATGCCGGAGCGCCGACACCAAGAAGCCGGTCTTTGCCAATGTTGCCGGCTTCTGCCGCTTTGCAGGGCTGTCGGTGGCGGATTTTTTAGCGATGAAAAAGCGGTTCCCGGCCGAATTTGAGCGGGCTGGCGCTTACTTTGAGGATGCGGCTCTGAATGCAGGCGCAACCGCATCGCTGGTTGGAATGTATCTGCGCCAATACGGCTTCTGGGGTGCTCCGCCCGAGCCGGAAACGGAATGCGAGCACGATCTGTTCGCGGACGGCGTATGAAGCTTATCGGAAAGCCGAATCCCAAGCAGGCGGAATTTTTCCGAGCCACCGCCCGTTTCATCGCTTACGGCGGTGCACGGGGCGGCGGCAAGAGCTGGGCGCTGAGGCGCAAGCTGATCGCCCTCTGCCTCCGCTATCCCGGCATCCGCTGTCTGATCATCCGCCGCACGCTGGCGGAGCTGAAGCAGAATCACGTTCTGCCGCTCCGCCGGGAACTTGGTGCCGAGGTGGAATGGGCGGCGGGCGAGCGGATCTTCCGCTTTCATAACGGGAGTACGATCGCGCTTGGTTATCTCTCCTGCGACGGCGATACCCTCCGCTATCAGGGGCAGGAATACGATATCATCGCCGTAGACGAGGCCACGCAGATCAGCGAATATCAATTCGGCACGCTGAAGGCCTGTCTGCGCGGCACGAAGAAGGTTCCCCGCCGGATGTATCTGACCTGCAATCCGGGCGGCATCGGCCATGCCTGGGTCAAGCGGCTCTTCATCGACCGGGATTTTCATGAGGGAGAGCGGCCGCAGGATTATGTTTTCATCCCGGCCAGAGTCTGGGACAACGAGGTGCTGACCGCCTCGGATCCCGATTATGTGAAGAGTCTGGAAAGCCTGCCCGAGCGGCTCCGCTCGGCCTGGCTGGATGGGCGGTGGGATCTGTTTGAGGGACAGTTCTTCCCCGAGTTCTCCCGCCAAAAGCATACGGCGGCACCCTTCCCGCTGAAAACGAAGAAGCGTTTCGCCGCCCTTGATTACGGCTTTGACCGATTTGCTCTGCTGATCGGTGCCGTCGAGGACGGGCGCATGATCATCACCCGCGAATTCTGCCGTTCGGGACTCACCCTGACACGGGCGGCGGAAGAGTTATCCCGGATCTGCGGGGAGGAGCGGGAGAGAGGCTGTGTTTTCTCCTTCGCCGTCGCCTCTCCCGATCTTTGGAACCGGCGGCAGGATTCGGGACGGAGCGGCGTGGAGATTATGTCGCAGATTCCCGGCATCCCGCCGCTTCTGCGGGCCGACAACCGGAGGGTTCCCGGCTGGCGTGCTCTCCGTGAGCAGCTGGACGGACATCTGTGCATCTTTTCCGTCTGCGAGGAGCTGATCCGGTGCATGGAGGCGCTGCTGTTCGATCCCGCCCATCCCGAGGACGCATCCGACCATCCCCATGAGGTGACGCACGCGCCGGAGGCTCTGCGCTATGCGGTGATGGCGCGGCCGGACGCCTCGGATTCTTATTCCGTCACATCCCTTCCCGGCCTTGGAATCGCCGGATACTGACCGATATAAAGCCGCCCGGTGCGCAACGGCGCGGATTTATATAAAAATCTATTTTTCAGGAGGCCATACACATGGCAATTACCAATTTTCTTCCCAACGTCTGGAGCGAAACGCTCTACGCCGAGCTTGACCGCGAATACATCGCCGTCAAGAACTGCAACCGCGATTTCGAGGGCGATATCCGCGGCCGCGGCTCGGCCGTCAAGATCTGCGGCATCGGCCAGATCAACGTCTTCCAGTACCTCAAGGACGAGGACATGGATGAGCCCCAGACCCTCTCCGATTTCGCACAGACCCTGACCATCGATCAGGCGATGGCGTTCAACTTCCAGATTGACGACATCGACCGTGCGCAGGCTACCCCCAAGCTGATGCAGCTGGCGATGAAGCAGGCGGCCGCCGCTCTGGCGGAGGAGGCCGAGCATTACGTCTACACCAAGTACAGCGAGTGCCTGGAGGAAAACATCGTTTCCGTCGATTCGCTGAATCCCGACAATGCGGTGGATATGCTCATCATGGCCCGCCAGAAGCTGCTGGAGAACAACATCAACAGCAACACCCCCACCTCGCTGGAGGTTTCTCCGGAGGTCGCTGCGATCCTTCTCAAGGCGAAGGTTCTGCAGTCCAGCGACAATTCCGGCGTGATCGACAACGGCTCGCTCGGTACCTTTGTCGGCTTTGATGTCTTCGTATCGCCGCACGTCATCTCGCTCGACGGCCGCCACAAGTGCTTCGTGCGTACCAAGCGTGCGATCTCCTTCGCCGAGCAGATCAACGATGTGGATGCCTACCGTCCCGAGCTCCGCTTTGCGGATGCGGTCAAGGGCCTGCATCTGTACGGCGCGAAGGTCGTCTATCCGAGAGAGTTCGTCGTTCTCGACGTGGCTCTCGATTGAATCACAGACCGGAAGTCGGCGGCGGGGTTTCCCGCCGCCCGGCTCCGGGCATATTAAAAGGAGCTGTCTATGACCTATCAAGAACTTTATGCCGGAGCACTGGCCATGCTGGGGGAGGACGCCGCAAATCCCGGGAACGGAGATTTGGCCGCGCGCGCTCCCCTTTTGCTTTCCTCGCTGATGCGGGCGCTGACACCGGATGCCCGGCTGTTCGGAGCGGTGCTCACCGTTCCCTCTTTGGTATCGCTTACCGACGAATGCGCGCTTCCCGATGCCTTGCGCCCGACGGCGGAAAGCCTTCTTGCCGCCTTCCTGATCCTCGATGAGCAGCCCGAGCTTGCCGTCCGTCTGCTTTCCCGCGCCGATGCCTTCCGCCGCAAGGCGATGGATGAGGCGACCGAAATCTCTTCCATCCGCGAGGTGTACTGAGATGAAGAGCATGGAAAAGCAAGTTTTCGAGGATTTCACGCCTGATCGCCGTCTGCCGGCGGCCCGGCTTGATAATTTCCGCACGGATGCGGGCGGCTCGCTGATCAAGCGGTGCGGCTCCACGCTCATGGCCCGTCTGGACACACCGATTCGCGGCGCGAAGGCAGTCCCCTCGGACGGGGGCGATCTTCTGTATCTGGTGGCCGGCGATCGGCTTTACCAGACCTGTATCGGCGGAGATGTGACGGAGCTTGGCGTATTGGAGGGTGCTGTTTTCGCCGATGATGACGAGCCCTGCGAGCTCTTTCTGTTCGGGGGCGAATTGTACATTCTGGCCGGCGGCGAATACTTTGTCCTGCGTGACGGCGTACTCGGCCCGGTTGAAGGGTATGCGCCCTGCATCATCCGCAATGCTACGCCGACCCTCTCCTCCTACACCCTCTTTGAGCCGCGCAATCTGCTGAGTGACAGGGTCCGGATCCGCTGCTGTCCCAACAGCAGTACCCGCACCTTCAAGCTCTGGGGCAAGGTGAAATCCATCGAGAAGGTGATCTTCCCGCCCAAGGGCGAGGTCACCTTCACCCCGACGATCACAGACGGCGAGGGCTCCATCACGCTGGGATTTGTCCCGGCCGCGCTCCCGGATGACGGATTGGAGATCCACTACACGCTTGCCGCATCCGATACCCGGAAGCGGGTCACCTCCAACCGTCATGCGGCTGTCTACGGCGGCGATACCGATTCCCGTGTCTTTCTCTACGGAGGAAGCGAGAAGGCGGCAATCTTCCCCTCCGAGCCGGCGGGCGGCGATACCATGCCGTCGATCAGCGCCGAGTATTTTCCGGAGGGCACGCCGATCACCGTCAGCGACGGCAACTGCTCCGTCACCGGTGCGGTGCGCCAGTTCGACCGGCTGGCGATCTTCACCGAATCGGAGGCCTTCTACACCTATCCCCGCGAGCGGGATACCGAAACGGGATTGCTGAACTTCACCTTCCCGATCCTGCCGCTGAATTCGGATGTGGGGGCAACGCTCTCGGGCGGGGCACGGCTTGTCGAGAATGAACCCTTCGCGCTGAACGATTCCGGACTCTACCGCTTCAAATCCACCTCGGTGCGGGATGAGCGGCTGGCTGTCCGTGTCGAGGCACCGGATTTTGTCGGTCTGACCTCCGATTTCATCGCGGGATGCCGGCTGTATTCGGATAAGCGGCAGGGGGAATTGTGGTGCTACCGCCCGGATCGGGACGGGATCGTGATCTACGACGGGCGCGCCGAACGGTGGTACCGCTTCACCGGGCTGTCGCCTTCCCTTGTCTTTGCCTGGGACGGGATCCCGGCCTACACCGTTGGCTCCTCGCTCTATCGCTTCGATGCGGGGCGGCAGGACGATGACGGCAAAGCTTATGAGGCCATCTGGGAGAGCGGGCCGCTGAAGCTTGACGATGCCTTCCGAAAGAAGACGGTCTATGAGCTTGGTATCCTGCTGAGCCCGCAGACCGATTCCGCCATCCGTCTGCGGATGGATGCCGACAACGGCCGTTCGCTGGAACGGGAGATCGCCGGCGGTATAAACGGGGATTTTCCGACCGCTGCCGTGATGCGTGCACGCCTCGGACGGGCCCATACGGTCCGCCTGTCGCTGGTATCGCCCGATGACGGCTCGGCGGCCGGAATTCACGCCATCCGGCTCCGTTATCGCTGATTTTGGGGAGGTCTGTATGCTTGCACTTTTCTATCTGCTCGGATTTCTGAGCGCGGCGGCCATTGCGGTCCTGCTGCAGCTGATTTACCGGGCAAAAGCCAAAAAGGCGGACTCCGTGCCCTTGGTCGATGAGGGCTTCCGCCGTCTGATCGAATATTAAGGAGGAATCATCCATGTCCCAGAGTCTTGCCTGGCGGCAGTTTGAAGCCGGCCGCGAATACAATCGCCGGATCGGGCTTTATGAAACGGTCGCCCAGAACGAACGCTTTTATCGGGGCGATCAATGGCATTCGGTCAATGCCGGACCGCTCCCCACTCCCGTTTTCAATTTCATCAAGCGGATTGTCGATTTCATGGTGTCACAGGTGGCATCTTCCCAAATCGACATTACCTATTCCGATGAAAATCTCCCCTTCCTCGCCGACGAGGGGGCGCGTGAGCGGATCCGCCGTGCGGTGACCCTGCTCAATCACAACGCCTCCCTGCGCTGGGAGCAATGCCGGATGGACCGCCTGCTCCGCTCGGTTTTACTGGATGCGGCCATCTCCGGTGACGGCGTATTCTTCACCTGGTGGGATCCTTCGATCCGCACGGGTCAGGCCTACACCGGCGATTTCGTGACCGCATCGATCGATTCGGCCAATCTGTTCGTGGCGGATGTCAACTCCCCCTCGATTCAGGATCAGGAATACCTCATCCTGTCCGGGCGTGAATCGGTGGCATCCCTCCGCCGCGAGGCCATTGACAACGGATGCCCGGCCGAGGAGGCAGAAAAAATCCACCCCGACGGCGATCTGCACTACGGTGCCGGCGACAATGCGGCCTTTGAGAACCTCGATCCGTCTGCCGAGAAGGCGACTTATATCATCAAATTCTCGCGAAACCGTGAGGGGCAGGTCATCTTCGAAAAATACACGAAGGACTGCCACATCCGCACCTGCGCCACCGGTCTTCACCGCTATCCCGTGGCGATGTTCAGCTGGACACCGGTGAAGAATTCCTATCACGGCGCTTCCCCCATCACGCCGCTGATCCAGAATCAGAAGTACATCAACAAATCCTACGCCCTTCTGATGAAGCACATGATCGACACCGCCTTTTCCAAGGTGATCTACGATAAAACGCGGATCCCCGAATGGACCAACGAGGTCGGTCAGGCGATCGGCGTGGCGGGCGGCGATCTGACCGGAATTGCCACCACCGTTCTGCCGGGCAGTATGGATGAGCAATTCCCGGCGGTGATCGAGGGCGCGATCCGGGCCACCAAGGAGGCCAGCGGCGCCACAGAGGCCTCGCTCGGCGAGGGGGCACCCACCAACACCTCGGCGATTCTCGCCCTTCAGGAGGCCAACTCGGTGATGCTGGATGGGGTCCGTTCCTCGCTGTACGCGGCGCTGGAGGATCTGGCGGCCATCTGGGTGGACTTCATGTGCGCCTATTATGCGGACGGACGGATGATTCTGGCCGGCGGTGAGGCCGAGGCCATCGACTGCCGCCTGCTCCGTGATGAGCTGATCCGTGCCCGTGTGGATGTGGGCGGCTCGACCCGCTTCTCCAAGGCATCGGCGCTGAATGTACTGGATCGTCTTCTGGACGGCGGGCATATCGATCTTCGCCAGTATCTGGAACGCCTGCCGGACGGCGTGCTTCCGATGCGGGACCAGCTGCTGGAGGAGGTGAGCGGCCATGACGGAGAATGAGAAGCCCTCGCCCGCCGCTGATCCCGTCGGACCGGCGATCGATCCGGCGAAAACGGGCATTGATGCACCCGAAGCTTCCGATGTGTCCCCGGTACCGACTCCCGAGGAGATCAACGCGGTCAATGCGGCCCGCTCCACCGGCAAAATCCGGGATGACGGGCGCGCGGCTCCCTTCTTCTCGTCCTCGGATGTCCGCGCGATGACCCGCGATCAGGTTCGCTCGAATCTTTCGCGGATTCTGAAATCGATGGAAAGCGGAAAGTTTTAAGAAAGGAGCACAGGGGGGCTTGCATTTAAGCTGACGGCATACCGCACACAAAAAACCGTCCCCGGTATCGGGGACGGTTTTTGCGTATTTTTTCGTTTATCAGCCGAGAAGCTCGTCCATCATCTGATCGATCAGCGTATTGCAATAGGTAACATTGCCGGCGATGATCGATTGCACAGCCGTTTCGCCGCGCCAGAGAGCATCGCGGAGTGCCTCGGCCATATCGGTCGTCCAGCCGTAGGACAGGCTGGAATCAAACTTGATCGTATCGCAGATGATGCCCAGCATCTCGATAGACTCCTCGTTGCGCAGACCCTTCTGCGAAACGGTTTCGCCATAGTAGATCGGCAGAATATCGCGGTAGCTGTAGTAGGACAGCACATCCAGAACCGCCGCCGTCTTCTCCGGATTCTTCGAGGTAGCGGGAATCGTCAGAACCGGCGCGCTGTAGATCGTCCAGGAATGATAGGCATCCTGTGCCTCGTTCAGCTTGGGATTGGGGACAATGCCGAAGGTGAATTCCACATCGCGGAAGCCGTCGGAGGCCTTGACCTCCGCGCCGAGGAAGAGCGCACGCTCCTCACGGAACATCCGGAAATAGTGATCCGCATCGGTCGCCGTCGCGGTCCAGGACGGATAACATTCGCCCTCGGTACCGTAGAAGGTGCCCAGCGCTTCCAGGATGTTGTGGAATTTCTCCTCTTCCACGCGAAGCTCCGGAATTCCCTCCTTGTTCTTCTCGCAGAAGACACCGCCTGCGCCGACGATCTGGCTCAGCGAGCAGTTGTAATAGGACGTGAAGCCGTAGACGGCATTGCCGCCGTCCTTGAACGCAAAGCTGTCATCTCCGTTGAGATCGGCGGCCGCCTTGGTGTAGGTACGGAAGGCATCCAGCGTCCACTTGCCCTCGCGGACAAGATCATAGGGCATCTCCAGCTTCAGATCAGCGGCCATATCCTCGTTGAAATAGAGGCACCAGGTGAGGCCCAGCGCTGTCAGCGACAGACCTGAGTGGGCAAAGAAGCAGAAATCGTTGTCGCCGATGATCGATTCCTTTACCGTGGTCTGGGTCCACCAGGGCTCGTTCAGATGGAGCTCATCCAGCTCCAGCAGATTCAACAGATGCCCCTCGGTGATGAGGCCGCTGATCGTTTTGCCGAACGCATAGGCCGCATCGTACGCGCCTTCGCCGGAAGTCACATCCAACCGGATTTCATCGTTGATCCGCGGTTCGCCGTCATAGCCGCCGTGATTGACAACCTCCAGCGTGAAATGGAATTCTTCCTCCAGATTGCGGTTCCGGGTGAAAATCGCATCGTCCAGCGTTTCGCCGGTCATCGTTTCAAAATCAAGATCGGACTTGGTTTCCCATACGTCAACGGGAACATTGAGAATCGTGATCGTATCGCCGCCCAGATCGAGCGTTTCGTAGGGATACCCCTTCTCCCCGGCATCCGTATAGCCGGAGGACGAATCCGCAGGCGTGGTATCGCCCGCCGTATCCTTCCCTTGGGACGATCCGCCGCAGGCCGTCAGCGTCAGCATGGCGGCCAGCAGGACAGCGGAAATCCATCGTGTGTGTGTCATAACAGAAATTCCTTTCTTGAAGCGCACTCAGCCGAGCTTGGCGATAGCTTCCTCAACGGCAGCCAGCTGTTCTTCCAGCTTGACCTTCTTTGCCTTCTCGGATTCGATCAGCTGGGCCGGAGCCTTGGCAACAAAGCCCTCATTGGCCAGCTTACCCGTCACGCGGTCGATCTCGGACAGGCACTTTTCCTTTTCCTTTGTGAGGCGCGCACGCTCCTTCTCGAAGTCGATCAGCTCGCCCAGCGGGATGAAGACCGTCGCGCGGGGTGCGATGATCTGGACGGCGTTCTCGTCGGCGTAGGAAGCCTTGACGGTCACCTCGGAGGCCGAGGCCAGCTTAGTGAAGAAATGCGCGGTGTCGGCATTGTAGATATCGTCCGCCTCGGTAGCGATGATGACACTCGCCTTCTTTGACGGCGGAACGTTCATCTCCTGACGGCGGGCACGGATCGACGAAATGGCATCGATCAGGGCGGCCATCCGCTCCTCCTCAGCCGGGAATGCCAGCGCATCCGAATAGGACGGATACTTTGCGATCATGATCGACTCGGCATCGTGCGGCAGAGCCTGATAGATCTCCTCGGTGATGAAGGGCATGAAGGGATGGAGGAGCTTGAGCGTTTCACTCAGCGCATAGCAGAGAACGTTCTGCGCGGTGAGATCGCCCTCGTTCAGGCGCGGCTTGATGAGCTCGATGTACCAGTCGCAGAGGATATCCCAGACGAAATCGTAGATCTTGGCCAGCGCAACGCCCAGCTCAAACTTATCAAGATTAGCGGTGACCTCGCCGATCAGCGTATTCAGCTTGGAGAGAATCCACTTGTCCTCCAGCTTCAGTTCAGCTGCATCGGGGAGACGGCATTCGGTGATGGTCAGATTCATGAGCGCAAAACGGGAAGCATTCCACAGCTTGTTGGCGAAGTTGCGGGCGGCCTCGACCTTCTTGTCGGAGTAGCGCATATCGTTGCCGGGCGCGTTGCCGGTAACCAGCGCATAACGGAGGGCATCCGCGCCGTAGTTTTCGATGATCTCCAGCGGGTCAACGCCGTTTCCGAGGGACTTGGACATCTTGCGGCCCAGCTCGTCACGGACGAGGCCGTGGATGAAGACGTGCTCAAAGGGCGCCTTGCCGGTATGCTCCAGCGCGGAGAAGATCATTCTGGCGACCCAGAAGAAGATGATGTCATAGCCGGTAACCAGAACGCTGGTGGGATAGAAGTATTCAAGATCCTCGGTCTTTTCGGGCCAGCCGAGCGTGGAGAAGGGCCACAGGGCGGAGCTGAACCAGGTATCGAGGACATCCTCCTCCTGGCGCATCGCGGTGCCGCACTTGGGGCAGGTATGAACATCGGTCTTGGATACAATCATCTCGCCGCACTTGTCGCAGTAGTAGGCGGGAATCCGGTGGCCCCACCAGAGCTGACGGGAGATGCACCAGTCGCGGACGTTTTCCATCCAGTTGGTGTAGGTCTTGGTGAAGCGCTCGGGAACGAACTGCGTATCACCGTCCTTGACGCAGGCGAGAGCCGGCTCGGCGAGCGGGCCCATCCTGACAAACCACTGGTTGGAGGTCATCGGCTCGACGGTATTGTGACAGCGGTAGCAGGTGCCGACGTTATGGGCGTGGGCTTCGACCTTGACAAGGTATCCGCCGGCCTCCAGATCGGCGACGATCGCCTTGCGGGCATCGTAGCGGTCCATGCCCTCGTATTTGCCGCCGGCGGCATTGATGGTGCCGTCGCCGTTCATGACGAGAATCTGCTCCAGATTGTGGCGCTGACCGACCTCAAAGTCATTCGGGTCATGGGCGGGGGTGATCTTGACACAGCCGGTACCGAATTCCTTGTCAACATAGGAATCGGCGATCAGCGGAATTTCGCGGTTGACCAGCGGCAGAATCAGCTTCTTGCCAACCAGTGCCGTGTAGCGCTCGTCCTCGGGATTGACCGCAACGGCGGTATCGCCGAGCAGGGTTTCGGGACGGGTGGTGGCGATGATAACCTCGCCGGAGCCGTCGGCAAACGGATAGCGGATGTGCCTGAAATGGCCGGCCTGCTCGCCGTATTCAACCTCGGCATCGGACAGCGCGGTCATGCAGTGCGGACACCAGTTGATGATGCGGTTGCCGCGGTAAATCAGGCCCTTGTCATACAGATTGACGAAGACCTCCTTGACGGCCTTGGAGCAGCCCTCGTCCATCGTGAAGCGCTCTCTCGTCCAGTCGCAGGAGGAGCCCAGCTTCTTTAACTGGCTGATGATGCGGCTGCCGTACTGATGCTTCCAGTCCCAGACACGCTCAAGGAACTTCTCGCGGCCGAGATCGTAGCGGGTCAGGCCCTCATCGACACGGAGCTTCTCCTCGACCTTGATCTGGGTCGCAATGCCCGCATGGTCGGTGCCGGGGACCCACAGAGCGGCAAAGCCCTGCATCCGCTTGTAGCGGATCAGAATGTCCTGCAGCGTTTCATCGAGCGCGTGGCCCATGTGAAGCTGGCCGGTAACATTGGGGGGCGGAATGACAATGGTGAAGGGCTTCTTTTCGGGATCGCGCTCGGGCGTGAAATAGCCCTTGTCGCACCAGTTCTGATAAATGCGGTCCTCGAATTCACGGGGCGCATAGTTTTTGGGCAGATTGATTTCGGTGTTCATTGTTGTTTGTCCTTTCGTGGTTGTTTGTATAGGGGAACGGTCGCTTTTCTGAAGAAAAGCTCCGCAAAAGACTTTAACAGGGGGGATATATCCGGATCCCCATGGAGTTGTACCGCCCCGGAAGCCGGCGGTTCCGGCCGGGAGAGGGTTTGTGCGATGCGTTAGTTTGTGCGTTGGCGACGGAAGTAGTCGGGGCCCCTGCCCCAACGACCGAACAGCGAAAATCGTTCGAGCGACAGTGGCGCGCTGCGAAATTCACTTCGCTCTTTCGCCGCTACAAGAACGCCGGAGCAAAACAAAAAACGCCCTGACGGAAAACCGTCAGGGCGTAAATTTACGCGGTACCACCTGTTTTTTCACTCAGCGGAAGCGATGACTTCCTTTCGCCGTAACGCGCGAATCGCGGCATCAATTACTCAGCCCGCAGGCCTTTCGTATCAGCGGCTCGGGGACTACTTCCTGCTCATCCGACAACCGCCTCGCACCGACCGGCGGCTCTCTGAACGTCTTCGGAGCGATACTCCTTCCCGTCACAGCCTATACAGACAGTATAGCACACAATCCGCATTTTGTCAAGAGAAATTGCGAATTTTCCTGCACGGATTATTCGTCGCCCCATCCCCGGACAATTTCGTTGAATTCCTCGATGGTTTCGTTGGCTCCTGCTTCATATGTAGCATAGTAGGAAGCAAAGTCCGCCGTATTGTTGGCATAAATGTGACGGTGCACCGCGTTGAAGAGCGGCTGAACCGAGCCGTTGAAGCCGAAATAGTTCATGCCGGCATCAAAAACGATATTATCAAAGATGAGATTCAGCATCTCCTTGGAATCTTCGTCGCGGGAGAGCTTTTCGCCGAGTACATAGTCGAAGTAAACCGGCTTTGTGATGATCGAGCCATAATAGCCGAGCAGCTCGACAGCCTTCGCAATCATCTCTGTTTCTCTTGCCGTAATCGGCACGCACATCAGACCGGACCAGTCATTGTTGGTGTAGTTCTCCTGTGCTTCATCCAGCTTCGGGAACGGAAGAATACCAAAATCCGTTTGGGTATTCCGGTACAGAAGCAGCTGATTCAGCGGCGTTTCAAAGAATAAGCACCGTCCGCTGTCAATGGTCAGCTTGGTTTCATCCTTCGCACTGCTCGGGTAGATATAGGAATCGGGAGAATCCAGAAGAGCGTGCATCTTTTCCATCAGCGTAATCGTACGGTCTCCGCCAACTGCCAGATAGAACTCACCGTCTTCATTCTTGTCCAGCAGGAAGATATCGCTGGAATAATAATAGCTGTTGAAGTTCCAGCCGTCCGGCATGGAATAGCCGTACTGGTCCTTCTCGTCATACTTGGAGTTGCCGTCCAGATCGCGCGTAGCCTTCTTGGCCATCTCCATCATCTTATCGATCGTCCACTTGCCGCTCCGGACAATATCATAAGGATTCTCCAGCTTCAGTTCGTTGAGCATATCCTTATTGAACAGAATACCGTTG
This sequence comes from Candidatus Flemingiibacterium sp., assembly GCA_045578725.1. GTDB lineage: Bacteria > Bacillota > Clostridia > Oscillospirales > CAG-272 > Flemingiibacterium. The sequence continues at coordinate 19,118 of JAZNKS010000031.1, forward strand.
GGATCCGCAATCATGTAGTCGGAAATCGCATAATACTGCCTTCCGCCTACAGACAGACGTTCGTTGGCGTTGTGATTCCACCAATCCGCCGATAAATTGATTTCCTCAAACTCGTTGAAATCGTACAGATACTGGCTGGTGACCATCTCGGCAACGCCGGAGATGCAATGCGTCAGTACCAGCTGATAGATGTCATCGTCAGCCATGACCACCTCGCGTACCTTTTTGACAACATCATCTGTTGTTCCCTCATGCTGATAGGTGATATCCACATTCAGATGCTCCTCGACCCTCCGGTCGCGGTCATAGAGGGCATCGTTCATGATGTCGCCGGTTTCCTCCTCTGCAAAGAAATAATGCTGATACAGCCCCCAGACCGGCGAGAAAATGTTGAATTTCGCACCGCCGAAATCGGCTTTTTCGATACCGGCCGGATCGGCGGGCAGCTCGGCGGTAGTATCCTGCGATTCGGGCGCGGCGGTGGTGTCAAGCGGCGCTTCGCCGCCGCAGGAGGAGGCCAGCATGGCGCAGAAAAGACAAAGTGCCGTGATCTGTTTTTTCATGGTGCAATTCTCCTTTTGGCAGGTATTGATTACCTTTATTCTATCACATCCCGTCCTTTACTGTCAAGCGAAGCGGCCCCTTTGTGTCGGAAAGCACAATTCCCGTGAGAGAAAACACAACTTCGGCGCCCCCGCAAAAGGAGCGCCGAAGCAGGAATCTGAATTTATCCGACATTGAAATCCGACCGGTAATCGGTATCGATGATAACCTTGCCGCAATCCCGGCAGAGCCAGGCCCGGACAGCCGAGCCGCGCAGGGCCGAGAAGCGGGAGAGCGTGACGGCGCCGTCATTGAATTCGGCACGGGTCGAGAAAAAGCGCCGCTTTTCGCCGGGCAGCCAGGCGATTTCATGAGGGCTCTGAATCAGGCCCTTCTCCATTTCCTTCTGACACCAGGGACAGGTCATATTCCTTCTCCTTTCTTATTCCGTCTTCGTGCGAAGACAGCGCATAGCATTGAGGATGGCGATCACGCTGACACCGACGTCCGCAAAGACGGCCAGCCACATTCCCGCATAGCCGAAGGCACCGAGCAGCAGGATCAGCGCCTTGACGCTCAGCGCAAAGACGATATTCTGCCGCGAGATCCGCACCGAGCGGCGTGCGATGGCAATCGCATCGGCGATTTTCGCCGGATCGTCATCCATCAGCACCGCATCGGCCGCTTCGATCGCGGCATCGGAGCCGATTCCGCCCATAGCGATGCCGATATCCGCCAGCGAGAGCACCGGCGCATCGTTGATGCCATCGCCGACAAAGGCAACCTTGCCCTTCCCCTCGGCGATCAGAGCCTCCACAGCGGCCACCTTGCCGTCGGGAAGCAGCTCGGCCCGGTATTCATCCACACCGACCTCGGCGGCCACAGCGGCCGCTGTGCGCTCCGTATCGCCGGTCAGCATGACCGTTTTGCGGATGCCCGCCGCCTTCAGCCGTGCGATGGCAGAGGGCGCGGTGGGCTTGATTTCATCGGCAATGAGGATACAGCCGAGATACCGTTTGCCGGTCGGCCGCCCCTCCTCGGACTGGCCGAAGGTCGCGGCGACATGAACCACCGTTCCGGGACAGTCGGGTGTGTCGCAGGGCACGCCGAGGGTTTTCATCAGCCTCCGGTTGCCGGCGGCCACCGTTTCCTTTGCCAGCATACAGGACACGCCGTTTCCGGCCACCTCGGTGACGGAGCGGACATCGGACAGATCCGGCTCACCGCCGAAGCGCTCCCGGTACGCATCCAGAATCGAGCGGGCGATGGGATGGGTGCTCGCGGCCTCGCATTTGGCGGCCAGCACCAGCAGCTCATCCTCGCCGATCATATTCGGCCGCAGCTCCCGCACCGAAAAGCTGCCGCGCGTCAGCGTGCCGGTTTTATCGAGAACCACGCAGTCCGCAGCGGCAAGAGCCTCCAGATAACTGCCGCCCTTGACGAGGATTCCGAGCCGGGATGCCGCGCCGATGCCGCCGAAAAAGCTGAGCGGCACCGAGATAACCAGCGCACAGGGGCAGGAGATAACAAGGAAAGTCAGGCCCCTGTGGATCCAGCCGCCCCATCCGGTAAAGCCGGACAGAATGGGCGGGATCACAGCGATCGCCAGAGCAAGTCCCACCACCGTCGGCGTGTAGACCCGCGCGAATTTCGTGATAAAGGCCTCGCTCTTTGATTTGCGGGCGGCGGAATTCTCCACCAGCTCCAGAATCCGGGCGACGGTGGATTCGTGGGCCGCCTTCGTGACTCGCATTTTCAGAAGGCCTTCGCCGTTGACACAGCCGGAGAGAAGCTCATCACCGGGCGAAATACGCCTTGGCAGGCTCTCACCGGTCAGCGCGGCGGTATTGATCTCGCTCACACCCTCGATCACCACGCCGTCCAGCGGAATCTTTTCGCCGGGGCGGATAACGAGAATCTCGCCGACCGCCGCTTCTTCGGGATCGACGGTGAGGATTTCGCCGTCCCGCAGTACATGGGCCTCATCCGCCTTCAGCTCCATCATTGAGGTGATCGAGCGGCGGGAGCGATCGACGGCCACCGATTCAAACAGCTCGCCGACCCGGTAGAAGAGCATGACGGCCACACCCTCCGAAAAATCGCCGAGGATCAGCGCGCCCATCGAGGCGGCGGACATGAGAAAATTCTCGTCCAGCAGCTCGCCGTGCACAATGCCCTTCAGCGCGCGCACCAGGATATCCAGCCCCGACAGAAGCCAGGCGCCAAGAAAGAGGGCCGCCGACACAACCGGCCACGGCCTGCACAGGATGCCTGCGGCAAAGAGGACGGCGGCGGCGAGGATCTTAATAAGGGAGCGTTTCTGCTTTCGTGTCATGTCAGCGAACAATCCGGCAGTCAGGCTCGATCTTTTTGATGATCTTTTCGGCGGCATCCAGAATCGCTGTCTGATCCTCAGCCTCGGTTTCCAGCATAAGCCGCTGGGTCATAAAGCTGACAGAAGCATCGAGAACGCCGTCCAGCACTTTGATTTTCCGTTCCATTTTGGCCGCGCAGTTGGCGCAGTCAAGCTCGGTAAGCTTGTAGGTTTTCTTCATAAGATAACTCCTCAGATAACTCCTTTTGGGCGGGCATCATTCATCCAGATGCTCGATCCCCATTGAAATGATGGTTTTGACATGATCGTCGGCCAGCGAATAATAGACCGTCTTCCCACATCGCCGGGTACGCACAAGCCGGGTCTGCCGAAGTACGCGAAGCTGATGGGAGATCGCCGATTGGGTCATGCCGAGCACGGCGGCGATATCGCAGACGCAGAGCTCCCCTTCATGCAGAACGTACAGAATCTTGATCCGGGTGCTGTCGCCGAACACCTTGAACAGCTCGGCCAGATCCTCCATGCTCTCCTCATCTGGCAGGGTCTGGGTCAGGTCCTTTACCAGCTCCTCATGCTCTTTACAGGGGGAGTTTTCGATAACAGACACGTTTTCACCTCTCATGTGAATAGTTGTTCATGTGATTATATTATACCACAAATCTGCAAAATGTCAAGCATCTTCCGTCCGATTCCGATATTCTGGCGTATGTGTATACTTTTGCATACGATTTGCGGTGATATTATGTGCAACATTCCAACCGGGAACAAACGGTAATTCCCGTTCCCGTATGCGTTTATGCATGAATGAATATGACGTCAAAAATGAATATTACTCTTATTTTGGGTTTATGTGGCAATTTTTCTGGAAAATTCTTGTCAGAACTGCATATTCCCGTCCGAATTTTGAATAACCTTTACAGCAAACCGACAATTTTACCAAAAGCTCTTGCAATCCGTCGGGTTTTGAGGTATAATATATAGGCTATCGAACAGACAGGATACCTATGCCCAACCCGTGAAACCGCGGGGGATGACGACCGAAGCGTCACCGGGCCCTGGTTCAGCGATCGGATTTGCCGCTGCCTTATCCGATGGCGCAGGAATAAATCTCTGCATCGCCGCATAGAATGATCTATGAAATTGCGCGAAATACAAAATCCCGTCTGATGCCTGACTTCCGCCGGAGCAAACAATCTTCTGTTCCATGCCCTGCGAGGAAGCCGCAACGAAAGGAAGCAATTTTATGTTATCAAACCTACCCAAAAAACCTGACGGCAAAGGCTGGCTGGCCCGCATCGCCGAAGCGATTCCGCTGAAGCAGACGGTGGTCACGGCCGTTTCCCTTGCCATGTTCGGAGGCTTCGTCACCTGCGTGATCGCGGCCGGCCCCCGGCAGAGCGAATCGGAACCGGCGCTGACCGGTGCACCCGAGCGCGAGCCGATCCGGATCGAAGCACCGGTCACCGACCGATCGGATCTGTTCGACGATTACATAACGGCCGCGCCGGACACTTCCCTTCCCTCCCCCGAGGAGGAACCCGCACCGGTGACCACCGCCGAAGCCCTCAAGGTCAGCGCGCCGGAAACCACCAAGGCGCCCGAGCTCCCCAAGCCTCCGGAAACCACCGCACCCGCCGAAACCGTGACGGCTCCCGAAATCATCCCGGCTCCCGAAACCGTAAAGCCGCCGGAAGCCGCGAAGGAACCGGAAACCACAAAGGCACCCGAAACAACCAAGGCACCGGAACCCACATACGCTCCGGTCCCGCCCCAGGCCCCGGAAACGACCGCGGCTCCCGAAACAACGGCGGCCCCTGTCAAGCAGAGCGCACCGAAGTCGAACCTTCTGGTGGACAAGCTCTTCAAGCGCTTCGATTATGTGCTTGACAAGCCGAAGTTCACCGTCACCGATTATGAAATCCGGATGTGTGCGACCGTCATCCAGCTGGAGGTCATGGGCAACGGTCAGAATCTGTACTGGTTCGATGATCCCGAGCTCAAATACTGGGAGATGCTTGCGGTAGCCAACTGCATCCGCAACCGGGTCGAAGACAAGCAATTCCCGAACAGCGTATCGGGTGTTATCTTCCAGTCGCACACCCTGTCAAGCGGAAGAGTAATCTACCAGTTCTCCCCTGCCAGCAAGCTGGAGCAGTTTACACCGACCGAAGAAGCGCTCCGCGCCGCGCGCGAAGTCCTCTGCGAGGGTGTTCGGAATGTACCGACCGATTATCAGTACTTCTGCTCCTACAAGGTTGAGGCTTCCTTCCAGAAGGGCAACGATTATTCGCTGGCCAAAAATCCGGACGGAACCTACGATAAGATCCGCGGTCATCAGACCATCTTCTACGCAGGCCGTTAACAAAAGCACTTAAACCGTCCCGACCGGCATCGCCGGAGCGGACAAATCTCACCCAAAAAAATCCCACCCGCCAATCGGCGGGTGGGATTTTTTGCGTATGTACGTTGGCGGGTCAGATGTTGCGCCAGACCCAATCGGCGGCCTGATCGGCCCACTGGCGGATGTCCGGATAATCCGGCGCGAGGCCAAGTCCGTGCCGTCCGCTCGGATAGATGTGCATCTCAAACGGAATGCCGTGATCGCGGAGCCCGGCGGCAAAATACAGCGAATTCTTCACGTTGACCGCCCCGTCATCCGATGTATGCCAGAGAAAGGCCTTCGGCGTCGAATCGACAACATGATTCTGGAGCGAGAAATAATCCTTCGTATATTCGTAATATTCGCCTAGCAGATTCCGTCCGCTTCCGCAGTGACCGAAATCATTCTTAACCGAGATGACCGGATAGCAGAGGATACCGCCGTTCGGACGGTGATCCATCGCATCGACCGCATCGCCCTCGCCCTCGGCAGGCACGTTATCCAGCGTGAGGGTGGATGCGCAGAGATGGCCGCCGGCTGAGAAGCCGAGCGTCACGATTTTGTCGGGATCGATCTTCCATGCCTCGGCGTTGGCGCGCAGGAGCTTGATCGCCCGCTGGGCATCGGCGAGCGGTGCCGGATGGCGATTCGGCGCGACACGGTAATGAACAACCACCGCGTGCATTCCGCGGCCGTTGAAATGCTGAGCCACCGGCTCGCCCTCATGCGCGGCGCGATGACTGTATCCGCCGCCCGGCAGTACCACGATGCACGGCAGCGGCCTGTCGGTATCGACGAAGTAGGTCGTCATTGCGTTCGGCGTGTCCGCCTCGGAATTCCGATAGGGGATCTTCCCTTCCCAGAGCTTGATATCCATAATATTTTCCTCCTTATTGCCGGAAACCGGCACTTGATTCCTGTTTTTCGGATCGGCGGCTGATCTGCAGTTCTCTGAAATTATCCAGCGTGACCGTATCGGACTTTTCCCTGACGGAATACCCCGCCCCATCCGCTTCGATGCGCATATCGCAGAGATTGCGCACCATCAGAGCCGGACATCTTCCGCTGTCATCCCGATAGCGGAAGGCGCGGATCGCAAAGCCGCTCATCTGCGATTCCACCGCAATGGCCGCCTCGCTCATCGGCTTTGCAAGCGTGGTGCTGCAGGTGAAATCCTCGATCACCACATCCTGTATCGCCCCGACTCCATCCGGGTAATCCGTCTCCGCAAAGAGGGGCGTTCTGCAGTAGCGCGCCGCATCGGCATTGATGGCATAGCACCGGAAGCCGCCCCAGACATGGCGGATGCGGATGTTCCGGATCGGAGCTGTTACGCTCAGCATCCGGATGATCGTGTGGCAGTTGGATGCGAAGATATTTTCAAAGGTAATATCCTCAATCGCATCCCGGACCAGATCCCGGTTTTCGACCCGGACAATGCTGTCATCCGCATTGAGTGCGATCATGTCATCATTGGTCTGACCGTCGGAAAGGGCGCGGATGTTTTTCACCGTGCCGTGCTTTACATCGCCGCCGAAGTGAAGCCCATCCTGATTATGGCCGGGCTTATCGGACAGAAAGCTGATATTTTCGATGACAAAGCGGTGCAGGCGGGCCATCCGGACATAGTAGGTGACGGAATTGGCGAGCACCATATCCCGCAGAATCAGCCCGTTGACACCAACAAAATTGAGAAGCGCACCGGAATAGCCATCTTCGTCGAACAGCTCCGGCTTGGCATTTTCGGGCGCCTGATTGTTACCGTCCCAGATGCCGCCGATGATCGTGATATCGCGGTTCCCGCCGAGGGGATCGGCGTTTGTAAGAAGGAATTCGCCCCGATGCCGCCGGGCTGTGCTCTTCATGACAATCTTCGCCGTCGGATCGGCGAGAATCGCAACGCCCGAGGGAACCTTCAGCGTCCCGGATATGGGATAGACGCCCTGCGGGATATGAATTTCTGCCGCGCCGCTGTCAAGCGCCGCCTGAAAGGCCGCATAATCATCCCGGACACCATCGCCGGCCGCACCGAATTCAAGAACGGATTTCATCATAGCCACTCTCCTTTATACAACCTGAAACAGGTAGAATTTCAGATAATCGGTTTCCGGCACACCCCAGAGAATCGGATGATCGGGCGCCTGCTGGCGTGCTTCGATCTGACGAAGCTCAACCTTTGCATCGGCGGCCGCCGCATGAAGCATCCGCACAAACCGCTCGTTTTCCATAAAATGCGAGCAGGAGCAGGTCGCAAAGAGTCCGCCGCGGGGAAGCAGCTTCATCGCGCGGTAGTTGATTTCCTTGTAGCCGCGGTAGGCGGCATCCACCGTCTTGCGCGATTTGGTAAAGGCCGGCGGATCCAGGATGATGAAATCGTAATCGCCGCGTCCCTCAGCCTCCAGCTTCGGAAGCAGCTCAAAGACATCGGCCGTGACAAAATCCATCCGCCCGTCAAGACCGTTACGGACGGCGTTGGCGCGGGCCATTTCGATGGCCGATGCGGATACATCCACCGCTGTTACATGATCGGCGCCGCCGAATGCCGCGTTCAACGCAAACGATCCGGTGTGGGTGAAGCAGTCCAGCACCCTCCGGCCGCGCGCCAGCTCGGCCACCCGCCGGCGATTGCATTTCTGATCGAGGAAGAAGCCGGTCTTCTGGCCGTTCTCCACATCCACCGTGTAGTGGATGGAATTTTCGATAATTTCGGTGATCGGCTCACCGGTATGCGGGATGGCTTCGGACCAGCCCTTTCCCTGCTCCATTCCCTCCAGGGCGCGGATCGGCGCATCGTTTCGCTCATACAGGCCCCGGATCTTCAGGCCGTCGGCGGCTAAAATCTCTGCCAGCATAACAAACAGCCGATCCTTGATCTTTTCGGTTCCGACCGACAGCGTCTGCGCGACCAGCAGATCGCCGAAGAGATCAACGGTCAGGCCCGGAAAATGATCGGCCTCGCCAAAGAGAATCCGGCAGCAGCCGCCCTCCGAAAGGAGCTCCGGTCCCATCACCGCCTTGCGGTAATTCCAGGCCCAGACAAGCCGGCGGCGCCAGAAATTGTCGTCGAAGCTGTCATTGGCGTTGCGCGAGATCAGCCGGACGCGGATTTTGGAATGCTCGCTGAAAAAGCCGGTGCCGAGATACCGGCCCTTATCGGATGCCACGTCCACAAGCCCGCCGTTTTCGACGGCAAAGCCGTCCGGCGTGCGGATCTCCGCATCGTAGACCCAGGGATGGCCCGCCTCAATGGCCGCCTGCGCCTTGCGCGTGACGGTGAGGACGGGATAATTTCGGATTTGTTTCATTCTGTGTACCACTCAATTCTCGGTATTCCCCGCGCGGCGATCGATCCGCGCGAAGCGTGCTGTGTACCGTATATATATAATAGGAAGAAAACTGTTCGTTTTTTGCTTTTTTCCGCGTTCTGCACCTACAAACCGTGCGCGGAAAAGTCCGTCATCCGGATCCCCCGCGCACCGTTTTCGGTATTATTCAAACGTGATCTGCATCTTATCGATGTCGAATTCATCCAGCAGCTGCGGCGTTGCCGGGAGCTTGATCTTGTTGTATTTTTCGGGGCTGCGGATCTTATCCTCATAGCCGACCATGGCCGAGGCCAGAACCGTACCCTTCTTCAGATTGATGAGCTGAACACCGCCGGAGGAGCGGGTTGTTTTGACGGGGATCAGATCGCTGGACACGGCAATCGCCCGATGCTGATCGTTGACCAGCAGAACCCTTGCCGGCTCGCCGTTATTGTAGATGGCGGCCACCAGCGGCGAGGCATCGGAATACGCGCCCGTCAGCTTGCGGCGGTTGGTCTTGGTCGCATAGGCGGAGATCGGGACACGCACGCCCTTGCCGTTTTCAAAGAAGAACATCATGGTCTGCTTATCGTCGAATTTGCGGACGACGGCCATCGCGGCCACCTTCTCACCCTCGTCGAATTCCAGCTTGGCCGGGACATAATCGCCCAGCTGGGAGGCCTTCAGAGGCTCAAAATCGGACACCTTCGCCTTATAACACTGCGCCTTGTCGCCGAAGAAGATCAGCTCGTCGTTGTTTTCGGCATCCTGCTCCAGAATGATTGCATCGCCGTCCTTGAGTTTCTGCTCGCCGCCGGCCATCATGCTGGCACGGAGCGAGGCCTGCGTGATCTTCTTGAAATAGCCGTCGCGTGTGAGATAGATCCGGACGGGAATCTTCTCCTCCGGCTCCTCCTCCTCGATTTCGACAATCTCGCCGGCATCCATGATCTGCGTGCGGCGGGGCATGGCGTATTTCTTCTTGATATCGCGGAGCTCGGCGGCGATATGCTCGCGGATTTTGATGTCATCGCCGATCTTGTCCTGCAGCTCGGCAATCTCCTTCTGCAGGGATTCAATCTCCTTGATCCGGTTGATGATATATTCGCGGTTGAGGTTGCGGAGCTTGATCTCGGCAATGTATTCGGCCTGGATCTCGTCGATACCGAAGCCCTCCATTAAGTTGGGAACAACATCGGCTTCCTTCTCCGTTTCGCGGACGATGGCGATCGCCTTGTCGATATCGAGCAGAATTTTGCCAAGACCCATCAGCAGATGGAGCTTGTCCTGCTTCTTCCGCAGCTCGAAGGAAAGCTCACGGCGGACGCATCCCATGCGGAAGGTGATCCATTCCTTCAGGATTTCAACCACGCCGAGCTGGCGGGGCGTTCCGTCGATCAGCACATTGAAATTGCAGGAGAAATTGTCCTCCAGCGGGGTCAGCCGGAAAAGCTTGGCCATCAGCTTGTCCGGATCCACGCCGCGGCGCAGATCGATAGCCAGCTTGAAGCCGGAGAGGTCGATCTCGTCGCGGAAATCGGTGATCTCCTTCAGCTTGCCTTCCTTGCAGAGGTCGGCGATCCGGTTCATAATCAGCTCGATCGAGGTGGAATAGGGAATCTGGGTGACAACGATGCAGTTGTCCGCCTTTTCGTAGGTGTAGCGGGCGCGGAGGGCAAAGCTTCCGTGACCGGTGCGGTAGATCTCGCGCATCTTGTCCTTGTCATAGATTAAGAAGCCGCCGCCCGAAAAATCGGGGGCCTTGATGATCTCCATCATCCGCTCAAGCGGCGTATCCGGCCGGCGCAGGAGCTGAATGGTTCCGTCGCAGAGCTCGGCTAAATTAAAGGAGCAGATATTGGAGGCCATTCCGACCGCGATACCGAGGTTGGGGGAAAGAAGCACATTCGGGAAGGTGGTCGGCAGCAGAAGCGGCTCCTTCATGGTGGCATCGTAGTTGTCGGTCATATCGACCGCGTTTTTGTCGATGCCCCGGAAGAGCTCGGCGCAGAAGGGCTCCAGCCGCACCTCGGTGTAACGTGAGGCGGCGTAGGCCATATCCCGGCTGTACTGCTTGCCGAAGCTGCCCTTGGAATCCACGAAAGGATGGAGCAGCGATTCGTTGTCGCGGGTCAGACGGACCATCGTTTCGTAGATCGCCGCATCGCCGTGGGGATTCAGGCGCATGGTCTGGCCGACAACATTGGCGGATTTGGTCCGGGGGCCGGAGAGAAGTCCCATCTTGTACATCGTATACAGGAGCTTGCGGTGGGACGGCTTGAAGCCGTCGATTTCGGGGATCGCGCGCTCGCGGATAACGTACATCGCATAGGGCATGAAGTTGGTGCGCACCGTATCGGTGATCGGCTGGCTCGTGATTTCGGCCGGCTTGAATTCGGTTTTCTGGCTGGTTTTCTTGGCCATTTCTTACCTCGTTAATCGGAATTTTCGCGCACCGCGTCCGGTACGCAGGTTATTTCAGGGTAATCGTCTGATAACCGGCGGCTTTGAGGATCCGGTTCCAGACGGCAAGGCCCAGACCGCCCCGATCGGGCAGGCGGGCATAAAAGACATCACAGCCGCAGGCATCCGTCTGGCGGAGCCGGGCAAAGAGATTGCGGGCCTCCTCATCGGCCGAACGGCTTCCGAGCGAGAGGAAGGTAAGGGGAAAATCCCGGATGTGGGGGATATCCTCATCAAAAATCAGCGCGCCGGTCTTCTTTTCCTTCGCCTCGCGGCAAAGAAAGGCATAGAAATCGGCATCGCTTCCCTCCACCAGCACAAGCGGGGTATCGGGCGCATAGTGGCGGTATTTCATGCCGGGTGCAAGGGGCTTCTCGCCCTCACCCAGCGCCCGCAGAACCGCGGGATCCACCGCAATTTCAAGGCCGAGCGCCTCAAACATTTCAAGCGTAATGCCGCCCGGCCGAAGCAGGGTCAGCGCTCCGTCCTGTGCGACGGAAACAATCGTGGATTCAAGACCGACCGTGCAGCTTCCGCCGTCGAGGATCATATCGATCCGGCCGTCCATATCCTCCATCACATGAGCCGCCGTTGTGGGGCTGGGCTTTCCCGAGCGGTTGGCGCTGGGGGCTGCGACGGGAACGCCTGCGGCCGCAATCAGCCGTCTGGCATTTTCATCGGACGGAAGCCGGATGGCCACGCTGTCAAGACCGCCGGTGACGGTATCGGGAATACATTCGCGCTTGGGAAGAACGATCGTCAGCGGTCCGGGCCAGAAGGCTTCGGCCAGCTTATCGAAGACCTCGGCAGCCTTTCCCTCTAAATGTGCGTATTTATGCGCATCGGCCCGATCGGCGATATGCACGATCAGCGGATTGTCGGAGGGTCTTCCCTTCGCGGCGTAGATTTTCTTTGCGGCATCGGCATCCAGTGCATTGGCGCCGAGCCCGTATACGGTTTCGGTGGGGAAGGCGACAAGTCCACCCTCGCGCAGGATCCTTCCCGCCCGGGCAAAGATCGCGCCGCTTTCGGCATCCACCCTGTAAAGTTCGGTTTTCAACATCATATCAATAGCTGTTTGCAAGCTTGGCCGCCGTATCCGCCGCGCCGAGGGCGGTCAGCATCTCGCCGATCTCGCCGTTCAGGAAGCCCTCCAGCGAATGAAGGGTCAGCCCGATCCGGTGATCGGTCACGCGGCTCTGGGGATAATTGTAGGTTCGGATCCGCTCGCTCCGGTCGCCGCTTCCGACCTGGGAACGCCGCTCGGATGCGATTTTTTCGTCCTGCTCGGCCTGCTTCATATCAAAGAGGCGGGTGCGCAGAAGCTTCATGGCCTTATCGCGGTTGCGGCCCTGACTCCGCTCGTCCTGGCATTCGATGACGATGCCGGTCGGCTTGTGGATCAGGCGGATGGCCGATTCGGTCTTGTTGACGTGCTGGCCGCCCGCGCCGGAGGATTTGCAGGTTTCGATAATCAGATCGGTCGGGTTCAATTCAATTTCCACATCCTCCGCCTCCGGGAGCACCGCGACCGTCGCGGTTGAGGTGTGGATCCGTCCCTGCGCCTCCGTTTCCGGCACGCGCTGGACACGGTGAACGCCCGATTCAAATTTCAGTCTGGAATAGGCCCCCTCGCCCGTGACGAGGAAGGACACCTCCTTGAAGCCGCCGAGCTCGGTTTCGTTGAGGCTCAGAATCTCGGTCTTCCATCCGACCGAGGCGGCATACATCGTATACATCCGGTAGAGGACATAGGCAAAAAGAGCCGCTTCCTCACCGCCCGCGCCGCCGCGGATTTCAAAGACAACATTGCGCTCATCCCGCTCATCATGCGGCAGCAGAAGAATCTGAAGCTCCTTTTCAAGCGCGGGAATCCGTTCCTTGGCCTCCGAAAGTTCCATTTGAGCCAGCTCGGCAAGTTCCGGATCGCCGTCTGCTAAAAGCTCCTCGGCTTCGGCAAGCCGATCCGACTCGGCCTTCCAGGCGCGGTAGGTGTCAATGATCGGCGTTAAGCGCTTGTGCTCCTTCATGAGCCTTGCATAAGCGGCCGGATCCGACATGATGTCGGGATTCTGAAGATCTTCGGTGATTTTTTCGTAATTCTTTTCGGTTTCGGATAATTTGGTGAACATGGTTCTTCCTTAAACGAGAATTTGGAGAAGCAGGCCGATCAGCGTGGCCGAGAGATAGAGAATGCCGAGGATGACGAGATTCTGCCGCAATTTGCGGTTCGCGTTGAAAAGGACCAGCAGACCAACGCCGGCGCCGGCCGAAAGGCCCGCCGTCAGGGATCCAAAGCTGAGGGTGCCCGAAAGGAAGAGCTCGGTCAGCACCATGCTGGCCGCACAGTTCGGAATCAGCCCGATCAGCGCCGCCAGAAGCGGCTGAAGAAGGCTGTCGGTCATCAAAACGGATGCCAGCTTCTCCTCGCCGATGGCATGGACGGCCAGATGCAGAAGGAATCCGGTGATAAGCAGAAAGACAAAAACGCTGAATGTCCGCCGGAGCGCGTTTTTGACAATGCCGCCCGACGAATCGCAGTGGGAGCAATGATGGTGCTCGCCGGCCTCGTGAATATGCTCGCCGTGGTGATGGCCGCGGGGATGGCCGTGATGCTCCTCTGCTTCGGGATGCGAAGCGGCCGCGGGATGCCGTCCAGCCAGCCGCTTCCAGACAAAATTCACGGCAAAACCGACTATGACAGCCCAGACAAACTTAACGGCGATCAGCGGCAGCAGCCATCCGGCCGCCTCGGGATGGGCCGCCAGAACCGGGAACGCTTCATCGGAGGTCGAGAGGAAGACGGCCAGCATCGCGCCGACGGTAATCATACCTTCGGCATAGAGATTGGCCGCCGCGGCGGAGAAGCCGCACTGGGGAAAGAGTCCCAGCGCGGCTCCGCTGACCACGCCCAGCTTCTCGCTGCCGATTGCCGCCCGCAAGCGGTCCATCGCCTTGTGCTCGATCAGCTCGATGAGCAGATAGACGAGGAACAGAAACGGCAGCGTTTTGAGGCTGTCAAGCAGCGTATCGATCAGAATATGCTTCATCGATCAGCGGACCGAGAAGGCATAGGTCGTGATGGTATCGTACTTTTCTCCCTTTTTCAGCACAACCGACGGGAAATTGTCATGGTTGGGGGAATCGGGCGCGTGCTGGGTTTCCATGCAGACGGCATGACGGGGACGCTGGGGAATTCCCCTCTTGAAGGGAACCTCGCCGTTCATCATATTGCCGGCATAGATCTGCACGCCGGGCTGATCGGTGTAAACCTCGGCGCACCGGCCGGACTTGGGGCTGTACAGCTCGGCGATTTTTGCATACTTGCCGCCGTTGTTCAGCACAAAATTGTGGTCATAGCCGCCGCCGAAGGTCAGCTGCTCATCGTCCTCGCCGATCCGTGCGCCGATAGCGGTCGGGGTGCGGAAATCGAAGGGCGTGCCCTCAACCGGACGGTTCTCGCCGGTGGCAATCAGGCCGGAATCAATCGCGGTGATGGCATCGGCATCGATCGTCAGCAGGTGGGACAGGATATCGCCGGAATCGTAGCCGTTCAGATTGAAGTAGGCGTGATTGGTCATGTTGAGGATGGTGTCGGCATCGGTTTCGGCCTCATAGTGAATCGAAAGCTCGTCCTTATCGCTGAAGGTATAGGTGACCTTGATTTCCAGCCGGCCGGGATAATTCTCTTCCCCATCCTCGCTGACGGTGGTAAGAATCAGGCCGCAGGCATCGGGCTTTTCAAAGGGGACAACATCCCAGATCTTCTGATTGAAGCCCTTCATGCCGCCATGGAGATGGTTCTCGCCGTCATTGAGTGCCAGCTGGTAATCCACGCCGTTCAGCGTGAATTTTCCCTTTCCGATGCGGTTGCCGTACCGGCCGATCAGCGCGCCCTGATAGCCGCCGCCCGTCAGGTAGCCCTCGACCGTATCAAAGCCGCAGACAACGTCGGCGAGGACGCCGTTCTTATCGGGAACGCAGATTTTGCGGATGATGCCGCCCATCGAGAGAATCTGGACCGAGCTTCCGTTTTTATTGGTGAGCGTGTAAGCCTCAACGGGGCATCCGCAGGGCTTTTTGCCGAATAATTCTTTGGTAATCATTTGTTTTTCCTTTCAGAAATCCGCTTCAGATATCGTAGCCGTTGGGATTCTTGTTCTGCCAGTTGGCGGCATCGCGGCACATTTCAAGAATTTCGTACTGTGCCTTCCAGCCGAGCACCTCGGCGGCCTTGGAGGGATCCGCGTAGCACTCGTCGATATCGCCGGGGCGGCGGGGTGCGATCTTGTAGTTGATCTTCACGCCGGTCGCCTGCTCATAGGCCTTGACAATATCGAGCACGGAATAGCCGTGGCCGGTGCCGATGTTGAAGACATCGAGGCCGGGCTTCTTCTCCAGCCAGTTGAGGGCGGCCAGATGCGCCTTGGCAAGGTCCACAACGTGGATGTAATCGCGCACGCCCGTGCCGTCATGGGTAGCATAATCGTTGCCGAAGACGGAGAGGCATTCGCGCTTGCCGATGGCAACCTGCGTGATGTAGGGCATGAGGTTGTTCGGGATACCGGAGGGATCCTCGCCGATCCGTCCGCTTGCGTGTGCGCCGATCGGATTGAAGTAGCGCAGGATCGCGGTGTTCCACCCGGCATCGGCCTTGTAGAGATCCTTCAGGATGTGCTCGATCATCAGCTTGGTTTCGCCGTAGGGATTGGTGGCGGAGTTCGGGAAATCCTCGCGGATCGGCACGCTCTCCGGCTTGCCGTAAACGGTCGCGGAGGAGCTGAATACGATGTTCTTGCAGTTGTATTTTGCCATCAGCTCGCAGAGATTCAGCGTGCTGATCAGGTTGTTCTGATAGTACAGAAGGGGCAGCTGGCAGGATTCGCCGACGGCCTTCAGGCCGGCAAAGTGAATCGCGGATTCGATCTTCTCGGATTTGAAGACAACCTCCAGCGCGCTCTTGTCGCAGAGATCCACGTTGTAGAATTTGAAATCCTTCCCGGTAATCTCGCGGATCCGGTCCAGTACAACCGGCTTGGAATTGCAGAAATTGTCCGCAATGACGACCTCGCGGCCCTCATTCAGCAGCTCAACTACGGTATGCGATCCGATAAATCCGGCACCGCCGGTAACGAGTATTGACATTTGTTTGTTCTCCTTATGTTGTTTGGAATTTAGGGGTACGGTCGCTTTCTTGAGCAGGTCGCAAGCGACCTGCTGAAAGCATCCGCAAAGAACTTTAATAGAGGGATTATTTGAGGAGCCCCATGAAGGTATTCCGTCCCGGAAGACTTCGGGTCCTTCGGAAGTTGGTACCGCTTTGCGTTCATCTATGCGAATCGTTCGATCTACAGAGATGCGCCGCCTCCCTGGACCCTGACCCCTCCGGCGGCTCGGTTTGTGCGAGGCGTTTGGACGACAGAGGTGCGCGGCGGATTCGCACGCCGCAGGCGTGCTGTCCGCCGCTGCTGCGCCGCAAATTCGGCGCAGCCAGGGAGTTGGGCGAAATCGAATCGTACTTATAAACCTACATTTTATTGCACAAATTCGTGCACGAACTTGCACACAGACTTCATCCCCACAATCCATCCGGATAAATCCCGGCTTCGACCTGACTCTTGATGAATTCGACAAATTTCGGCTTGTCATCAGCGTAGGTCACGCCGTACCATTTTGCGCTGGTTTCCAGCACGCATACATCGCAGGCACCGGCATCGATCTCGCTCTGAACAAGGAACGGCAGGAAGAATTCGGCCTTCTGGGGATTGGGCTGATCGGCCAGCGTTTCGTGGAATTTCACGAAGCCCTTCTCAAGCGCGGCAAAGATTTCGGGGGTGAAGGCCCAGCAGTTCATGGAAACCACCGAACGGCGGTCGATATCCGTCCAGACATCGTCCTCGCAGAACTGGGTCTGGCCGTTATTCTCCTGAATTTTGGTGCGCTCGACAACCTGCACGAGCTTGCCGTCCTCGACCTGACAGATGCCGCGGGCGACGCTTCCGTTTTCGGTGATGGTATTTTCGAGAATGTAGCCGGCCATCGCATAGTGGGCCTTATCATCGGCCTTCGCCGAGGCCAGAAAATCGTGGAGCTTTACAAAGGCATCGCGGCCGTAGAAGTCATCGGAATTGATGACGGCGAACGGCTCATTGACAACGCCTGCGGCCGAGAGAACCGCATGACCGGTACCCCAGGGCTTGGTGCGGCCCTCGGGAATGGCAAAGCCCGCGGGAATATCCTCCATCTTCTGGAAGGCATATTCGACCTTCACCGATTTCTCGATCCGGCTTCCGACCGTTTCGCGGAAGATTTCGTAGTTCTCCTCCTTGATGATGAAGACGACCTTGTCAAAGCCGGCCTTGATCGCATCGTAGATGGAGAAATCCACGATAAATTCCCCATGCGGGGTCACGGGATCGATCTGCTTGAGTCCGCCGTACCGGCTTCCCATGCCGGCGGCCATAAGTACGAGTGTCATAAGTATTCTTTCCTTTCTTCTGCGGTGTCAATCCGCATCTTCGATTCCCATCTGGCCCATGAGCTTCTTGTTGAACTCGACGGCGGTGTTGTAGCCCATCTTTTTCTGACGGTTGTTCATCGCGGCGATTTCAAGGATGATGGCAAGGTTCCGGCCGGGCTTGACGGGGATGGTGGTGGTGGGAATTTTGATTCCCAGAATTTCGGTGGTTTCGCTTTCGAGGCCGAACCGATCGTACATCTTGCCCTGCACCCACGGCTCGAGATTGATAATCAGGTCAATCTTCTCGGTCAGCTTGACAGCTCCCATACCGAAGATCCGGCGGACATCCACAATGCCGATGCCGCGCAGTTCAACGTAATGGCGGATAATTTCAGGCGCGCTTCCGACCAGTGTCTTGGCGGAAACCCGCTTGATTTCGACCGCATCGTCGGCGATCAGACGGTGGCCCCGCTTGACCAGCTCGATGGCGGTTTCGGATTTGCCGACGCCGGAATCGCCGAGGATGAGGATACCCTCACCGTAGACCTCGACCAGCACACCGTGCCGGGTGATGCGGGGCGCAAGGCTGATGTTCAGCGAAGCGATCAGCGCGGCCATGAAGCCGCTGGTGGTGTCGGATGTGCGAAGTACCGGCACCTCGAAATATTCGCCAAGCTCAACAAATTCCGGAAAGACCTCAAGACTTGAGGAAAAGATGACACAAACCGGTCCCTTTTCCAGAAAGCCCAGGATGGACGATCGGCGGGCATCTTCATCCAGTGATTCGAGATACTTGTATTCGACCTTGCCGATGATCTGGATCCGCTGGGCTTCAAAGTGGTCGAAGAAGCCGGCCAGCTGAAGTCCGGGTCGGTTGACCTCGTTCAGGTGGACGAGAATTTTGTCAAGATGCTCGGGGACGTAGACTTTTTCGAGGGCGAATTCGTCGATGATCTTCGCAAGCTCGACGGAGTAGATTTCATTCACGCAAAGCAACCTCATTTCAGAATATTTTTCATCCATATTATATTATACACCATTATTTTACGGATTGCAAGCCCCTTTTGCAAATTCCTGCACAGCTCCGAAAAAATCCGAACAAAATGCGCAAATAATTTCGAAATACCCCTTGACAAGTGCGAACGCTTGTGCTATAATAATGCCATCGAACAATCGTTCACTCTATGTTATGCAGGAGGCCATCATGACCGCAGTACAAAGACAGACCGTAAAAGTATATATCGTGGATTTTCGGGGCTGCCGTACCCGTTTATCCTTCTATCGCAAGCTCGCGCAGGTGTTCGGGGTATCCCTTCCCCTCGTCCGCGCCGGCCGCGAATTCTGGGAATCTCTCTGCCGTCAGCTGGCTTCCCTTGCCCGAACTCCCAATCCGATCCGCATTCGCCTGATCGGCATCGAGAACGCTCGTTCGATTGAAGCCGGTGAGATCGAATGCCTTCTGCGGATCCTGCGCGCCGCCTCCGCACGCGCCGAGGATTTCCGCGCCGAAGCCATCGTCGGCGATGCCAAGTGGCCCATCTGAAGGCCGCAGATGGCGGGCATCCTATTACATTTGTCAATATTGCACAAAAATTTCACCGAAATTTCTACATCAAAAATTTTCAAAAAAGGGCAGATTTTTGTCATCTGTTCATATTCTCTTATTATTTTTCCTGTATAATGGTGTTGACGGACCGGTATGTACGCGGCCGGACCGAATCCAGAAACCGGAAGTGATATTTTGTTTGAGCTTTTCACCGATTTCCGACAGAACATAAAGATCGCCTTCAAAAGCGTCCGATTCAATCTCGGACAGTACGCAAGCTTTTTTGCGGCGCTCTTTCTGATCCAATGCTTTTTCGGAATGCTGACCGTTTCCAGCGACATGAACACGGTCATCACCGAGAAAATCGTTCACGAGGAATACGATTACGATATCGTTTTTCTGGATCTGAACTACTCGCAGATGGTCTTCCTTCGCAATGACGAGCTGATTGTCTTTGCTACCGACCACATTTACAATGTGGTGCGGATTGTCGACCGCTACCATTATGCCGACAACACAACCACCTACGATGTCTACATCGATTTTATCGGTGAGGATATGCAGCTCTCCTTCAAGAGCTTCAAGAACCGGTATCTGCCCTATCTGCAGGAGGACATGAAGCCGGGACAGGCACTCAAATACAACTATTCGGAAATCTACAAGCTCAGCGGCTATCAGCTGACCTCCCTTGTCAGCTATGTGGCCTTTGCGGCGATCATGACGATCGTTTCCATCCTGCTGATCACCTCCATCTACCGTATCCGCGTCAACCATTATAAGTTCACCTACGGTATTTATATGAGCTTCGGAGCGGATTATATCCAGCTCTGCAAAACCTCCTTCTGGGAGATGATGGTTGTTTCGCTGGTGACCTTCATTCCCTCCCAGCTCTTCTCCACCGGTGTGATTTATCTGATCTACCGGAATGACGGCTTTGCCTTCCATTACGATCCGATGGCTCTGGTCAAAATCTTCGTCATCAATGTCATCATCGTCGCTGTTTCGGTCTGCGTCCCCATGTGGTGGGTATCGCGCATGACTCCGACCAAGCTGATCGTTTCGGAGGACAACTCGAACCTTGTATCCTCCCCCCGCCGTTCCTTCGATTTCTACAATCTCTCCTTCCCGAGAAAATATGAGCTTGCCTCGATGTGGCGCTTCCGCAAGTATCTGGCGCTGATGATCGTCACCGCGGTCGGCTTCTCCGCCATCTTCGTCACCGGCTTCTATGTGGCCGACTTCTACAAGCACACGCTCGATTCCTACAAGCCGCAGTTCACAGCCGAGCTTGCCGACAGCCGTGTCTGGGACGAATACATCGTCCCGGATCTCGCCGAGGTTGAGGGCGTGGAGCGGGTTGTCGCCACCTCCTCAGCCGATGCAGCCTCCTACCGCTCCAATATGCTGATTGAAGCGGGCGCCACCCTTCCCGGCTCGAATCTGGTGGTTCCGGAGGATCCGGAGCTTGCCGGCTTCCGCGCGACCAACACGGTTTACTATGTGCTGGCCGATGAATCCGCGATGCAGGCCTTCGTTGACAATCCCTGGGGCTACAAAATCAAGGGTGATCCGATGAAGATGATGGAGGGCGACGGCTATGCCGTGGTATCCAACTACATCGACAACAAAAAGGTCTGCGATTATGAGGTCGGCGATAAAATCCGTGTCGGCTGCTTCGTCCGCCGCAAGAAGGAAATCGACTACAACCTCTCCGGAAACAACCGCCTCCGTCAGGAGCTGTCCTACTATGTGCAGGATTATGTCGAGCTTGAGGTCTGCGCGGTTGTGGACGGCATGACCACCCTCGGCGGCTCGCCGGTCTATATCCCCAAATCCGTCTACCGCAAGCTCACGGCCGAGGAGGGAGCCGAGATCACAAAGATCGACATCTATGTCCCTGCCGAAACCACGATGGAGGAGGCAAAGGAAACCTTCGACCGGATCCGCGAATACACCGGTCTGTACAGCGGAAAGATCCTGCTGACCGACCTGCACACCATCTCCAACGGCATCATCACCCGTTCGCTCAATTACTACGCGCTGATCATCGCCATCTCCTTCCTGGTTCTGGCGATCTCGCCCCTCATCTGGTTCTTCTCTCAGACCCTCTTCGTCAAAAAACGCGAAAAGGAATTTTCGGTCCTGCTCTGGCTCGGTACGATCAAAACCGAGATCCGGCGCCTCTGCCGGCAGAACGGCATCACGCTGGCCATCACCTCGGCTGTGTCCTGCATCTCGCTGAGCCTGATTCTCATCAAGCTTGTCCAGATCGCCGTCACCCGGATCCCGCCCGCCTTCTACGGCGGCACCGAATCCTACTATTTCGGGGTCAAAATTCCTCTGCCCGCCCTGATTGCCAGCCTGGCAATCTCCATCGGCTGCGGCTACATTTCGTCGGTGTTCCCGCTGGGAAGCTTCTTCAAGCGCTTCTCCGCCACCGAAAACTCCCGCGAATTCTCGGCGTCCGAGGACGACTGAAAATCGCCATGATGAAAGGATGAATAACAGATATGGGAACCATTCTCAGCTGCGAATCGATTATCAAGCAATACCGCCAGTACGACTCGGTCGTCACCGCCGTCAACCGCGCCTCCATGAAGGTGGAGGACAAAGAATTCGTCGCCATCATCGGCGCATCCGGCTCGGGTAAATCCACCCTGCTTCAGATCTGCGCCGGACTTGACGTGCCCAATGCCGGAAGCGTTTTTATCCGCGGCCATGACATCACCGAGATGCCGCCGGACGATCTCAGCCGATTCCGCGGAAGCTACACCGGCTTCATCTTCCAGAAGCACAATCTGATCCCCCAGTTCACAGCGCTGGAGAACATCCTGATCCCCACCGTCATGTGCAACAAGCCCGACTACAGCTACGAAGAGAACCTGAACAAGCTGGTCAAGACGCTGAACATCGGCGACCGACTCCATCATCTCCCAAGCGAGCTGTCCGGCGGTCAGCAACAGCGTGTCGCCATCGCCCGCGCGCTGATCAACCGTCCCTCCGTTGTCTTTGCCGATGAGCCGACCGGCAACCTCGACCGCGCCAATGCCGACGAGGTTCTCGATCTTCTGCTCAAAACGAAGGAGCTGCTCGGTGTCACCATCATCATGGTAACGCACGATCTGTCCATCGCCGCCCATGCCGACCGCGTGTATGTCATGGAAAACGGCATTCTGGAGCTGCTCAACAATTATAAAAAAGGCCAGCCGATCGTCTGGGAGCGCAAATAAGCATAAAAAATCTTCTGCCTGCGGCAGAGGATTTTTTATACGCAGAATCAGCCGTTTTCGGCTTCCTTCATAACGGAAATGGCTTCGGCAATCGCACTCTCGAAATTGCCGCCGTCGCTTCCCTCCAGCGAAATCGGGCCGTCATAACCGGCGCTCTTCAGCGCGGCAAAGAAGCCGCGGCAGTCCGCCAGATCGTTGATGTTCGGATAACGGCGATCATTCTTGGGGCTTGCAATATGAACATGAGCAATCGCATCCCCATAGCTTGCCAGCTCCTCCAGCTTGTCGCCGCCCAGCATCGAATGGAAATAATCGATCAGCAGCTTGATACTTGGATGGTTGACCGCACGGATCAGCTCCATCGCCTCACGGCAGTTGTTGATGAAGTTGCACTCCTGACGGCGAAGCTCCTCGATGGCGATGGTAATCCCGCGCTCGGCAGCCATCGGGCCAACAACATCGCGCAGCAGAGCCGCAAAGCGATCGAAAGCCTCCTCTTTGGTCATACCCTCGGGAATTTCACGGGCCTTGCCGCTTCCGAGAACCACAACAGGGGAGCCGAGCGGCTTTGCCTTTTCAAAGGTTTCCTCAAGATAGGCGCGCACATCGTCATATCCCTCGGGGCCCCGCAGCAGCGGAACCTCCGCCGGGAACATACCGTTGTGGGATACACAGGTCATGCCAAGCTCAGCGGCCTTATCGCGCAGGGCGAGGATTTTTTCCTCGGGAGCCTTTTGCAGAGCCGAAAAGCCGGTTTCGTAGCAGGTGTAGCCGTGAGCGTGCAGAATCTCCAGACGGTTCAGCGCCTCAAGGCCGATACAGCAGCAATATTTCATGGATTTTCCCTCCGATTTTTTCTTTCATTATAGCATGAGCATCCCTCTTTTTCAAGACCCCGGGCAAACTTTTATCAGAATTGCTTATCGTTTAGCGTTTTTGTTTATTACAGTGATCATTTTTCCTCGCGGCAGATTCGACAAGAATTTCACGCAAAATACCCGGAAGATTCATAAAAGTTTATCTTGACATTCGTCCCCAAATCGGGTATAATATATTAATAAAGCATTCCGCCCATTTTTGACACAAAGGAGATTTCATATGGTCAACTGCAATTCCGCAGAGAAATTTCTTAAAGAAGGCCTGACCTTCGATGATGTTCTGCTCATCCCCGCGAAGAGCGATGTCACCCCCAACATGGTCAGCCTTGAAACCCAGCTGACAAAGTCCATCAAGCTGAACATCCCTATGATGAGCGCCGCGATGGATACCGTCACCGAATCCCGTCTGGCCATCGCCATGGCAAGAGAAGGCGGTGTCGGCGTCATCCACAAGAATATGCCCATCGAAAAACAGGTCGATGAGGTGGAGCGTGTCAAGCGTTCCGAGAACGGCGTTATCGTAAATCCCTTCTATCTCTCCCCCGAAAACTATGTTTACGAGGCGGACGAGCTGATGGGCAAGTATAAAATCTCCGGTGTGCCGATCGTTGCCGAGGATCGCCGCCTGCTCGGCATCATCACCAACCGCGATATGCGTTTCCTCGAGAATCACAATATGCCTATCGCCGATGTCATGACCAAGGAAAACCTGATCACCGCTCCGGTGGGCACCACCCTGGCGCAGGCACAGGAAATCCTCCGCAAGAACAAGATCGAAAAGCTTCCGATCGTGGACGAGAATTTCATCCTCCGCGGTCTGATCACCATCAAGGACATCGAAAAGGCTACCAAGTATCCGAACTCCACCAAGGATAAGAACGGCCGCCTCCTCTGCGGTGCCGCCATCGGTGTTACCGCCGATGTTCTGGACCGTGCGGGCGCTCTGCTCGGAGTCGGTGCGGACTTCCTCGTTCTGGACTCCGCTCACGGCCACTCCAAGAATATCATCAGCTGTGTCGAGAAGGTCAAGAACGCCTTCCCCGAAGCACAGGTTATCGCCGGCAACATCGCTACCGCCGAAGCAGCACGCGATCTGATTGCGGCAGGTGCCGACGCCATCAAGGTCGGTATCGGCCCCGGCTCGATCTGCACCACCCGCGTGGTCGCCGGTATCGGTGTTCCCCAGATCACGGCTATCTATGACGTTGCCTGCGTTGCCGCCGAGCACGGCATCCCGGTTATCGCCGACGGCGGTATCAAGTATTCGGGCGACCTCGTCAAGGCGATTGCCGCCGGTGCGAGTGTCATCATGATCGGCTCCCTGTTTGCAGGCTGCGAGGAATCCCCCGGACAGACCGAAATCTATCAGGGCCGTCAGTTCAAGGTTTACCGCGGCATGGGCTCCCTCGCCGCTATGGAAAAGGGCTCCAAGGACCGCTACTTCCAGGAAAATTCCCGTAAGCTCGTTCCCGAAGGCGTTGAAGGCCGCGTCCCCTACAAGGGAACCCTGGCCGATACCATCTACCAGATGGTCGGCGGTCTGCGCGCCGGCATGGGCTACTGCGGCGCTCCCACCATCGACGCCCTGCGCAAGGACTCCGAGTTCATCAAGATCACCGG
>JAZNKS010000032.1:0-4913 GCA_045578725.1 Candidatus Flemingiibacterium sp.
ATCATAACGGCAAGAAGATCGCCCACTCCACAATGTCCAATATGATATCCAATCCCAAGTACAAAGGCTACTATGTAGGCAACAAGGTCAAAGTAGTGGACATGTTCACCAAGAAACAAAAATTCCTCCCTCCGGAGGAATGGGTCATGTTTAAGGACGAAACTGGAGAGATCGTACCGGCTATCGTATCCGAAGAACTTTGGGAGCAGGCCAACGCCGTACTCCGAAAAAGAAGTGAGGATGTGAAGAATCGGCAGGGTGTCTGCAACCATGCAAATCTCTTGACCGGTAAGCTGTTCTGTACCCATTGCGGCACTCCCTACTACCGCCGCGACTCCGTAGACCGTCAAGGCAACAAGAATTCCAAGTGGGTATGCTCAGGTAAGATCAATAACGGCAAAGAAAGCTGCGATTCCATTCCTATCTACGAAAAGGAACTGATCCCTGTACTCTTTGAGGTGTTCCGTGATACCAAGGATGCATCTGCCGCAATGTTGGAAGAATACGAGCGGATGTACCGTGTGATGACCAGCGATGGCAACATCGAAAAGAAGATCGAAGCTGCACAGGCAACCATCGAACTGACTCTGAAAAAGAAGAGCAAACTGTTGGAACTGGTAGCCCTCGACAGCATTACCCCCGCTGATTTTAAGTCCATGACAGCACAGTGCAATACCGACATAAAAGCCGCCGAACAGGAGCTTGCCGAGCTTCGGGAACAGCAGGAATCCAGCGAGGAGTTCCGCAGCAATATGGAGCGCATCCGCAAGGTGCTTCGGGATGCCGAGCGTGACTGTGCCAACGGCGAGATCAGCAAGGAGTTTGTAGATACCTTTATCGATAAGATCTTCGCCACACCGGAAGGTGACGGCACCATGCATCTGGCAATCAAGATTTTCACCGGCGAAAGCTGTGAAAAATATCTGCAGAAGCTGAAAAGAAGGGCAAATCCCGAAAGTCGTACGGGTCACACGTTCAAGAAGATGATCGAAAAGTACGAAAACGACATCAAGGCCTCCAAGTAAATCCACCCCATGCGCAAAAAAGAACTGCCGCTGTGCGGCAGTTCTTTTTTTGTCAGATTCCCTGATTGTCAAAGGCGGGGATGAAGCTTTCGCCCACCGATCGGCCGTCCTGGATGAAGCCGTTTGTGATGCCGAGCTCTTTGGCAAAATCGATGAGCTTCCGGTATTCATAGGTTGTCACGCGGCGGGCAAGCTCAGGATAGGCGGCTGTGTCCAGCGTGGATACAGGTGTGTACTGGCTCATGAGGCTGTACCAGATCCGGTTTTGATACTTCCCGTACAGATACGCCAGCACCCGTCTTGATTCCTCCAGCTGACCGGGCAGGAGCAGATGGCGGACGATCACGCCGCGGCGCATAATGCCGTTTTCATCAAAGACGGCCTCGCCGGTCTGGCGGACCATCTCCTCAATGGCTGCCGATGCCGCTTGGGGATAATCACCGGCCATGGAATAGCGGGCGGCGAGGGCGGGGGAGAGATACTTGAAATCGGGCAGATAGATATCGATTTTTCCGTCAAGCAGGGCGAGCGACTCGGGACGCTCATAACCGCCGGTATTATAGACGATCGGAACGGACAGACCGCGCCTGCGTGCAAGATCGATGGCTTTGATAATGCCGGGAATGAACATGGTCGGGGTGACAAGATTGATATTGAGGGCCCCTTGGGCTTCCAGCTTCATGAAGATTTCGGCCAGCCGTTCCGGGGGGATGATCCGGCCTTTTGGCGGGCGGCGGGTATCGGAGATGACCCGGTTCTGGCAGTAGACGCATCCGAGGGTACAGCCGCAGAAGAAGACCGTTCCCGATCCGGCTTTTCCGGAGAGGCATGGCTCCTCCCAATAATGGAGCGCGGCGCGCGCGGCCCGGATTTCGTCCGTCTGATGGCAGAAGCCGGTGGATTTTGTGCGGTCGATGCCGCATTTCCGCGGGCAGAGGGTACAGCTTTGATAAAGTGAATTCATATTATTTGACAAGAGGCGATGCACTTTCACCGCGCAGGAAGGCGCGGACGGCTTCGATTTCGTTATCATCGGTGATGATGGCCGGCTTGTAGGCATCGCTGTAGAGATAGCAGGGAATGATTTCCTCGCTGATATCGGTGAGAATGCCGTCGGTGAGTGTCAGCCGGTGCCGGTAGACGATGGTGCGGTTTTCTTCGCTCCGGGAGCCGCCGAAGACGAAGTTGCCCAGCGAATGGACGATGGTTTTGCCGTTATAGACCTCGATCGGCTGGAGGACGTGGGGATGGTGACCGATTACAAGATCCGCGCCGGCATCGATCAGGCGGCGGCATCCGGCGGCCTTCCAGGCATCCGGCACATGGGTGCGCTCGGTGCCGCCGTGAAAATAGACGATTTTGTAATCCGCTTCGACCTCATCAAGCTTCTGGGCGATGATGCGGTCATAGCCGGTATAATAGAAGGTGGTTGCGTACAGGGCGACGGTGAAGCCTTCCTTTTCAAGAAGGAGCATATGATCGTTGTCGCCCCAGAGAATGCCGGCCTCATCCAGCGCCGCGCAGGTATCGGCAAAGCCGCGATTGCCGTAATCGGTGGCATGATTGTTGGCCAGCGATACGATCTCCACGCTGCCTTCGGTGAGGATGGCGGTATTGGCGGTTTTGGAGCGGTACCAGTAGGCGGGGGTGTAGCCCTTGTTCCGGACGGGCAGGGAAGTATTGTCGGTGAAGACATTTTCAAGATTGGCGACGGTCCAGTCATCGTCCGCAAAGAGATCGGCGAAATTCTCCAGAAAATAGGACGGCTCCACCGTATTGGCAAGCGCATTGAAGGAGCCCTTGTATTCACCGCCGCGGTCGGTGGCCAGCATACAGTCGCCGACAAAGGTGAAGGTGACAGTTGTGATGAGCGGCGGCTCCTCCTCCGGCTCGGATGGGGGGATCGCACGGCGGTCGGCACCGGCCGGCGCGGCCGACGGGGACAGGCGGATCTCCGGCGTATGGGGAAGCGGACGGGAGCGGACATACCCGGGCGCAAGAAGGATTGCCGCCGTCAGCAGAGCTGTCAGCAGAAGGGCGGCGGAAATGGCAATTTTCATTGGGATCTCCCGGTAAAGACAGTTATAGCATTATTATACCATCTTCTGCGGGCAATTGCAAGATGGCGGCAAAATTTCCCGGGAATTTCGTAAAAAAGAGGAGCCGATTCACCCGCTTTTGCATAGATTGATAAGGAAAAACGAATCGGAGGCGATTGCATATGGAAACACGGGAATACAATCGGGAGCGTGCGGTGCTCTATGCCAGACGCTGGGCGCCGGCACGCAATCCGCTCTTTTACGATTTTTCGGAGGTGGGCGGGAACTGCACCAATTTCGTTTCCCAATGCCTGCTGGCCGGAACCTGCCAGATGAATTTCACGCCGACCTTCGGGTGGTATTACCTGTCGCCGGATGACCGGGCGCCGGCCTGGACGGGGGTGGAATTTCTCCACAATTTTCTGGTATCGAACACGGGAATCGGGCCGTTTGCGCGGCTTCTGGAGGAAGCCGAGCTCCGGGCGGGCGCGGCGCAGATTGGTGATGTGATCCAGCTGGGCAGGCTGAACGGGCGCGGGACGGCGCAGGGGGATTATTACCACACGCTGATCATCACGGGATTCAGCAGGCGGGGGATTCTGGTATCCGCGCAGACGGACGATGCGCTGGACCGGCCGCTGTCCACCTACAATTATCAGCGGATCCGCTTTCTGCATATTGAAGGGTACCGGACGGATGAGCGGTATGCCCAAACCTGCTTTGAGGGGCTGCTTGACGGAACCTCGCTCGGCATCGAGGCATAAAAAGCCGCCGCGCATTGATCGGATGCGCGGCGGCGGGGTTGCTCGGCTTCCCCCATGAAATTACATCTGCGCCTCGTATTCGCTTGGCGAACAGCCGACGGCTTTCTTAAAAGCATTCGAAAAATAATAAATATTGGCGTAGCCGACAAGCTCCGCGACCTCGCCGACGGTGCAGCTGCCCGAGGAAAGCAGATCCTTCGCCTTCTCCATACGGATCGTCTGCAGATACCGGCCAGGCGAGCATTTGTAAAACTGCAGGAAAAGCTTGCGGAAGTAGGACGGACTCAACTCCGAAATCTCTGCCAGCGCGGAGACATTCAGCTCGGGATTGCTGTAGTTTGCCTCCAGGTATTCCTGCGCGCGGCGGAGCGGCTCGTAAAGCCGCCGGTTGAGGTACGGCCGACTCACGCTTTTTTCAAGCTCGGCAAAAATTTGGTAAGTGACGGACAGCGTGCGGTTGTAATAAGCGGTTTCCTTAAATGTCCAGATCCGTTCGGCGTCGGAAAACAGCTTGCCGACAATGATCGGATTTTGAAGCCTGTAGCAGTACATCCGGCTGAAATCGTAGACGAAATCGTCCGCGCAGGTGAATTCAATCATGTGCGTTCGACCAAATTGCTTCGGATAGGTGGCGTAGGAAGCGTTCTGCGGAATGATGACCACATGATCCTTGTCGAAGATTACGCTCTGGGAACCGATCCGGCATTCGCTGACGCCGGAAGGCTTATAGAAAAGTCCAAAGCAGGGGCGGTTCTCCCTGAACGAGATGGTGTTTGCATTGTAGTTGTAGCTTATAACACGCGAAATCTGTTTGATCGGAATGTGCTCGATGGCAAGCAGCGGTGCGCCGTTCATGCGCTTCTTTCCCTTCTTCTGCAGCGGCAGTCGGTAATTATGTTATCATTATACCGGTTTTGCCGTGGCTTGTCAATTCCGGGAGAAGCAATGATGGGTCTTTTTCGTAAATATGAGCAAAAAATATAAATTGTCCGCCCCAATTTCGCTGGCGGGGCATGGACAGATGCCATGAAATACCGAGGAGAAAATTATAAATAAAGGCGAAAATTGAATGGCGGGCGCTTCAC
>JAZNKS010000033.1:0-4297 GCA_045578725.1 Candidatus Flemingiibacterium sp.
ACCTTTGATGGTCTTTCCATTGCATGGGCCGCTGCGGAATACATCTGCAATAAAAAGCGCATTGGCGCAAAAACCTTGTTTGCGACGCACTACCACGAGCTGACGACGCTCGAGGAAACGCTGCCCGGCGTGGTCAACTACAACATCGCCGCCAAAAAGAAGGGCGACGATATCACCTTCCTCCGAAAAATCCTGCGCGGTGCCACCGACGATTCCTACGGAATCGAGGTCGCCAAGCTCGCCGGTGTTCCCCAGACGGTCATAAGGCGTGCCCGCGAGGTCTTATCGGAAATTGAGGAGGCAAAGCCCGCCGAACGTCCCGCCATTCAGGCAGATGCGCCGGCAGCCGAGGGCGATATGTTCTCCTTTGAAGCGCAGATTCACGCCGAGCTTGCCGAGGCGGTAAGATCGATCGAGCTGAATACCTTAACGCCGATCGAAGCGCTGAACGAGCTCTTCCGACTGAAGAAGATGCTGGAGTGAGGGGCGCAATGGCGGCACGCCGGCGGAGGCTCCTTCCGCCGCGCCTCGCCGTAAGATGGAACCTCCAACTTCCGAAACAGGATACCTTCCCGGGGATCCTCAAATAATCCCCTGTATAAAGTCTTTTGCACAGCTTTTCTCCCGAAAAGCGCGTATCCCCTGACTTATAAACTTGCCATAAAAAGGAGGTGCCGAAGCTGGGCATCATCAATCAACTGGATTTTCAGACCGCCAACCTGATCGCCGCCGGTGAGGTGGTGGACCGTCCGGCCTCCGCCTGCAAGGAGCTGCTGGAGAACGCCATCGATGCGGGATCCTCGGCCGTCACCGTCGAGATCAAAAACGGCGGCGTGACCTTCATGCGGGTTTCCGACAACGGACGCGGCATGGCCCGCGAGGATGTTCCGACCGCCCTGCTCCGCCACGCCACCAGTAAAATCCGCGAGGCAAAGGATCTCGATGCCATTGCCACCCTCGGCTTCCGGGGCGAGGCGCTGGCCGCCATCTCTTCCGTGTCGCGCATCCGGATCCTGACCAAGCGCCGCGAGGATCCCGTCGGCACCCTGCTCGAATGCGAGCCGGGCGGCACGCCTGTTATCTCGGATGCGGGAACGCCCGACGGAACCACCGTCATCGTCGAGGAGCTGTTTGCCAATGTCCCCGCCCGCCGCAAATTCTTAAAGAAGGATCAGACCGAAGCGATGGCCCTGACCGCGGCCCTTGAAAAGGTTGCCCTCTCCCATCCCGAGATCGCGATCCGGCTGATTATCGACGGACAGACCAAATTCGCCACCGCCGGCGACGGCATCCTGAAGAATACCATCTATTCGCTGATGGGACGGGAGTTCGCCCGCCGGATCATCGAGGTGGACGGCCGCGATGAGCGCGTAAAGGTCAAGGGCTACATCGGCACGCCCGACAATGTCCGTGCCAACCGCAATTATCAGAATGTCTTCATCAACGGCCGCTATGTGCGGAGCAAATGTGTGCAGGCCGCCCTGGAGCAGGCCTTCACCTCCTACTGCCCCTCCGAGAAGTTCCCCACCTGCGTGCTGAATATCACCCTTCCTCCCGCCGCTGTGGATGTCAATGTCCATCCGGCCAAGTTAGAGGTGAAATTCGCTGATGAAAAGGGCGTGTTCGAGGCCGTCTATTATGCGGTGCGCGGCTCGCTGGAGAAGAATATCACCCGCCCCCAGCTGAATCTCGGACGGATTGATCCCACCGGCAAAACGATGAGCGACATCACCTACGAGATGATGCAGACGATCAACGCCTTCAAGCCCATCGAGGACCGCGCCGACCGTCAGCCCCAGAATAAGCCGGTCTACAACAATCAGAAAAATATCAAGCAGGGCCAGCTCTCCTATGCCGATCTCATCCGCGATCTGCCGCCCGAGCCCAAGCCTGCCAAACCCTCCGAGCCAACTCCTGCCGACAATCCGGAGCCCGATGAGCCGAAATGGCCCGAAAAGCCCAATTATATGGTGGGAGAGCCGTACGTCCATCCGAAGCCGAAGGTTCCCCTTCTGCGCAGTTATGCGGATATCCCCGAATCGTCCGATCTCGATACGATCCCGCCGGAGCTGGAAGCGATGTTTCCGCCTGTGAAGCCGAAATATCGGCCGCCGGAGCCCGAGGTCTGGGAGCTTCCGCCCGAGATTGCGGCAATCCCGACCGGCGAGGAGCTCCTTGCCCGCAAAAAAGCACGGGAGGAAGCAAGAAGGACTGCTCATCTGCAGGAGCCGTCCCACGTTTCCCAAAAGTCTTCGATGGACGAAGAAGTGGTCCCGCCCGCATCCGTTCCGGCCGCCAGTCCGGCACCGCATCCCGTGCCCGAAAATCCCCCGAAGCCTCCTGTAAGCGATCCGCCGTCGATTGCCGACCGAAAGCCCCCCGAATACAAGATCATCGGCGAGGCCTTCTATTCGTATGTGTTTGTTGAGGTCGGCGATAAGGTGCTGATTATCGATAAGCATGCCGCCCACGAGCGGATCATCTTTGAATCGCTGAAGACCAAATATCAGAGCCGCGCCGGTGCCTCCCAGCTGCTGCTGGTGCCCATGGAAATCTCCATGACCCCCTCCGAGGTCGCCGCTATCCGCGATTTCTCCGACGATATCCGCCTGCTCGGCTTTGAATTCACCGTCAAGGACGATCATACCCTGCATATCACCGCTGTACCGCCCGAGGTTTCGGCCGGTGCCGTCCCCGATATGCTTGTCGAGCTTGCCGACCGGGTCGGAAGCGGAACGGCCAGCGCCGCTATCGACCGCGCCCTTCGCTTTGAAAAGGCCCTCTATCAGGCTTCCTGCAAGGCCGCCATCAAGATCGGCCGCATCGAAAACATCGTCCACATCAAGTGGATCTGCGACCGTCTGCTGATGCTTGACGATATCAAATTCTGTCCGCACGGCCGTCCCGTCGCCTTTGAAATCTCAAAATCCAGCATCGAGCGCCAGTTCGGGCGCGAATGACTTAACAGCGAAAGGAATCCATCCCATGTTCACATTGCTCAAACAGGAAGGTGCCGCCCGACGCGGCCGCTTTGAAACGGTGCACGGCACCATCGAAACGCCGGTCTTCATGAATGTCGGCACCTGCGCCGCTATCAAGGGCGGCATCTCGACCATGGATCTGCGTGAGGTCAACTGCCAGGTCGAGCTGTCCAATACCTATCACCTCCATCTTCGTCCCGGTGATGGCCTGATCCGCGATATGGGCGGCATCCATAAGTTCTTCAACTGGGACAAGCCGGTCCTCACCGATTCCGGCGGATTCCAGGTCTTCTCGCTGGCCCAGCTGAGAAAAATCTCCGAGGAGGGCGTCCGCTTCGCCAGCCATATCGACGGCGCGCGGATCTTCATGGGCCCGGAGGAGTCGATGCAGATCCAGTCCAATCTCGCCTCCACCATCGCCATGGCCTTCGATGAATGCATCGAAAATCCCGCCCCCTATACCTACACGAAGAATTCCATCGCCCGCACCACCCGCTGGCTCAAACGCTGCCGCACCAGGCTCGACGAGCTGAATTCGATGGAGGAAACGATCAACAAAAATCAGCTCCTCTTCGGCATCAATCAGGGCTCCACCTATGCCGATCTGCGCATCGAGCATATGAAGCAGATCCGCGAAATCGAGTGCGCAGGCTATGCCATCGGCGGCCTTGCCGTCGGCGAATCGGCCGAGGAGATGTATGATACCATCGATGTGGTCGAGCCGTATATGCCAAAGGATAAGCCCCGCTACCTGATGGGTGTTGGTACGCCGGTCAATATTTTAGAGGCCGTTCATCGCGGCGTGGACTTCTTCGACTGCGTCATGCCCAGCCGCAATGCCCGCCACGGAAACATCTTCACCTGGCACGGCAAGATGAATCTGCTCAACGAAAAATATGCCCGCGACGGCCGCCCGATCGACGAGAACTGCGGCTGCCCCGCCTGCCGGGCCTACAGCCGCTCCTATATCCGCCATCTCTTCAAGGCGAAGGAAACGCTGGGAATGCGGCTTGCGGTTCTGCACAATCTCTATTTCTACAACGAGCTGATGCAGAAAATCCGCGATGCGCTGGACGGCGGCTATTATGAAAGCTTCTATCAGAAATACCGCGTGCTCCTCGGCGAGCGAAGCGAAAGCTGAAGATAAATACAAAAAGCGCTGTTGCAAGTTGGAAACTTGCGGCAGCGCCGGGCGTGTGAGCGCAGGCGCTTTCGCGCCCGAATACATCGGTTTTTGTGTGCAAAGCACACAAAAATGGAACCCTCAATGGGTTCCAAGATGTATTTACTGGGGGCTGTTGCATCGAAATGCAACA
>JAZNKS010000034.1:0-16971 GCA_045578725.1 Candidatus Flemingiibacterium sp.
GTGCTTGTCAAGAAAAGAGGACAGAGAATGTAAAACACTCTCCGTCCTTTTCCTGTCAGTTCGAGTATACTGCTCTATGGAAGGCACCCTTTCGGGAATCCTTTTTCTTTCAATCAAACATCGCCGCTTCCACGCGGGCGCAGATTTCATGATACACGGGCAGATGATACTCCTGCACACGGTAGGTTTCCGTTTCGGGAACCCGGATTGCAAGATCGCAGATTCCAGCAAGCCGTCCGCCGCCCGCGCCGGTCATGGCAACACTCTTCACGCCGATGCATTTTGCCAGCTCCGCCGCATGGCAGAGATTCTTCGCATTACCGGAGGTGGAGAGAAGCAGAACCGTATCGCCGGGTCTGGCAAGGCCGTACAAAGTCTGCGCTACCGTGTATTCGCCATCCACATCATTTTCATAAGCGGTCGGAAGCGCCACGCCCGTAACCAGTGAGATCGCCGGGAGCGCACCCTGCAGCTTAGCCGCCAATTCGGCCGGGATCCGCGGATCCGTGACCGTCCGCTTGGACAGGAAGCCCTTCATCAGCTCGCCCACGATATGCTCGGAGTCGGCCGCGCTTCCGCCGTTGCCGGCAATCATCAGCTTGCCGCCGCTTTGATAGGTTTCAATGATGCAGGCAATCGCCGCATCGATATCCGCGCGGATCGGGGTCAGCGCGGGAAAGGTTTCGTATAAGCTCATTTGTTTTTCCCTCCGATTTCTGCGGTACAGAGTGCCGCCGTATCGCCGAGGCTCTCACCGAGTGCCGCCGGCAGAATCGCACATTTTGCCGCGCTGGGTGCCAGCGCTTCCTTTGCAATCATTTCCTTCATCGACGGCTCGATCAGCTCGCGGGAGCGTACGAAAATACTGCCGATGACAATCGCATCCGGATTCAGCAGGTCAATCAGAATCGAAGCCGTGCGTCCCAGATCCTCGCCGACCTTCCGGTAGATGGCAATCGCTTCCGCATCCCCCGCCTCGGCGCGGATGGCCAGCTCCTTTGCCGAGCCCTTGCCGTACTGAGCGATTCCGCCGCCGCTGCAATACCCTTCGCAGGAACCGCGCTTGTTGTAGCCGATATGGCCGTCCGGATAGAGCCGCACATGACCGATCTCGCCGGCCATACCGCAGGCCCCCTCATAGAGCCGCCCGCCGAGAATGAGTCCTGCGCCGAGCCCCGTTCCGAAGGTGAGAAAAATCATATTCTCACAGCCCTCACCCGCGCCGTACCGCCATTCGGCCAGCGCACAGGCATCCGCATCGTTGCAGAGCGCGGCCGGTCGGCCGAACCGCTCCTCTAAAATCGAGGTGATCGGCACATTGTCCCAGCCGGGAAGATTGGGCGGCGACTGGATGATGCCCCGCCGGCTGTCCAGCGGGCCGCCGCAGCTCACGCCGATGGCTTCCACCTCCGGCCGCATCAGTCGGCTCACACCGTCCAGAATTCCGGCCAGCGTTTCTTCAAAATCTGTGGTTTCAAACCGGATTTTTTCTTCAATATTGCGGCCGATGCCGCGCACAACGGCACATTTCGTACCGCCGATATCAATGCCGATATAGCTCATAGCCTTTCTCCCATCTGTGCTTTCTACCGATATTATATTCGATTTCGGTACGGGTTTCCTCGCATTTCTTCGCGTATTTATTGCGTTTTTTCGGAATTGCCGCCCGCAGATCGGTTCTGTGCCCGGAATTTCAGCGGACTCATCCCGAAGCGGTCCTTGAAGGTCCGCATGAAATTGGAAAAGGATTCAAACCCGCAGGCATAGCAGACATCCGTCACCGTCATATCGGTATTGGCCAGCAGCCGGCAGGCATTGTGCATCCGCAGATCGATCAGGTATCCCTTGAAGGTATGCCCGGTTTGTGTGCGGAACAGCTCCGAAAAATAATTCTCGCTCAGATGGGTCAGCCCGGCCAGATCAGCCAGCGTCACCCGCTCATGGAAATGGCCGTGCAGGTACAGCACCGCCTCTCCGATCGGGCCTTTGACGGAAACCGAACGCTCAGCCGGACAGCACCGGAGCAAATCTGTCAGAATTCCGTCCAGAATATGCCCGCTGAAGCATTCGCCCGTCCCATCATCTGCATCCGGCAGCCGTCCGGCATCAAAGCAGAGGGCTTCGAACAGCCCGCGCAATGCAAAGAAATGCTCCCCGACCAGATGAGTATAAAGATTCCGCCCAAGCATCTCGCGGGTCAGAAGCGCCGTATACACATCTTTGGAAATCACCTCCGGGGTGAACATGACCGTAATCAGCTCCATCGGTTCATCGATCTTCACCGAATGGCAGTCAGCCGGTGTCAGCATCGTAAGCGATCCCATCTCCAAACGGTACCGGTTTCCGTTCAGCTCCTGCATCCCGCTTCCGGACAGCACAATCTCCGCTTCACAGCAGTCATGCCAATGCAGACGGTAATCACAGCCGATGAATTTATGAGAAACCGACAGATTCCCGTCCGTGGTCTTGCCAATCACATATCTGCAGGGCAGCTTCATCATCTGCGCTCCAGCATCTTCTTCAGATACTGCCCCGTATAGG
This sequence comes from Candidatus Flemingiibacterium sp., assembly GCA_045578725.1. GTDB lineage: Bacteria > Bacillota > Clostridia > Oscillospirales > CAG-272 > Flemingiibacterium. The sequence continues at coordinate 2,542 of JAZNKS010000034.1, forward strand.
ATTTTTCGCATCCGGCGACCTCCTCCGGCGTGCCCACAGCCACAACCGTTCCGCCGCCATCGCCTCCCTCCGGTCCGAGGTCGATGATATAGTCCGCCGTCTTGATCATGTCCAGATTGTGCTCGATCACCAGCACGGTATTGCCGGCATCGACCAGCCGCTGGAGCACCTCGATCAGCTTTTTCACATCGGCCATGTGAAGCCCCGTCGTCGGCTCATCCAGAATGTAAATTGTACGGCCGGTGGGGCGCTTGGCAAGCTCGGTCGCCAGCTTCACGCGCTGGGCTTCACCGCCGGACAGCGTGGTGGAGGATTGACCGATTTTAATATAGCCGAGGCCGACATCGTACAGCGTCTGAAGCTTACGCGCCAGCTTTGGCAGACTTCCGAAGAAGGCCAGCCCCTCCTCAACCGTCATATCCAGTACATCCGAAATATTTTTGCCCTTGTATTTGACCTCCAGCGTGTCGCGGTTGTAGCGCTTGCCCTTGCAGACATCGCAGGTGACATATACATCCGGCAGGAAGTGCATCTCAATGCACTTCACGCCGTCGCCCTCGCAGGCCTCGCACCGGCCGCCCTTGATATTGAAGGAGAACCTTCCGGCTGTGTAGCCGCGCATCTTCGCATCGGCTGTCTGAGCGAACAGCTCCCGGATATCGGTGAACAGACCGGTATAGGTCGCCGGATTGGAGCGGGGTGTCCGTCCGATCGGACTTTGATCAATGGCGATGATCTTGTCCAGATGCTCGATTCCCTCAATCTTCTTATACTTGCCGGGATAGGTGTACGCCCGGTTCAGATCGCGGGCCAGCACCTGATAGAGGATCGAATTGACAAGTGAAGACTTGCCGGAGCCGGATACACCGGTCACACAGCAGAAAAGCCCCAGCGGGAATTCCACGTCGATATTCTTCAGATTGTTCTGGGAAGCGCCGATCACCTTTAAGAACTTTCCGTTGCCCGAACGGCGGATCGCCGGCACCTCGATCTTCTCCCGGCCGGCTAAATACGCGCCCGTAATGGATGTCGGGTGGGCTTTGATTTCGTCCGGTGTACCGGCGGCAATGATTTCACCGCCGTGGATGCCGGCGCCGGGGCCGATATCCACGATAAAATCCGAAGCCTCCATCGTTTCCTCGTCATGCTCGACCACAATCAGGCTGTTGCCCGCATCACGCAGGCGCTTGAGCGTGGCGATCAGCTTGGAATTGTCCCGCTGATGCAGGCCGATGCTCGGCTCGTCCAGGATATACAGCACGCCCATCAGCGATGAGCCGATCTGGGTCGCCAGCCGGATCCGCTGGGCCTCACCGCCGGACAGCGTGCCGGCCTTGCGGGCGAGAGTCAGGTATTCCAGGCCCACGCTTTCCAGAAAGCCCAGCCGCGCCTTGATCTCCTTGATGATTTCCTTTGCAATGGCCGCCTCCATCTCGGTCAGCTTCAGCGACCGGACAAATTCCAGCGCCGCCGTCACCGAAAGACGGCAGAATTCATCGATATTCTTTCCGCCCACCGTAACCGCCAGCGCATTGGCATTCAGCCGGCGGCCGTGGCACTCGGGACAGGGGACCTCTTCGATGAATTCCTCGTAGTATTCGTTCTGGGTCTGCTCGAACCGTGTCTGAATCACATTCAGCACGCCATCAAACTTCACCAGCTGATTGTGCGCCGCGCCCTCCCAGTACCGGGTGATCGCATAGGTTTCCTTGCCGGTGCCGTAAAGCAGAGCCTCCAGCGCCTTTTTGGAGAAATCTTTGATTGGCGTATCCAGCGTGAAGCCGTATTTTGCACCGACCGCCTCATAAAGCGGGCCGTTCCAGGTTTCCTCATCCAGCGTTTTGAAGCCGTTGACCTGAATAGCACCCTCCCGCAGAGAAAGCGATTTGTCGGGAATCACCCGCTCGGCGGATACCGTGCGCATCTCGCCGAGGCCCGCGCATTTCGGGCAGGCGCCGAAGGGATTGTTGAAGGAAAACATCCGGGGCGACAGCTCGCCGAAGCTGATGCCGTGCTCCTCGCAGGCATAGCTCTGGGAGAAGGTCAGCTCGGTTTCGCCTTCAAAGCGCTCCCCTTCCCGCAGGACAACGGAGATACCGAGCTCGCCGTCCGTCAGCGCCAGCGCCGTTTCCACCGAATCGGCAAGACGCGAGCGGACATCCGCTCTCCGTACCAGCCGGTCAACGACTACCTCTACGGTGTGCTTGATATTCTTGTCAAGATGAATCGGCTCGGACAGCTCGTACATCGCGCCGTCCACCCGCACGCGCACATAGCCGCTCTTCTTGGCATCCTCGAAAATTTTCTCGTGCATTCCCTTCTTGCCGCGCACCATCGGAGCCAGCACCATAAAGCGGGTTCCCTCGGGCAGGGTCAGAATGGAATCGATGATCTGATCCACCGTCTGCTGACGGATCTCCTTGCCGCAGACCGGGCAATGGGGGATGCCTACCCGCGCATACAGCAGGCGCAGATAGTCATATATCTCCGTCACCGTTCCCACTGTGGAGCGGGGATTCTTGGAGGTAGTCTTCTGATCGATGGAAATTGCCGGTGACAGACCTTCAATGGAATCAAGATCCGGCTTGTCCAGCTGTCCGAGAAACATCCTCGCATAGGAGGACAGGGATTCCACAAATCGCCGGTGTCCCTCCGCGTAGATGGTATCAAAGGCCAGCGACGATTTACCCGAGCCGGACAGGCCGGTGAAGACCACCAGCTTGTCCCTCGGGATGGTAATATCAATGTTTTTCAGATTGTGTACGCGAACCCCGCGCAGGGTAAGATTGGCCATGAATATTAAACTCCCTGAAGATTCTTGATTTTGTCACGCAGATAGGCGGCCCGCTCGAATTCCAGCTTTTTGGCGGCCGACCGCATTTCGCTTGTCAGCTCCTCGATCAGCTTTGCTTTCTCGTCCGGGCTTAAGCGGCGGTTGTCGCGGGCAGCCTCGGCAAGCTTCGCCTCGGGCGAGGTTTCGGCTTCCTTTTTGCCGATCTCGATCAGCTCCCGCACGCTCTTTTTGATGGTCTGCGGCGTAATGCCGTTCTTCTGATTGTATTCCTGCTGAATGGCCCGGCGGCGGTTGGTTTCGTCGATCGCCGCCTGCATGGAGGCGGTCACGTTGTCGGCATACATGACAACCTTGCCCTCGGCGTTGCGCGCCGCGCGGCCGATGGTCTGAATCAGCGAGGTTTCCGAGCGCAGAAAGCCTTCCTTGTCCGCATCGAGAATCGCCACCAGCGATACCTCGGGGATATCCAGGCCCTCCCGGAGCAGATTGATGCCGACCAGCACATCAAATACGCCAAGCCGCAGATCGCGTATGATCTCGCTGCGCTCCATGGTTTCCACCTTGTGGTGGATATACTTGACCTTGATTCCGTTCAGCTCTAAATATTCGGTCAGATCCTCGGCCATCTTCTTGGTCAGCGTGGTCACCAGAACCCGCTCGCCGCGCCCGGTGCGCGCATGGATCTCGCCGATTAGATCATCGATCTGCCCCTCCACCGGACGGACATCCACCTGCGGATCCAGAAGCCCCGTCGGCCGGATGATCTGCTCGGCAATCTGCGCGGAATGCTCTTTTTCGTAATCCGCCGGCGTAGCGCTGACAAAAATCGCCTGGTTGATCTTTTTCTCAAATTCATCGAAGAACAGCGGCCGGTTGTCGAATGCGGACGGAAGCCGGAAGCCGTATTCCACAAGATTCTTCTTTCTGGCCCGGTCACCACCGCTCATGCCCTTGACCTGTGGGAGCGTGACATGGGATTCATCCACAAACAGAAGGAAGTCCTTCGGAAAATAATCCAGCAGCGTATAGGGTGTGGAGCCCGGCTCACGGCCGGACATAACCCGTGAATAATTCTCGACGCCGGAGCAGAAGCCGATCTCCCGGAGCATCTCCAGATCGTACCGGGTCCGCTCCTCAATCCGCTGGGCCTCCAGCAGCTTGTTCTGGCTGCGGAAGAAATCCACCCGCTCGATCATCTCTTCCTCGATTTCCTTCAGCGCCGCCTCCCGCCGCTCCTCCGACACCGCATAGTGGGTCGCCGGAAAGATCGGCGCATAGGACAGCGTCCGGATCAGCTCGCCGGTCACCGTATTGATCTCGCTCAGCCGTTCGATCTCGTCGCCGAAGAATTCCACGCGGATGGCCTTGTCGCCGGAGGATGCGGGCAGAATCTCCACGACATCTCCGCGCACGCGGAACTTGTCACGGACAAAATTCACATCGTTGCGGTCATAGGACAGCGAAATCAGCCGCCTCGTCAGCTCGTCCCGCTCCATCACCATGCCGGGGCGCAGGTCGATCAGCATATTCTGATATTCCTCGGGATCACCCAATGAATAGATGCAGGAAACCGAAGATACGATAATAACATCCCGCCGCTCAAACAGCGAGCTGGTCGCGCTGTGGCGGAGCATATCGATCTCATCGTTGATGGCGCTGTCCTTTTCAATATATATATCCTTGCCCGGGATGTACGCTTCGGGCTGATAATAATCGTAATAGGAAACGAAATACTCCACCGCGTTCTCGGGAAAGAATTCCCGGAATTCGCTGCAGAGCTGGGCGGCCAGCGTTTTATTGTGGGCCAGCACCAGCGTCGGCCGGTTCAGATTGGCGATGATATTGGCCATGGTAAAGGTTTTGCCCGAGCGGGTAACACCGAGCAGCGTCTGGGCGCGCATTCCGGCCTGGACACCGGCTGTGAGCCGGTCAATCGCCTGCGGCTGATCACCGGTGGGCTTATAGGGAGCGTGCAGCTTGAATCGGTCCATTCCGTTCCTCCGAATTTATGTTCGTTCGTTTTTATCTTCTGTTAAACATTATATCACAAACATTGCAAAAAGTAAAGACGGGAGACAAAATATTTGTTCTCCCGTTTGCAGAAAATTTCCGCCGATCCGGTATTATTCTGTATATCGGCATTATTTTTTGATTTTCCGGTTCCATTGCCAGCGTCGGATGAGCGATTTCACCCAACCGATCGCCTGCGGGGTAAAGAAAATCAGAACATTCAGCACGGCAAACAGCAGCGCAATCCGCTGAGATGCCGAGCCGAAGATAAATGCTATGAGAAAGCCGGCAGCATCCAGAATCGCCAGCCATTTCATCTTGACCGGTATGAAGAAGAAAAGCAGCAGCTCAAAATCCGGATTGAGCATCGCAAAGGCAAAGAAGAGCGACAGATTCAGGTATTCATTGGTCGCCGCACCGGTAATGCAGCCGGCCAGAATCGCACCGACGGCTCCGAGCAGATAATAGACGGTAAAGCCGAAGGAGCCCCAGGCATTCTCCAGCGCGCTTCCGATCAGCCAGTACAGATAAAGCGAGAGCGCGATAAACAGAAGGCTCGCATTCGGCGGCAGAAAGAGAAAGGTTGCAATCCGCCAGACCTGCCCCTGCAGGATCGCATCGCGGTCAAAATAGAGAATCTCCGAAAGCGAATGGCCGGTCGCAGGCGCAATCGCCAGATTCATAATAAATACAATCGCCATGGCGCCGACCAAAATCAGCATCAGATTGGGAATCGCCAGCCAGCGGAGCTTTGGCTCCAGCCGGTCAATCAGCTTACTGCGGTAAATCATAACATCACCCCGTCTTATTATTGTACCAGAAGCATATGAACAAATCAATACCCGATTATGAAAGAATCGCAAAGGGTGAAAATTTCTTGACAGATGCGTGCCTTTGTGGTATCATAAAGATAACAAACGATCACACGGAGGATTCTCCCATGCCCCATAAGCCCCTGTGCCTGCGCTGTCACGCGCCGATGCAGCATCTGCAAAGAGCCGGGCTGCTCACCCGCAAAAGTGAGCCGTTCCTGCCCGTCGGCTATGTCCGTCAAAGCGAAGTGACATCCTTTGAAGCCGATATTTACTGCTGTCCGTCCTGCGGCCATCTGGAATTTTTCCGGCATGATCCGGACGGCGGCGAGGATTCCGACTCCGATCAGCTGGCGCAGATCAAATGCCCGAAGTGCGGCCGGATGCATGACATCGACTGTCCGAAATGCCCCTTCTGCGGCCGCGAAGTATAAGAAAAATGCCCCAATCGGGCAGTCATTCTTTCCCGACAGGATGCGGCAGCTCTGCCAAACAATAAAGAAAGGAAGGAAATAACATGAAAAAAGTGACGATTCCGATTCTGCTTGCGCTCATGCTGCTCGGCGGATGCGGTGAAGCGCCTGCGGATTATGTCAATCTTGCCGGCCTTCCCTATGTCGGACAGCAGATTGAAACCGATGATGCCGGCAATCTCTACTGCTTTGATGGCGATACGGTTTACACCATGGATGACGGTGTACGGACGCCGTTTGCGGAATCAGCGGATATCCTTCCCTATATGGGCGATCGGAAACATGAGGAAGCAGCCATCTATTCGGCGGAATGGTACAACGGATGCTTCTATATCTGGGATCAGCGCGATGACGGTATCTGGGAGTATGATCCGGCCGCCGGCACATCCAAACGGCTTCCGGTTGATTTTGACATAATCATCAATCCGGAGCACTTCACCGGGGCTCTGCCCATGGTAGATACAATGCTCGGATACAATGGCTGGCTGTATATCTGTGTTGACAATAATCTTTGGCGGTACAATTTCGAAACGCAGGAAACCTTCTTCTATTCGCTGGAATCCGGTGAGGAATTTATGGATTATTTCGATTTCCGGGCGGTGGATGAAAATGCCATGTATTTCACCCAGAATCGCCGCTGCTGGAAAATCGACATTGTATCCGGTGAGCTCACGGAGCTGGATGTTTCCTTTTTGCACGAAACGAACGGTGTTATCCTGAACAATATGTATCTCGACGGGTACGGGGATGTGTACTATGTGACCTACCGGTTTGAAGGCGAAGAATATCAGCTCTGGCGCGGCAAAGCGGACAATTCCGCCGCCTGTGAGCACATCGAGCTTCCATCTGTCCCGGAGCGGTTTCTGTTCGATTATAACGGCTGGCTGTATTACCGCAGTGCCGATGCGGTCTGGCGGCTGAACATGAAAAACGGGAAAGCCGAACACTTTATGCCATACACGGGCAGCACCCCCTGTCTTGTCGGCGGAAAGCTCTGCAAACTGTCGGATGATGGCGGGATATTTGATTATGAGGTTCTCGCCGATCTGTCAAAAAGCGAATGATCGAAAGCAGGCGCGCTCCGACAAGACGTTTTGTCTGAGCCGTCTGTCCCGCACCGGAAGCAAAAAAAATGCCCCATACGGGGCATTTTTTCTTATCTCCCAATTCCCTTTTGTGTTCCCAAAAGCAGCAGGGAGAAAACAGCTGTTAAATTGGAAATTTTGTTTATAACTCAATATTGATTTCGTACTTATCGTTAATGAGTATATAGTTCACATTATACTTTTTTGCAAAGTCTAACATCTGTGCATTTTCTGATAATACACTCTCCATTGTGCACCATTCATCATCCAAACGGTTTTCAATGACGTTTGCATATTTCTTTATGTCAGCAAAGTAGTTTCTGATATACTCCTCACTCATTATCAGACAGTAATATTTGATGCTTTCAAGATAGTTGGAGTCAAAAGCTTTCTGCCAATCGAATGGAATATAGCAGCCTTCGACAATTAAATTCTGATTGTTCTCAATAGCGGTTCTTATCATTTCACGAATAATCGGCCACAAGTATCCGGTTAATTCATTATCATCCATAGGGGTAAGTTCTGTGTTGCCGCTGCGAATTAAACCCATTTTCAGATGGTCTATTGAAAGATAGGGATATTTATACTTTTCAAGCAGGTTTTGAGCAAGCACAGTTTTACCTGTATGCGATGCTCCTGTAATTAAAATAATCATTATTTTACCTGTAAATCCTTATTTATCAAACATCACGATCCCCGTCCGGGAACACCGTACCGGATCGGGACTTTATTCCACCGCCAGAAGATTCAGATCCCATGCCGGATAATAGGGATAGCGGCGGAGATACAGCTTCGTGTACCCCATATCCCGGACCGCAAGCGGCAGACGGAAGATGTCCTCGCTCCGGTGATAAAGCGAAACCAGCAGCTTCGGATGACAGCGTTCGATCAGCCCGCGCGAGCCATCCAGCGCCCTTGCCTCCGCGCCCTCCACATCGTACTTGATGAAATCGCACGCCTCGCAGACGGCATCCGGCCGCGCGGCCTGCACCTCCTTCAGCTTCGCACCGGTCATCAGCCCGACCGTCGATACGGCCGTGGAATTCCGGTTGCCGCCGGCGGTGAAGGTGAGAATCTCCTCCCGATCCCAGGCCGCCGCATTGAGCGGCTCCACGGTATAGGGAACCGTTCCGGCAAAGGCCTCCAGCTTCTTAAAGGTGCGTGCATCCGGCTCCATGGCCATCACGCGCGCCAGCGATGGGGCAAAGGATGCCAGATCCCGGATGCTGTCGCCGTTGTAGGCACCGAGATCCAGCGCCATGCCAATCGAATCCGCGCCCAGCACCGTGCGGTAAACATCCTCCGGCGTAACGGTATGCCCCCGCAGATGGCAGAGCCGTCCGCTCAGGCGGTAGGCAATCACATCAAGGAAGGTGCGCCGCGAGATATCGTCCTCAAATAATTCCAGCGCCGCCTCCAGCTCGCCAAGGCGGGAATCGAAGAATCCGCCGTCGAACAGCTCCTCGCCCGCCACCGGCACGTCGGGCATAACCAGCTCCCGCTCCGCATCCAGCCGGTCGATCTGCGCCATCACCTCGGGCAGACGGGAACCGAAGGATACAGCGATGATGAAATCCTCGTATTTTTCACAGACCTGTGCATAAGACAGCACGGTCTTTCCGTGGAAGCTCTGCCCCCGGACAAAGCCGTCCGAGGCAAAGAAATCCGCCGCCTCGATCCCCTTCTGCGCAAAAACGGCGAGGATTTTATCCGCGCCGTTTCCCATGCCGTAGAGAACGATCGGTTTTTGGGCAGATGCAAGATGCTGCCACATATCCTGCGCATAAGTTCTGCGCACCGATTGAAGTTCACTCATATTTTCAAAAATCTCTTTGCGTTGTTGTAAAGAATATCTTCCCGTTCCTGCTCGCTCAGCTCAATCTTCATAAAGCGCTCCAGCTCGCCTGCCGTGTTCTTGACCGGATAATCGGTGCCGAACATCACGCGGTCCGCGCCGTAGGCATGGATCAGCTCCGCCGCCTTTTCGGGTGTCATCGCCCAGATGGCGCTGGAGGTATCGTACCAGATATTCGGCCGGCCGGCCAGAAGGCCCACCGCCTCATTCCATGCGCTGTAACCGCCGAGATGCGCCGCCACAACCTCAAGCTTCGGGAAGCGCTCCAGCAGATGCACCAGCTTTTTCGGCTCGGAGAAGCGATACTGCGGCCGGTTGTCGCCCATATGCAGATAAAGCGGGATCCGGCCCTCGATGATTTCGCAGAGCTCCATCATCCGGGGCGAATCAATGTCAATCTGCTGAATATCGGGATGAATTTTCACGCCGCGCAGGCCCAGCGAAAGGATCCGCTCGATCTCACCCTCAAAATCCGGGTAATCCTGATGGATGCCGGCAAAGCCGACCGTTTCATAGCCCTGTGCCCTGGACTTTTCAGCCAGAGCGGCAATGGAATCGTTGACCTTTGGAACCTGATGGGCATTGGTCGCCACCGAGAAGAGAAGAAAACCGCGGACATTGTGGGCCGGCGCCTGGGATTCCAGATCGCTGTAGGTTCCCTTTCCCTCCACATAAAACCCGTGAACGCCCTTGAAATCATAGAAGGCTTCCAGATTCCGCACCGCCTTTTCGGCGATGGCATCGGGATAGGTATGCGTATGAATATCGAATACTTTATACATCTTTCGCCTTTCGGGAATCAGTAGACAAACTCCTGATAGATGGCGCGCATGGCTTCCTCAAAGTCTGCCTCTTCCACGCCGACGATGATCGAAATCTCGCTGGAGCCCTGGTCGATCATGCGGATGTTGATGCCCGCACCGCTGATGGCCTTGAATACGCGTGCAGCAGTACCCTTGGCCTTGACCATAGCACGGCCGACAACCGCAACCAGCGCCAGACCGTCTTCAATGCCGATGGTTTCGGGATTGACCTCACGGCAGATCTCGTTGACGATCTTGTCGCGGCGTCCCTCCAGCTCGTGGGTGTTGAGAATAACGCTCATATTGTCAATACCGGACGGCAGATGCTCGAAGCAGATGCCCTGATTCTCCAGAACCTCCAGCACGCGGCGGCCGAAGCCGACCTCGGCGTTCATCATATCCTTTTCAATCGAAAGAACCGAGAAGCCCTTCTTGCCGGCCACACCGGTGATGACATTGCCGGTATCGTATTTGTCGCTGTGCGAAACAATCATGGTACCGTGCGCCTGGGGATTGTTGGTGATGCGGATGTTGATCGGAATGCCTGCAAAGCGTACCGGGAAGATCGCATCCTCATGAAGCACCGTCGCGCCCATATAGGACAGCTCACGCAGCTCGCGGTAGGTGATCTCGCCGATCACGCGGGGCGAATCGACAATGCGGGGATCGGCCATTAAGAAGCCATCCACATCCGTCCAGTTCTCGTAGATATCGCATCCGGCCGCTCTTGCCACGATGGAGCCGGTAATGTCCGAGCCGCCGCGTGAGAAGGTCTTGATGGTATCGTTGGGCATCGAGCCGTAGAAGCCGGGGATGACCGCATATTCGTGACGGCGGAGCTCGGCAGAGAGCACAGCATTGGTGCGCTCGGAGTCAAACTGGCCGTTGTCGTTGAAGAAGATGACCTCGGCGGCATCGATGAAATCGAAGCCGAGGTACTTTGCCAGAATCTTGCCGTTCAGATATTCACCGCGGCTTGCCGCAAAATCGCGTCCGGCCTTGTGAATGAAGGCATTCTTGATATGTACAAAATCCTTTTCCAGCGAGAAATCCATGCCAAGATCGGCAATAATCCCGTTGTAGCGGGCTTCAATCTCACCGAAATAAACGCTGATATCCTCGCCGCGGGCTGCCATATCGTAGCAGCTGTACAGCATATCGGTTACCTTGGTATCCGTCTTGCAGCGCTTGCCCGGCGCCGAGGGAACCACATAGCGGCGCTCCGGCTCCGCTTTGATAATATCCGCAACCTTGCGGAACTGGGAGGCGTCAGCCAGCGAGCTTCCGCCGAATTTTACTACTTTCAGCACAATTCAAAACCTCTGTATAAAAAATCTTGCTTCCATTTTTAAGCATATACTATATTATATGAAATAAACGGCAGTTTGTCAAGAGCCTGACGTTCTTTCCGATAAATTTCGTAAACGATGACAGCGAAGTGCCCGTCGGACACTCCGCTGATGGTTATTTTAACAATCCGCCGTCGTTTACAGACCGTATTTCTCGCACATCCGGCGGCCGATTTTATAAAGCAGCGCCGTAACATCCGGCAACAGATCCCCATCAAACCGTCCCGCAAACGCATTGGCCTCAAAAACGAAGTCACCGTCATAGCCGACATCCTTCAGGCCAAGGCAGAACGAGGCCCAATCCACATTTCCGAAGCCGGGGGCTGTATGCAGATCATGCAGGCCGTCCGTATCGTGGATGTGCACGCCCTTCAGCCGATGCCCCAGGACGCCGATAAAGTCACGGATATTCATCTCACGGCAGGAGAGATTGGCGTGTCCGACATCCAGACATACCACAAACCGATCCCCGTTTTTGCACATACCGTTGAGCGTATCGACATAATCGTTCAGCTCATACGGCGACGAGCAAACCGTCGGGCAGGGCATTTTTTTGAGCGGATCACTCTTATACATATTCTCTATGGCAATCGAAACGCCGTATTCGTCCAGATACGGAATCAGCCCGCCGTAGAAATTCATCGCCAGCTCCTTATTTTCTTTTGCCAGGGATCCGTAGCGGTTGTCCGACAGGATCGGCGGATGCACAACCGAATGATGGGCACCGAGAACGGAAGTCGCCAGCAGCGCCTTTTTAATCGCCTCGTAGATCGCGGGATCCTTTTCCGGATCACCCGTATAGGTCGTAAGCGGGGCATGGGTCTGGTAAACGGTGATTCCGCAGGCATCCGCCTTTTCGCGGATCGCGGAAAAATACCGGCGAACAGCATCCTCCGATTCTTCCAGAATTCCGTCCGGGCGGAACATACTCCAGTCAATGGATTCAAATCCCGCCGCAGCCAGCACCTCAATGGCCTTTTCCGGGCCGTAGGAACGTACATAATTATGGGTATCCGTACAAACTCTCATGGTTAATATCCTTTCTGTCATTCAATTCCGAGGTATGCGCAGTATTCCTCAAGACACATTCCAAGCTCATACATCTGCTGGGCATGGTAGCGGCCCACATAGCGGTAGTGCCACGGCTCGTAGGAAATGCCCGTGACATCCACCTTGTCCGCCGGGAAGCGGAGAATAAATCCGAATTTCCAGCAGTTTTCCTTCAGCCAGACAAACTGCTCGGTCTGACCGAAGGCCTGATCCGCCGCGGGCAGATTGTGCATATCGATGCACAGCCCCGACTGATGCTCGGAGGAACCGGCCGGCTGGGAATAGGCCATGACCTTTGCCTTTGCCGCCTCATCGGTGAGGGTCGGGTCCTTCGCCTTTTCGTTGCTGACATAGCTTTGGAAGACCGACTGCTGGTACGCATAGCTCCGATAACCGCTTGTTACCGACACATCGGTGATGCCGTTTGCTTCCATTTCCATATACATCGCCTGAAGCGCCAGAGCCGCATAGCGGCGCATCTGCTGGGGATTGCGGCCGTCCTTGCGGGTTGCATCAAGCTCCATCAGGTCCTGCGGCACATAATCGGAGGACAGCGGACTCTCGCGGTTCACCAGCACCAGATATTCCGTTGTGATGCCGGGATTCATATATTCCTCATAGGAAGAAAGATCGGAAAGGAATCCGAGATCCGGCATCCCCGCCACCTCAATGGCTTCCTTCTCTTCAATCGGCTCCAGCAGAGCCGGCGCCTGCAGAAGGAAATAAAGCTCGCCCCAGATCGGCTCCTCGCCCTTTGGAAGCTTGCCGTCCTCATCCAGCTCGTTCAGCATCACACGCTGAACGCTTACCTTGCGCTTATCTTCATCCACCGAGATGACAAGGCCCTTGAAATAAGCCTCGACAAAATCGAGCGGTACATACAATTCGCCCTCGCGGTAGATGCTCTCGCCGTTCAGCCGGGTTTCCACCGTGTTGACCCAGACCGACCGCGTTCCGCTCAGGAAGCGGATGGTTTCCGCCTCATCACCCTTGATGACATAGCGGATGTCGTCGGCCGAGCCGGTAACGGCCAGATCGCACATCTTTGCCACATCGGTGAAGCTGACATACAGCCGTCCGTCCACAATCGCCTGATCGTAAGGGAGCCGGTATTCCCGCCCGTCGCCGACGGTGTAGGCCCAGCCGGCCGACGAGGTGGATTCATGGGCGGTCAGATTGACAAAGAAGAGCGCCGCCGTAAGGCCGCACATGACGGCCAGCACGACCAGAAAGAGCAGCGCACGCTTGAAAAAGACCTTGATGGCCGCATCCCGCCGCTTTTTGATATAGTAGCGCTCCCGCTGACGGTTGCGCTTGGTAATCTCGATCTGTTCAGCCGTCATGACCACCCGCTTCGGAGCGGCGCGCCGGCTGCCCGGTGTCTGCGACTGAATCCGGCTCATCGGCGTGGCTTTTGCTCTGCCGGTATTCATCTGCGGATTGCCGGGGCGCTGCTGCCGGATGGGCTGCCCGTTCGGGTTTGCGGCCTGCCGCTGCGGTGTTCCCCGGTTCTGCCCGGCCCCTTGACGGGGATTGGTATACGGATTCTGTCCGTAAGGCAGATTCGGACGTCTGCCCGGTCCTCCCTGATTCTGATTCATATTAATCACCATGGCTTTCGCGTCAGCGAAAACTTCCTTATTTGGGAATTGGGGCTGGTTTTGCGAAGCAAAATCATGGCTCAAAGAGACATAAAAGCCACAAAACCATGCGTGAAAAAGTATTTTTCACGCTACTCCTTCTGAAGGCTTTGCCTTTTGTGCGGGCTAACCGCTGCGGGCGTGCCGCCGCGATGATCCGCGCTCCTGTTTTTTGTTATATGTATCATTATATCATATCTTTTGCGTAAAATAAAGTGTTTCCCGCATTTTTGCCGAAATAATTTTTCCGGCTGCGCCCTGTGTATGCCGCGATTTTTGCCGCAATTTCGCATTTTATGTTTTTTGCCATATATTTAAGCCTCAATTATATTTTTCACCATTCTTTTTGAACGTGTTATGATATAATTATGACGTAATGTAACAGACGCCCTTCCGAATGCGGAAACAGAAGAAGATCGCCTGTACATAAAAAAATTTTTTCATAAGGAGAAACCACAATGAAAAAACTCGCAGTTCTTTTCCTCATCGTGGCTCTCGCTGTTTCGTTCATGGTTCCCGCAGCTGCTGCTGGCCAGGTTTACGAAGCAAAGAAGGGCAC
>JAZNKS010000035.1:0-3574 GCA_045578725.1 Candidatus Flemingiibacterium sp.
TGTGGAAGCACCCGACAAGTCCAGCGGCAAGCGCAGACAGAAGATCCGCATCGAATATGACGGCATCGGCTTTATCCCTTTGGAAGAACTTGCGAAAAAGGAAACGGCGTGACCGAAGTCACGCCGCCCTTGAAAACAGTCGTTTTCAAGCATTTTTCAAAATAACTGTTTTACGAAGCCCCCCATAGGGCTGTCTTTTTTTTGCCGGCGGTGGGGTGAGAAGTGCACTGCGATGCCAGCGGCATCGCCTTCTGCGGGTCACGCCCCCATAGGGCTGTCTTTCCGTTCTGTTCGCCTTGCGGCTCGTTCTGTGCACCTTCGGTGCGCGGTATCTGCTTCGCAGGGGATAAGCCTGCGGGCGCCTTGCGAATCGAATATCACAAAAGCGCCTGAATTATCCCAGCTCAATCTCGCATACCGCCTGCCCGCCGGTGAATTCGGCGCTGCAGCAATGAAGGAGCGCGCCGGAGGGCGTGTGGAATTCCCCGCATTCCGATACATCCCGCACGGCAAGCGATGCGGCAGAGGGGAAGGTCACCGGATTGATATGGCGCCATGCAAAAAGAATCTTTGAGGAAACCGTGTCCTCCATCTCGTATTCGATCCGGATGCGGCTGCCGGTGAAGCGATAGCGGGCCGTGAAGCCGGCGGCAGATGCCTTGCAGGGAGCCGGTGAATCCGGAGGAAGCTTTTTGGACATCCGGCCTTTGGCGGTGATGACAAAGCCGCCGTCGACGGCCTCCTCGCGAATCCATTCGTAATACTCAACGGGCATGACAATGTCACCGCCGGTCAGCCGGGCCTTCGGGACAAGAAAGGGCATTCCCATGATATGCGCAGGCGGTGTTTCCAGAAACATCGGCTCATGCGGGAAGGGGTAATAGGCCGGACTTTCCGAATACGAGCCAAGACCGATCAGCGGGAGCATGAAGGAATGCCGTCCGTACCGGAGAACATAGGCCGCACGCTTGTAGTTTTCTCCGTCGGCGAAGACGGATTTGTGCAGCTCCCATTCCTCCCGCTCCCCAATATCCTGTGCGGGAAGCCTGTCGGCAAGTCCGGCTGCCTCCGCTTTCTGCAGAATCGCGGTGAGGGTGGAAACAAGGGACATCGAAACTTCGAATACCCGGTGGATGCCGCGGTAGGATTCCGTGGCCCGTCCGTCCAGCCAGATGTTGCATATATCCTTGCCGCTGTCATACCAGAAGGAGGCGATCCGGTCGGTGGCGTGCAGGCAGAAGGCGAGGGCTTCTTCGGCATCTGCGCCGGTGAACCACCCCTTTTCGATGGCGTAAAGCAGATGACTGACAACGGTGCTCTCACCGAACATGGAGATGCTGCGTCCGTAGGAGAAGCCGTATCCGTTCCGGTTCCGGAGCGCGAACATCATTTCGGCGCTCCGCCGGATATTCGCATTGATAAAGTCCGGAACGGGCCGATTGCAAAACAGCCCGTTCCGTTTTTTGTCTTTTCGATTGATGGGGGAATCACTCACCCTGACGCTCAAAGTATCCGATAACTTCCCCATAATGCGCCATGATCGCATCCTTTCTGGAAGCCCAGAGAGAAGCAAAATCCGAACTGCCTTGCAGGACGAGAGTTTCGAGCAGGAAGGATGCGCCCTTCCAGTTGTCGTAAACGTATCCGAAATCAAAGATGCGGCTGCGGACGACCAGATCGATCATTTCGACCGATTCCTCATCCCGGGTGCCCTTGGTCTTGAGCGCAAGATCGTAATAGGCCGGAATCACCGTTTTGTAGCTTTTGGCACACAGCGCCTCGGTGATGACACCGACCTTCTCGCTGTCCGATACCGTTACCGGAACGGCCATCGTCTGATGAGCAGCATCCACGCTGGCGTAATACGCCTCCTGATCCTCATCCCACTTCGGATAGGGCAGAATGGCGTAGTCATCCTCCATGTCGCGCAGCTGGAGAGCCAGTCCGATCCAGCTGTTGGCAAATAGCGCCTCGCTGTCGGCGAATTTGAAGAAGCTCCAGTTGTATTCATCCGCCCGCAGGGTCCGGACACCGGTGTTCGACGTGAAGGCATCATTCAGCCGTTTGGCAATATCCGTCATCTTTTCCATGTCAAGCGAAAATTCGGGACCGTCCTTTGTCTGGGTGAAGATGGAATTGTCAAAGGCCCACAGATACGCACCCATGTTGGAATGGCAGTCGGAGGCATAGCCGAAGAAATCCGTATCGTCCACCTCGTTGTTGTTGTTCAGATCCCGATGGATATCCTTTGTGAGACCGAGCAGGCGGTCAAATGTCCACTGGCCGCTCCGGACAATCTCATAAACATCCGGGATCTGGTAATCCTCGCCGATGGTTTTATTGTAAAATACGCTGTAGGCGTTGGAAATGGCGGACAGCAGCAGGTCGCCGATGGCAAGGGGGCAGTATCCGTTGACACTCAGGTCATCCCTGCTTGAATTTGCCCACCACGGCTTGTCAAAATTCACCGCGGGGATGTCATACCAGTTCAGGAAGAGATCGCTGCTGACAAGGCCGCTGAGCTGGATGTTTTCCCAGCAGATGAGATCCATCGCATCTTCGTTTGAGGCGATGCTGTTGGTGATGATTTCCGTTTCGCCGGGGGCGCGGTCGTCGATGACCCGGATCCTGCAGTTGAAGCGATCCTCAACGGCGCGGTTCCGCTTGTAAACGGCATCGTTGACAACATCGCCGATGATTTCCTCCGTATAATAATACTTGCTCTGGCCGGAGCTGGTTAAAATGCGGAATTCATACCCCTCGAAGTTGTAGCTGCCAAGCTCATCGTCGGTTTCCGATCCGGAATCCGAAACGGTTCCGTCATCCGGCGTTCCGGGGACGGCGGGAGCGGTTGTGTCGGCGGGGCGGGAACCTTCGCCGCAGGAGGCAAGAAGGGAGAGCAGCAGAAGGGCGCCGATAGGACGGGAGAGAGATTTCATTTTCATAGATTTCACCTTCCTTGATTTCTTTGATTGGATTCTTCGCACGCTCCGGCGGGATCGGTGCGAAGGCGGCAATGGCGGAATTCCACGTTTTCCGTCTGCTCCGACCGGACATCGCTCTGCCACGGCGCGCCGTCGGCGGGATGGACGCGGACATTGTCAAAGAGAATATTCTGCGTTTTGTACAGCCGGAACAGGCAGGGGAGATCTTCATACCAGTACATTGTCGGGAGCGTCGGATCGTAGAGAATATCCACATCCGTAAAGCGGATGTCCCCGATCCGGCCGTTTTGAAAGCCCCAGATGAAGCTGCTTCCTGCGGTGAGAATCTGCAGGCCGCAGAAGCGGATATTCCGGATATAAGCATCTTTGCCCAGCGGCGGCTGATCGTCGCCCGTCGTCAGCCGCAGATCAAAGGGATAATAGGCGCGAATGTTCAGATTGGAAAGCTGAATATTCTCAATATTCACCGCCGATTGGCTGTTCGGGCTGAAGCGGGAGTTCGTGGCGATGGCTCCGCGCCCCGGCGCATCGATGATCAGATTGGAAAGCAGACAGTTCCGGATGTCGCCGTTTCCGACCCCCATGCGGATGCCGTAATCCAGATAGCTTTTCAGCACACAATTCGTTAC
>JAZNKS010000036.1:0-23405 GCA_045578725.1 Candidatus Flemingiibacterium sp.
ATCTGCCAAAGCGGTCTGCGCAGTTATATCGCAAGCCGCATTTTAGAAGGTAACGGCTACACGGCATATAATTTCGCAGGAGGATTTCGTTTTTACGATGCGGTAACAAACGACCGCGCGTTGACCTGTCGTGCCACTGCCTGCGGAATGGATAACGAATAGAATACAATGTCCGCCGTGCGTTTTGCACCGGCGGACATTGTTTATTCTTCGCTTAGTTCTGCTAACTTGGTTTTGTCGGTAAGCTCAATCGTGCCGCGGGAGAGTTTGACCATGCCTTCGTTCTGAAAATATTTCAGCATTCGGGTTATGACCTCACGATGAGAACCAAGGTGATTGGCAATGGCTTCGTGTGTGATTTTCAGCGTGCAGCTGTCCTCAATCGCGGATTCCTCCAGGAGAAAGGCGGCTGCGCGCTTATCAAGACTCTTCCACATGATCTGCTCGATGAGCCACATCACATCGGAAAAGCGGGTGGCCATCAACTCATTTGTGTAATTCGCCACGGGTGCGGACTCTGTCATAATGCTTTGATATACCTCTGCGGGAATGATCCAAAGATCGGTGTCTTTTTCCGCCTCAATGGTGATGTCGAACTGAATGGTGCGCATCATGCAGGACGCGGAAAGCAGACACATATCCCGATCAAACAGACGGTAAAGGGTGATCTCCCGTCCTTCAGCGGAAAGAATGTAAGCGCGAAGCTGACCGGACCTTACGAGCAGGAGCCCTGTGCAGTCATCACCGCCGTTGTGGATCACCGTTCCTTTTTTCACCGGGCGGGGAATCAGGGCTCCAAGGATCTGTTCCCGGTGAACCGTATTCAACTTATTCCAAACAGGAAAAAAGTTTTGAAATTCCATATAAACTACCATGGCTTTCGTTTACGAAAGCTTACCTTTCCCGGGGAACCTGGACTCTGTTGCCTGCGGTATAACAGCAGGCAAAATCGTTGTTTCTCAACAACGAAAGCTGCAAAACCGCGTGAAAAAGGTTGATTCACGCTATCCGTCCTCCCCTTATCCGCTTCCAGCTTCAGAGCAGATAAAGAATATACTTCTTTACCATTATACACGATTTGCCTCAAACTGTCAATATGGTGCCTGCTTTTATATGATGACATCACGGCTGAATGCCCATGGGCAACGAATACCTTTTCGGCAAGCTCGCTCCCGGAACGTCCGCGCTTCGCTTAATTCAGGATGAGAATCCCTTTTTCCTGTCGTGACACCGTCTTTCCTTTTTTGAAAACATTCTGTCAAAAAATACTGTCACGGATAAGCGGCACGCTCTTGCAGCAAGCATTTTCTTATTTTACTGCACCGCAATCACCAAATTCATCTGTACACTTGCATATCTGCTTCCGAATTGGCCAAAATACAGATACCAAACAAACGGAGGTAATGAAATGTTCAAACACGAAAAAATGCTTTTTCATCCCGTGGAGGTGGAGAAACCGAATCCGCAGTATGCAGCGCTTTTGCAGGAACAGCTTGGAGGCGGCAACGGCGAGCTGAAAGCAGCGATGCAGTATATGTCCCAGAGCTTCCGGATCAAAGATCCCGAAATCAAGGATCTGTTCCTTGACATTGCGGCAGAAGAGCTGGGGCACATGGAGATGGTGGCACAGACCATCAATCTCTTGAACGGTCACGATGTTGACGCCGGGAAGGTACCCTGCGGTGAAATCCAATCCCATGTACTCCTCGGTCTGAATCCCGGTCTTATCAACGCTTCGGGTTACTCCTGGACGGGCGATTATGTAACGGTTACCGGAGATTTGTGTGCGGATCTGCTCAGCAATATCGCATCCGAACAGCGTGCAAAGGTGGTTTATGAATACCTTTACCGCCAGATCGATGACAAAAAAGTGCGTGAGACTATTGATTTTCTCCTGAACCGCGAGGAAGCGCACAATCAGATGTTCCGCGATGCCTTCAACAAGGTGCAGAGCTCCGGCTCCAACCGCGATTTTGGCACGACCAAAGCCGCGAAAATGTATTTCTCCATGTCGGATCCCGGTCCCAACGCCTTTGCCGCAGGAGAAACCAAGCCCGTTTCATTCCAATAATTAAGAACAGCCGATGAGGAACCGTTTGATTCCTTATCGGCTGTTTTCGGCTGAATCCTGCCATTACGCTCCGCTTTTGTTATTCCATTGGAATTTTCAGATTTGCCAATCGGAGCCCTCCGATTTGTTTTTTTCGATAATGTATTGACATTTCCGCATTTCCCGTTTATAATGAATTCAAACACCCATGTATAAGGCAAGGAGAACTTCCATGAAACACTTTTCTTTTGAAATCGAACCGTTCGGCCGTGCATTTATCGAAAACAGAGAAAAATCCATGGAGGAGCGTGTAGGCGCCGCCATGAAGGAAGCCGCAAACTATCTGCCCATTGACTTCCCTGCCAACTGTATGCTTCCGACAGTTGGATCCGCGCCTGTCAACGGTGCCTTCCGCTACCGGTACGGCGAGGGAATCGGCTTCGATGGTGAACGCTTCGATCGCCTTCTGGAGGAATATCCCGAACACACCAAAGAGCTGACAGCCATCCGCGATGAGCTGTATCCGCTCTGCTTCGGTGTGCGCTCCCATCGCATGAAGGACGAAGCCGATCTGCGCCTGAAGCAGGCGATGGCCTGCTGGGGCGGCGATTGGGGCGGTCATGCCAATCCCGACTATGATCGTTATCTTCATATGGGAACCAACGGCATCCGGGCATACATCGCGGAATGCCGGAAAAAGAATCCCGGCCGCGATGGCTTCTATGATGGCTGCCGGGATGCAATGGATGCCCTTGATATTGTCGGCGGGCGGATCCGCGAACTGGCGGAGGCCCATGCAGCGGCCGACACCGAGGGGCAGACCGAATGGCAGCGGATTGCCGATACCTTTGCGCGCATTCCGATGGAGCCGGCCTATGATATGTATTCCGCCTGCATGATGTTCTGGATGCTCTTCACGCTGGACGGTGTCGATTCCCCCGGCCGCTTCGATCAGTTCATGATCGATTATTACCGTACAAGCACCGAGAAAGAAAACCGCACGATGATCCGCCGGATTCTCGAGGCGATCCACAATGTGCGCGGCTGGAACCTCTGTCTTTCCGGCTCCGATGAGAACGGAAAGGACGAAACCAACGAGCTCTCCTATCTGGTTCTGGAGCTTGTCACCCAAATGGGCTATCAGACACCGAATCTGACCGTTCGCGTACACAGGGGTACACCGGATGCGCTCTGGCGCGCATCGGTCGAATGTATCGCAACCGGTATCGGTCTGCCGGCCCTTTACAACGATGAGGTTGTCTGCCCGGCGCTTGAGGCCATCGGCATCACACCCGAGGACAGCCATGACTACTGCATGAACGGCTGCAACCAGATCGACATCATGGGCAAATCCCACATGGGTCTTGAGGACGGCGAGGTCAATCTTGCCAAGGTGCTGGAGCTGACCCTGCACAACGGCTGCGATACGGTTTCGGGCAATCCGGAGCCAATCGGCGGCCGCATCGGTGATCCGCGTGACTGCGAAACCTTTGAAGAATTTCTCGCTCTGTTCTTCCGGCAGTCAGAATTCGTCACCGATGCAGCTGTGCGGATGTCCAATACAGCGCAGGAGGTCTTTGCAAAGTTCAATCCCAATCCCCTGCGCTCCTGTCTGATTCAGGGATGCCTTGAAAAGGGACGCGACTACAAGTGGGGAGGCCCGCTCTATGGCCACGGACAGATTCTCGCCGAGGGAATCGCCGATACGGCCGATGCGCTGTATGCGATCAAAACGCTTGTATTCGAGCAGAAGAAATACACAATGGATGAGATGATCACCGCGCTGAACGATAATTTTGAGGGACATGAGGAGCTGTGGCGCGATTGTAAAAATGCACCGAAATTCGGCAATGACATTCCCGAGGCGGACACCCTCTGCGCCCGGATTGTCGATCATCTCTTTACCTATCTGAAGACGAAGACCACCTTCCGCGGCGGTGTTTTCACCGGCGGATGCAGCCCTTACACCCGTGCCGCCGCCAACGGACGGGCAACCGGTGCTCTGCCAAACGGCCGCCGTCGGGGTGATGCCGCCTTCGCCGACAGCATTGCGGCCGTTCCCGGCTGTGATCGCAAGGGGCCAACTGCGGCACTCCGATCCATGATGTGCTACAACCAGACCGAGGCCTGCTCCGGCTTTGTCACGCAGATGAAGTTTGACAAAAAGCTCTTTTCCCGGGAGCACGGCATTGAGGCCTTTATCCGGTTGGCCAAAACCTACTTTGCAGGCGGCGGACAGCAGTTGGCCGTCAATGTTCTCGACCGCGAAACCCTTCTGGCGGCGCAGAAAAATCCGGATCAGTATCCGAATCTGATCGTCCGTGTCGGCGGCTACAGCGATTATTTCTGCCATCTATCCAGAGATCTGCAGCAGAACGTCATCGACCGCTCGGAATTTGCGATCGGATAAGAACATACGAACAGACAAATGCAGGAACTGCTGTACGAAGGTGCAGCAGTTCCTGCTTATTTTTACCCCTTTGGGCGGGATCGGTTATTCTCGTCCGGGTATCCCTTAACAGCCTTGACAATATTGTCTTTTTCGCATTCCCGCGGGAGATCTCACAAAGAAAGCTGTACGCCGTATACAGAAAAAACGAGTCGCCTGCCGAACCTCTGCAGCACTTTCTGGAAGTGAGTGCAGAGGTCTGTGCAAGCGACAATCCGCTTTCGCTTTATTATCCGTAATCCTGATAGCTTCACAGAACCATCAGCAGTGTGCCGGCGCCGATCAGCAGACAGCCGATCAGCGATTTCTGTGTAAACGGCTCATGCAGAAAAACAAAAGCCAGCGCCAGCGTGATGACAACGCTCAGCTTGTCAATCGGCACCACCTTTGAGGCCTCTCCGAGCTGGAGCGCACGATAATAGCAGAGCCACGAAATGCCGGTGGCAAGCCCCGACAGGATCAGAAAGAGCCAGCTTCTCCGGCTGATGTCGGCGATGCCGCTCTGGGCATTTGTGAGAAAGACCATTCCCCACGACATTGCGAGAACCACAGCCGTCCGGATCGCGGTCGCAAGATGGGAGCTGACCCCCTCGATTCCGACCTTGGCAAGAATGGAGGTCAGCGCCGCAAAGAGGGCTGACAGCAGAGCCAGAATAAACCACATACATTTCACCTCTTTACAACAACAATCGGCTGATAGAATCCTGTTTCCTCCGCTGACATCCAGATAACCTCCCGGCAGCCGCAGGCACAGTCAAGGATGGAGGCGGTGTCGGCCATCCCGAAGTGTCGGAAGATTCTCTGCAGAATTTGGGCCTGCTCGCCGACAGCAGCTTCCCAATCCGCAAAGAGCTTGTCATAATGCGAAGCCAGACTGTTATAGAATTTCTGCGTGATATTCATCTTGATTCCTCCGGATAAAAGTGTTCTCTCATAAAGGCAATCCGGGATGCCAGCGCCGCTTTTGTTGTCTTCGCGCTCTGCACAATATCAAAGCCGTGCATGGTACCCTTTGTTTCGTTCAGCGTGACAGGAATCCCGGCCGCACGAAGCTCCCCGGCATACAGAATGCCGTCATCATGCAGACAGTCGAATTCCGCCGTTTCGATGTAGGCAGGCGGCAGACCCTCGAAGGATTCGGCCTCCACGGTCGAATACCAGTAATAATCGGGGCGGCCCGGCTCCGCCTTTGTCAGCGGCGCGATCCGGCCCGACAGCGTGGAATTCCACATCGGCGTATCGGTGAAGCGGCGGCAGGATTCGCTGTTATTGCGCGCATCCAGAAAGGGATAGGAAAGCATCTGGAACAGCAGCTTTACGGGATGCCCTCTCGTGACCGCCATCCGGCAGACTCCGGCCGCAAGCGCCGCGCCCGCGCTGTCGCCGCCGACTCCGATCCGTCCTCGATCGATGCCAAGCGAGGCGGCATTCGCATACGTCCATTCGAGCGCGGCATAGCAGTCCTCAAAGAAAACCGGATGCCGATGGACGGGCGCAAGGCGGTAGTTGACAAAGATCACCCGGCATTTTGCCTCGCGCGCATACCGCATCGCATTTTTGTAATGATAGCCCGCCGCAGGCAGAACGAATCCGCCTCCGTGGAAATAGAGCAGAGCGGGCATATTGCCGTCGGCTCCTGTCGGCGACAGCACGAAGCATTCGATCGCCGCGCCGTCGGCCGACAGGATTTCGCGGCGGCTCACGGTGACATTTTTGTCCCGGAACAGAAAGCCCGGCACCTTCATATGGGGCACGGCCATCGCAAGAAATTTCTCGCTGATGGGCGGTGTGAAATGCGAAAACGGGAAGAATTCGCGGCTGATTTTGTATTTTGACATTGGCAGTTCCCTCCCATTCAGCTTTGGTCTGCATTCTGCCCGGCGGCATCGGGGTAGCGTGACGGCGGCACGCCCATCTCAGCCTTGAAGCGGTGGGTGAAGGTATACACATCCGGATAGCCCAGCTGTGATGCCACCGACGTCACCGAATCCCCCATGGCCAGCATCCGGCAGAAGCGTATACTTCTGCGGGAAGGGATTATTGAATTTTGCTGAACGCGTCGAGCGTTTTTTGAATGTTGGCTTCCATTGCTTCTTCTACACTTGCGATTTTAGAAGCCAGCGCACGGTCGTTGGCATTGAACATTTCACGGAAAATACCGTCGCGGAGTGTATTGCACCAATAGGTATCGCCGAGGTCGTATATACGATTTCCGTAGATAATATCAAGCATTTCGCGGGATTCCTCATCACGTGCAATCTTGCCCTTCAGAAGTTTATCGTAATATGCCGGGATGACCAATTTTGCGGATTCGCTTGCCATTGCTTCCAGAATTACGCCGGTCATTTCCAGCTTCTGGTTGGTGACCGGAACCATGGGAACGTCGCCGCCTTCTACACGGGAACAATAATTGTCCTGTGCTTCATCCCACTTCGGATAAGGAATAATACCGAAGTCGGTGTCCATATCACGGAGATTGGTGTTCGGAGTGAAGGTTGTATCAAGGAACAATCCTTTATTGTTGATAAACATATCGGACGGAGATTTGGCGTCACTACTTCCCCCGGTGTATACATAGTAAGAACCGTTTCCGTAGGTGATGTCAAAGATTTTGTCGATAACTTCGGCAAAATGGGCATCCGATGCAAGGTTAAACGCCGGCTCATCGTTTTCGTTTTTCTCAACGGAAAGCTCGCCTGCGCCAATCCAGAAGCCGGGGAGCACTTGCTTTGTCAAGGCATGAAGACCGTAAAGGTCGTTTTCGTTCATCTGCGAATCACCGTCAAGATCCACCGTGGTCTTTTTTACCATAGAAGCATAAGCATCAAAGGTCCATTTGCCGCTCTTCACCAGATCGTAGGGATTGTCCAGCTTGTAATTTTCGAGCAGCGCCTTGTTGAAAACCAGCATGTGGGTGTAATCGTAAGCTGTCAGGTTGAAGTCACCGTAAGCGAAATAATACTTGCCGCAGATGGAAAGGGATTGGTTCAGCGACTGGCTCCAATACGGCTTGTCAAGGTTGATGTATTCCAGATTGTCGTAGGCGACAAGCATACCTTCCTGCGCCAGCCCTAGCGCATCGCGGTCGGTGAGCATGAATACATCAAAAGCATCATCATTAGCCATGATGGAATTGTAAGCAGCACCGCGGCGGTCATCGGCTACCGTTTCGATTACGAACTTGAAATTGAAGCGTTCTTCCAGTATACGGTTGCGCCTATAAATGGCATCGTTGAGGGAATCTCCGTTTTCCGTTTCTGTGTCCAGAGTTGAGGTGATCCACGAAGTTTCAGTCATGGGGCGAGCATTCATCACGAACTCCGCGCCTTCAAAGTTGAATTCGGGAAGATCGTCGGCGTAAATATCGGCGGTGGTTTCTTCCGGAGCGGTTGTGGTCTGATCACCGGAAGTGGTGTCGGAAGTCGTTTCACCCGATCCGCAGGAAATGGTCAGAAGAAGGGAAAAGAATAAGATTGTGGTAATAAAGCGTTTCATAAGGTTACTTCCTTTCTGCATTGGTTTAGCGCGCTATAATGATATTGTAACACAGAATTATAAAAAATGCTACTGAAATTCCGATAAAAATAAGTAAATTGCTACTGATATTCCGATGGTTTTACGGATAAACGGATTTTTTTCTTGACAGAACAGCTTTCGCATGCTATAATGAAAAAAGCAAAAACGAGGAGGAATGACCATGGCATACGACCGGGCGGACTTTCTGTATGATCGGACGAGCGATATTTATATGGATTACCAGCGGTATCTGAGTGCTACCCGGATGCTTTATATGCACTTTCATACCAGCTTCGAGATGTATGTGCTGCTGGAAGGGAAAAAGTGCTATTATCTGAACAACGAGGAGATTTTACTGGAGGCACCGGCGGTGTTCTTAATCCATCCTACTATCCTCCATCGTGCATATTCCATTGACGATATGCCGCAGGAACGGATGATCATCAATTTCAGGCGAAATCTGATGCAGCGCTGGTCGGATGTACTGGATCGGACGTTTTTGACATGGGAATCACCGGCACTGCTGTTCCGACCCGGAATGGACTTCTGTGATCGGCTGGTAAATGACCTGATGCGGATCAGTAAGGAAGAAAATTCGTTGAAATATGTACGTGCCGCCGGACGGATTTTCGATGCTGTCTGTGAGCTTTCCTCTATGGAGCCGACCGTGTCTGTCAAAATGGGACACAATGCGGCGGATGAACGCCGGGTTGTGGATATTCTCACCTACATGCAGAATAATCTGCGGGAAAATCTTTCGCTTGGCGAAATCGCAGACCATTTCTCCTGTACAGATGAAGGTCTGACACGCCTGCTTAAGCACTTTACCGGATTTACCTACCGGGAGCATATGACCAATATGCGGAACGAGGTTGCGGTAAACATGCTGGCGAACACCTCGGTATCTATGGAAAAAATCGCCTCGGAATGCGGCTACTCCTGTTCGAACTACTTTGGTGACAGCATGAAGAAGCAGTTTGGTATACCGCCGACGGAAATGAGAAAGATTTTTTATCGGATGATTGAAAAGGAGCAACGGGAGATTAACTGGGAGGATTTGCTTCGAAAATTGCAGGAAAGGGATATCCCGCACGGATTGTGAGGGATATCCCATATGTTTTATAGAAAGCTACGTATCGCCTCAATGGCAATGCGTGCTGCTGCCAGTTCGTCACCGTCGTCGGGATCGGTCAACCCGGCATTGTGCCGCTCAACATGACCAATGTCACCGGCATTGACGGTACCAGGGCAGAGGATCTGACCCGCGCGGAAATCACAGCGCGCGCGCAGATGCCGGCCATCATCGCTTATCTGCGGGAATTTGTGCCGGGTTTGAGCATTGCTACATCATCAGCGCGGCATCGCGGCTGCACTTGCGGCGCAGGCGGGCATACAGCCCCGCCATGTGGATGCAAAGGCGATTCAGGAGCGGCTGATTCAGGTTTGACACGGCAAAAGGCGCAAGTCCCGAACAGAGACTTGCGCCTTTTTCTATGGTTCAGATCAGCACACCATCGCAGTGATCCGCCTCATGCTGGATAATCTGCGCGGTAAAACCGGTGTAGGCCTTGATGCGAATCTGCCCCTGAAGGGTCTGATAGCGCACCTTGATGCTCTTATAGCGGCGGCAGGGACGCGGGCCTCCGAGAAGCGACAGGCATCCCTCCTCAGCATCGTACAGGCCATCTTTTTTAAGGATCTCCGGATTGAACATCACCGTATAGCTCGCCGTCTTCCCGCTTTCATCGAGGAAGGCGATGATTCGCTTCCGCTCGCCGATCATGTTGGCCGCCATGCCGACGCATTCATCCCGATGAGCCATCAGCGTGTCAATCAGATCCTGCGCGATGGCGGCATCGGCCACTCCCGCCGCTTCTGATTTTCCCGCCAGAAAGATCGGATCGTGTACCAGTTCTCGTATCATTTGATAAACTCCTTCCCTCTCCGGGCCAAAAGCCATGCGCCCGTGCCCGTAATCGCCGTCAGCAGCAGGCAGGACAGAATCTGTTCAGCCGCTCCCGGTGCCTCGTTGGCAAATACACCGAGCGCATTGAACAGGCCATGCGCTCCGATACAGACAAGCAGACTGCCCGATTTTTTGTAAATCATGACAAACAGGAATCCGGCGGAGGCGGCATAGACCACCTGCAAAAGCCCCGGCAGAAGTCCGGCTCCCGAGCCGTTGATCAGATTGACCAGATGTCCGATACCGAATGTCAGCGAGGAAACAATCACCGCCGCGCGCGGGCTGTCCTTGACCATCGCGCCGTAAAGCAAGCCCCGAAAGATGACCTCCTCTAAAAAGCCGACACAGAGCATGGTCAGCACGGCAAGCACCGATTCTGCCGCACCAAGCCGGAGGCTCATGCCAAACCAGAGATTGGCGCTCATCATAAGAATCAGCGGCAGATACCAGAAGACCGCCCGCGCCGGGCAGGCCGGTCGGCAGAGGCCGTTGGCGGATGCCAGCCCATGCTTTGTTAAGAAGCCGAGCAGAATGGCCGAGAGAGCCAGCCCGATGACCAGCGTGACCGATTTTTCGATGCCGATCCCCGCGGACAGCGTGTCGCCAACGGACATCAGCACGCAGTAAGCAGCAATCCACGGAAGTGCGAAGCCAAGCTTGCTTTTATCGTACCATTTTTTCAGCATGATGATTGTTCTCCATCCATCGCCCCAATAGCCGCCGCGAGGGCAGCTGTCATCTTTGACAGCTCCATGGCGGGCATTTTGTTCTGCGCGGTGGAATACGGGACATGGATAAAGCCCACCCGCGTCCGGCTTCCTTTATAATGGGCAAGAAGCGTGTACAGAACATCGTTGCAGACATACGCGCCGGCGGAATACGATACTCTGGCCGGCACGCCGATCGTTTCGATCGCCTCAGCCATCCTGCGTACCGGAAGAGGGGTAAAGCAGGCATCCTCGCCATCCGGCAGGATCGGCTCATCCTTTGGCTGATTCCCGCCGTTATCCGGGATGGAGGCATAGCGCAGATTGATGCCCAACAGCTCGGGCGTAACGGCATTCCGTCCGCCGGCCTGCCCGATACAGAGAATGACATCGGGATCCAGCGCCCCGGCCGCTTTTATGACGTGTGCGGCCGCCTCACCGAAGATAACCGGGATCCGGAGCTTTGTCAGCTCATACCCGGCCATCCGGTCCGGCAGGCACGAAACGGCA
Organism: Candidatus Flemingiibacterium sp.; assembly: GCA_045578725.1. GTDB lineage: Bacteria > Bacillota > Clostridia > Oscillospirales > CAG-272 > Flemingiibacterium. Next base: position 11,199 of record JAZNKS010000036.1, read on the forward strand.
TCCCATGAGGGATTGGTATCCTCCCCGCCGAAAGGCTCAAATCCGGTAATCAGCAGTTTTTTCATGCGGTTCTTATCCATACCGTTTCACAATCTCCTTCAGAATTTCCACATCCGCCGGACAGAATTCATAAGCGGGAATTTCGTGCGGCGTGATCCAGCGCAGATCGTTGTGCTCAAACAGCCTTGGTTCGCCCCCGGCGATCCGGGCATGATAAAGCGTCAGGTGCACCGTCAAATCGGGGTATTCGTGAATGACATCCATAAACACGTTTCCAACGGCGAGCGTGATGCCGAGCTCCTCCCGGCATTCGCGGATGAGAGCCTCCTCACCGCTTTCGCCCGGCTCAATCTTTCCGCCGACGAATTCCCACAAAAGGCCGCGCGCCTTGTGGGCCGGCCGCTGACAGATCATAAAACGCTCCCCCTGCCAGATCAGGGCGGCAACAACCTCCGTCATCCCGTTTCTCCTTTCAACAAGCTGTCATTTCTGCCTCTATTATACCATACTCCGCCCTCTTTTGCAAGACGGATTTTTCCGCTCTTGACAATCCGGCTCATCTATGCTATACTGATGACACGGGCTCCGCCCGAATTCATTTTTTGGAGAATGCTGTTTGAAGAACAACACCTTGGAATCGGATTTGTAAACGGCAGATTTGCAAATCCAAAACCGGCAGATCTGCCGTCATTGCCATCATAAATAAAAAATGTGAGGAACAAGCAATGAACGACACCTGCACCGTCCGCATCGAGACGGAAAACGATTACCGCGAAGTGGAAAACCTGACCCGCGAGGCGTTCTGGAACGTCTATAAGCCGGGCGCTGATGAGCATTATTTTGTCCATGAGATGCGAAAGCATCCCGATTTCATCCCGGATCTTGCCTTCGTACTGGAGCTTGACGGAAAAATCATCGGAAGCATCCTGTACACAAGGGCCTGGCTTGAGGATGAAGCCGGACACCGGAAGGAGATTCTCTCCTTCGGTCCGCTCTGCATATCCCCCGCTTATCAGCGAAAAGGGTTTGGAAAGCGCCTGATTGAGCATTCCTTTGCCCGCGCCCGGGAAATGGGCTACGATGTGAACATCAACTTCGGCAATCCCGGCAATTATGTCAGCCGTGGCTTTGTCAGCTGCAAAAAGAAGAATGTCAGCTATATCGTGCCCGGCAATTTTCCGACTGCTCTGCTGGTCTGCGAGCTGGTTCCCGGCGCGCTGGACGGCCGGCCGTTGATGTACATTCCCTCCACAGCCGCCGACTGCTGTGAGAATACCGCCGCTGTCGAGGCCTTCGATGCCGCCTTCCCGCCAAAAAGCAAGGCGTGGGCACCGAGCCAGGAGGAATTCTATATCTACAGCCATTCGTCAGTCGTTCGATGACACAAAAACGGTGCAGGCCTGGCCTGCACCGTTTTTTACTTTGTCATACCGTAACCGCCCGCATAGCGGCTGATTTCGGAGGCAACAACGAACGCATTGTTTTCGCAAAGCTTCCGGATCTCCTTCAGAACCGGAAATGCCTCCCGCCGGGGCAGAACAATCAGAATCATGTTCATTTTATCGGTCGAGCCCTGCCCCGCAAATACCGTGTAGCCGCGGTTGGAGCCGCGGAGATAGTCAAGAATCTTTGCGGTGTTCGCATCGTTGGCAATCAGCTGAAGATTGGAGGTTCCGAGCGCGATTTTCCCCTCCAGCGTGGAGCCGAGGAACAGGCCGGCCGCATAACCGAGACAGTAAAAGGCCAGCAGGAAGGGATTGTCGCCGAGAGTCGGGATGAGCGTGGAGATGACAAGGCCCCAGATGGTGCATTCAACGAAGCCAAGACCGGCCGCCTTCAGCCGCTGTCCCTTGACCATCATGCAGGTTTTGAGGGATTGAATGGTAATTTCGATAATTTTGGCGGCGCAGACAATCAGACAGAGGACCGCCGGGTGAACGGATGCCAGGAATTCGGACATGGTGTACTCCTTTTCTATGTGGATGGAATCATTATACCACAAAACGCGCCGGGATTCAAGTGGCCGGGCATTTTTTGCTTCGGCCGGAAAAATTTGTCCGTATCCCTTGACAATCCCGCCGCTTTGGCTTATAATAAAAATGGCAAGTCAAATAATTCATTCAGGAGGTCCCCTATGAATCTCATCAAAAAAGCTGCGGCAGAGTTTATCGGAACCCTCGTTCTGGTGCTGGTGGCCTGCGGCGTCGCCGCTGTCAGCGGCTGTGCCTTCCCCGAAGCCGGCTATGTTGCCACCGCCCTCGCCTTCGGCCTCGTCATCGTCGCCATGGCCTATTCCATCGGCAATGTATCGGGCTGTCACATCAATCCCGCCGTTTCCATCGCCATGCTGATCAGCGGCAAAATGACCGTCAAGGAATTCATCGTCTACATCGTATCCCAGTTTGTCGGTGCCCTCGCCGGTGCCGGCCTTCTCGCCTATTTCATGGGCTCCACCGCCGCGCTCGGCCAGAATGGCCTGTATAACGGCGATATCGTCAAGTCGCTCCTCATCGAGATTGTGCTGACCTTCATCTTCGTGCTGGCCATCCTCGGTGTCACCTCCCGCAAGGAAAACGGAAGTGTTGCCGGTCTTGTCATCGGCCTCTCGCTGGTGCTGGTTCACCTGATCGGTATCCCCTTCACCGGAACCTCCGTCAATCCCGCCCGCAGCTTCGGCCCGGCTCTTCTGGTCGGCGGCGAAGCCCTTGCCAATGTCTGGGTCTTCATCGTCGCTCCCCTCATCGGCGGCGCGCTGGCAGCCTTTGCCTATAAGTTCCTTGACGGCAAGAAAGACGAATAATCCCTGCATAACACAAAAAGCCTCCCGCGGCTTCGCCGCAGGAGGCTTTTTTACTGCGCATCGCGCTTTCGGCCGTGACCGGTTTTCTTTGAAGCCATGATGGCCTCGGTGTTGTCATAGATGAATTCCTGGATGGCAGGGGAATACCGGAGCACCGTATACGGTCCGTGCGATCCTTCCCTATCCTCGGTGCTGATGCCCATCCGCAGTCCTTCTGCAGTCGGAACCCGCATCGATTTGCCGTCTGCCCGGATCTGCCGCTCCAGCAGGCCCAGCGATTCCAGCCAGTCATTGACGGTCGCCGCCGATATTCTGCGCACGGCATCCGTATCGATCACCCCGTTCAGTGTATCGGCGATCTCGCTGACCGAGCGCGTACGGTCGGCCGGCGGGATCTGGGCGCGCTCCTCATCCGTGAGGACAAAGGAGGTGCGCCTGGGGCGGGTGACACGGATCGCGCTTTCGGCTTCTTCCCCGGCAATGAGCCCGTCCAACACATCCGCCACATAGAAAAAGCACCGGGACAGACGGACCTGATTGACAACGTCCGCTTCGGGAATTTCGCTGTCATCCAGCGGATTGATACCATTTGCCAGCTTTTCCATATACAGCTTTGCCCGTCTTAATTTATCAAGCTCGGTGATCATACAGCCGCCTCCTTCCATTCCGCCGCTTCTATGGCGGCTTTTTTCATCAGATCACCGTACACCTTTCTGTACAGCAGCGTAGCGCAGATGAAGGTGATGCCGTCCGATATCAGCTGGGCCGCCACAACACCGTACAGCCCGAGCACCGTATTCATAATCAGCAAAGTCGGGATGGCGAAGATGCCCTGACGCAGGAGGCCGAGAATCAGGGATTCCCTGCCCTTTCCCATCGCCTGCAGGCAGTAGATCTTCTGGAAATTGGAAATCATGAAGGGCGTTGCCAGGCAGGCAATCCGCAAAAAGTCCTTGCCGTATGCGATGGTCGCCTCATCCTTGATGAAGATCCAGACGATCTGCGGCGCGAACAGCTCAAACACCACGATAAAGAAAGCGGCCGCGATGATGCCCGAAATCTGCGCTGCCCTTGTAAAAGCCTTCATGCGCGGATAATTCCTTGCCGCATAGTTGTAGGCCACCAGCGGCATCATGCCCTGACAGAGCCCCATGCCGATATTCAGCGGAATCATATCCGCTTTGATAACGATTCCGTAGGCTGCCAGCTCGATATCGCCGTAATCGGCGGTCAGATTGTTCTTGATAATAGCCGTCAGATTGGCCAGCAGTGCGGTCAGCGCCGAGGGCAGACCGATAGCAAAAATGGAGGCGATCAGCGACGGGGCGGGATTGGCGCACCGGGGGGATAGCGTGAGAACCGTCTTTCCCCGCAGGCGATAATAGACCCACAGAAAATACAGGAGCGATACCGTGTTGGAGAACATGGTGGCCAGCGCCGCACCGGTGACCTCCTGTCCGGACGGCAGGATCACGAACATAAACAGCGGGTCAAGGATGATGTTGGCCACGCCGCCAAGACCAAGACCGAAGCCGGATTCCTTTGAATAGCCGGCGCTCCTGAGCAGATGCGACATCGTCAGCGCGATGGTCGAGGGGATACCGCCCACAACAACCACCCAGAACAGGTAGCTGGAGGCATAGGCAACGGTATTGTCCGATGCGCCGAGCAGACGTGCCAACGGTTCGGTGAACAGAAAGCAGATCAGCGAATAGACAGCGGCGATGCCAAGCGAGCCGTAGATGCTGAAGGCACCGACACGGCGCGCATCGTCCGGCCGCTTCTCGCCGAGCAGGCGGGAAAGCAGGCTTCCGCCGCCCACGCCGAAGAGATTGGCGAGCGCATTCAGCATGAAATACAGGATGCCCACCACGCTGGCGGCGGCAACCTTGTACGGATCGTTGCTCATGCCGATGAAGAAGGTATCTGCCAGATTGTAGATCATGGTAATCATCTGGCTGACAATGGTGGGAAGCGCCATCATCATGAGCGCACGCCCGACCGGCATCCGCTCAAAGAGCTCGGTTTTATCGTTTTTCATTTGGTTTGTCATAGGAAGAACTCCGCATTTCCCGCAAAACAGCCCTGCAGAAACACCGCAGGACCGATTGGATGTATTTGGTACAGTACTATTATACTCCTTGTGGAAGCATTTGTCAAGCACCCGGAGCGTATCCCGACAATTTCCCCTGCTGACAGACGGAATCCGGGCATTTTTCACCTTGACAAACTACCGGAAATTATGTTATACTGAAGAAAATAATTTTCACACAGGAGAAGCGCCATGAAAGAAAACAAACTCTGGTATACAGCCCCCGCCGCCGATTGGAACAGCGCCCTGCCGCTCGGAAACGGCCGGCTCGGCATGATGGTCTACGGCGGAATCGGCGAAGAGCGGATCCAGCTCAACGAGGAGACCTTCTGGTCCGGCTGGGAATGCGATGAATTTGACAGCCCGCTGACGCTTGAGCATATGGAGGAGATGCGCCGGCTGATCTTTGAAGGCCGCTATACCGAGGCAGAAGAGCTCTGCTCGAAATATCTTGTCTGCCGCGGCGGTGCCCATCACGACGCCCATGCCGCCTTCGGCTCCTATCAGACTGCCGGTGAGCTGAAAATCACCCTTCCCGGGGATACAGGTGAAGATTACTGCCGCGAGCTGATTCTTGACAAGGGCCGCATGGAAATCCGAAGCGGAGCCATCCGCCGCGAATATTTCGTATCCGAGCGGTACAATACCGCCGTGATCCGTGTCACCGGTCTTTCGGATCGCCCCACGCTCTGCTATGAGCGGGAGAACACCTCCGTAATCGTGGATGAGAATGAAATTCTCGCCATTGCCAGCCTTCCCACCCGCGCGGCTGTCCGGATCCGCCATGAATATGCCGACGGTACCTTCACCGCCTACATCACAGCCGCGACCGCATACAAAACCGATGCCGATCCGATCGCTGTCTGCCGCGATACGCTCGACCGTGCTATGGCCGCCGGATACAGCATCATGCGTGCGGAAACCGAAGCGTATTTCGGTGAAATGCTGGGCCGCTGTGCCGTCAGCTTCGCCGAGTCCGGAAGCCGCGCCGACATTCCCACCGACCGCCGCATCGCCGAGCCGGACGGGGATATCGGTCTTGCCGAGCTCTACTTCAATTTCGGCCGCTATCTGCTGATCGGATCATCGCGCGGCAAGCTCCCCGCCAATCTGCAGGGCATCTGGTGTCAGGATTACATCGCCCCCTGGAGCTCCGACTTTCATATCAACATCAACATCCAGATGAACTACTGGTTCGCCGAGATCTGCAATTTGCCCGAGCTGATCGAGCCCTTCTTTGAGCTGATCCGCACCACGGCCGCCGCCGGCGAAAAGACCGCAAAAAAGGTCTACGGCTGTCCCGGCTGGGTGGTGCACTTCACCACCAATCCATGGGGCTACACCTCCCTCGGTGCCAGCCCGCGCTACGGTGCCTTTGCACCGGCCGGAGCCTGGTGCCTCCGCCATGTCAAGGAGCATTGGCTCCATACCTCCGACAAAGCCTTCCTGCGCGATTTTTATCCGATCATCCGGGGAGCCTCCGACTTCTTCTGCGCCTATCTGGTGAGCGATCCGCGAAACGGATGGCTTGTCACCGCGCCGGCCAGCTCCCCCGAAAATGCCTTCCTCAGTCCCACCGATCACTCCCGCGCGACCGTATGTGCAGGCCCGACAATGGATATGAGCATCATCCGCGAGCTGTTTGAATTCAACATCGAAGCCGCCGAAATCCTCGGCTGTGATGCCGATTTCATCCCTGTGCTGAGGGAAAAGCTTGAAAAGCTTCCGCCCATGCGGATTGGCCGCCACGGCCAGATCATGGAGTGGTCGGAGGATTTTGAGGAGGCCGATCCCGGTCACCGGCATATCTCCCATCTGTACGGCCTCCATCCGGCCGCCCAGATCCGGAAATCCACGCCCGAGTTCTTCGCGGCGGCGCGCGCCACCATCGATCGCCGTCTGGCACACGGCGGCGGTCATACCGGCTGGAGCCGCGCATGGATCGTCAATTTCTTCGCCCGCCTTGCCGATGGCGACAAGGCATGGGAGAATTTCGTCGCGCTCATCAAAAAGAGCACGCTGCCCAATCTTTTTGATAATCATCCGCCCTTCCAGATTGACGGCAACTTCGGCGGCACAGCCGGTATCACCGAGATGCTTCTCCAGAGCCATGACGGCTGTATCGATCTGCTCCCCGCCCTTCCCGCGGCATGGCCGGACGGCGAATTCCGCGGCTTCATCGCGCGCGGCGGCCTTACGGTATCGGCCAAGTGGAAGGCCGGCAAGGTTACCGCCGCCGAGATCGTCGGACGGGCTGATCAGAGCTTCCGCGTCCGGATCAACGGCCGCATGGAGGATGCCGTCGGACGGTTCTCCTTCAGCGAGGAATAATTTGTCCGCCTGTCTTCTTATTTCAGGGCGAGGCCTTGACTTTTTGCCCGGGCGAATCCGGTGCCGATACACCGTCCGATGACACCACCGCCGAGCCGGTCGATCCGTATCCGGACAATCTTCCCCGCGATCTCAATTTCAGCGGTGAAACCATTTCCTTCTTCGTTCGCTCCGATCCCCGCGATGAGGAATCCTCGCAGATTTACGATATCATCCGCGAATCGATGGTTTACGATTTCGGCCGTATCTTCAACGGCAGCCTGAAGGACATGACCTACAGTCTGTTCCGCGTCGCCGTTCGTGAAAACAATCCTGCATGGGCTTCGATCTATGCCACCAACAAGGACACGCTGGTTGCAGGTCTGGAAGATCTGATGACAAAGTTCACAGAAGAATAACCAAAAGAAGCTGCCGCAGGTTGAAGCCTGCGGCAGTCCTTTTTTTCAGTTGTACCGGATATTCGGCATCCGGGTCTGATTCTGCGCATCCTCGGAGACGGCCAGACCGTTATGTTCAAAAACGATGAAATGCTCCTTGGTCAGCCCCTGCGGCAGACGGATGTCCGCAAGCGAGCTGCATCCGCAAAAAGTGTGATGCGCAAGCTCCGTGACCTTATCCGGGATTTCAGCCGAAGTCAGCTTGGATTGTCAGTTTGCAAGCCATCTTTACTTTCCCTCCGGCGGCCGGTATTTTTCGATGCGCACCGTACCGGTCTGGCCGCGCGCATTGGGATCAAGACCGATCCCGTTGTGTGACAGCTTCTTGAATACGGCCTGTCCCAGCTCCGGCCCCGTTTCGGACATTTCAATCATCCGCAGATTCGGGCAGAGCTGGAAGGCTCCGTCCCAGACCTTCCGTACGGTGGACGGCAGGGAGATGGTATTCAGCATCCCGCAATCAAAGAAAGCCTGGGTTTCGATCGCCTCAACGCCCTCGGGAAGCCAGATTTTGCGCAGGCGCTTGCAGCCGTGGAAGCATCCGTAGGGCACCTCACTGACACCGGCCGGGAAATCCACATCATCCAGACTTGTGCAGTCAAAAAAGGCGTGCGATCCGATCTTCTTCATCTGCTTGGGGAAAGAAACGGTTTCCAGCTTTCGGTCATGGGCATAAGCGTTGCCGCCCAGTACCTCCAGCGATTCGGGGAGATCGACCATCAGCAGCTGGGAGCAGCAGTAGAACGCATAGCTGTCAATCACGCGAAGGCCCTCCGGGAGGCGGGCGCCGCGAAGAGAGCTGCAGGACGAAAAGGCGCCGAATCCGATCCCCTCCACCGTGGAAGGAATCCGGACAATCTTCAATGCCGTGCAATGATCGAACAGGGAATCGCGGATGACGCAGAGTCCCTCCGGCAGAATCACCTCGGTAAGCTTGGTGCAGCCGCGGAAGGCGCTCTCGCCGATCTCGCGCACGCTTTCGGGAATCGCAATCTGCCCAAGCGCCCGGCATCCGCAAAAGGCCCGCTCGCCGATCGCACGAAGCCCCTCCGGCAGACGGACATCACAAAGCGAGCGGCATCCGTCAAACATCTCACCTGCCAGCTTTTCAAGGCCGTCCGGCAAGGTAATCGCCGTAAGAGCGGTGCATCCTCTGAAGGCGCCCTCGCCGATTTCACGCACGCCGTCGGGGATCCGAATCTCCGACAGATGATTGCAGCCGCCAAAGGCCCTCGCACCGATCCTGTCAACAGAATCCGGCAGCGTGACGCTTACCAGAGTTTTGCGTCCCCTGAAGCATTCCGGACCGAGGGTGTGCACCCCGTCCGGCACGGTGATCTCCGGATCCGTTCCCGAAAACTTCACCAGAACACCGTCTTCTACCGTAAATTTCTGTGCCATTGTATCATCCTCCGTTCCTGTATTTTTTGATGGGAGCATTTATTATAACACATCGCGCAGCCAAATGCAAGAGCTGCGCGACATTTTTTTCGATTTTTTTAACAGTCTCCCGCATCCCACAGCGGGATATCCTTCAGCTTACTCCAGACAAAATGGCCCATGTTCCGGCCTCCGAGCTTATTCAGATGGATGACATCCAGCTGATAGTCCCGTTTTTTGACCCGTGCATAGCCAAAGCCCGATTCCATGAAGGCGTTGATTACAGGCACACCGTTCAGACGCGCTGTGCGTTCAGCAATCTCGGCAAATTCGAAATTGGTAATTCCCCGCTTCTCGTGGGGGACCTCAGGTGCGGTATTGTTGCCGAGAATCATCAGGATCACAACGATCTGTGCCTTTGTATGCTCCTGCAGATAGCGGATACACTGATTCAGACAGCCACAGAAGGATTCATCATCCGTATCGTAGATCCCGCCAACCTTCGCGCCCTCATTAGGAAGCACCTCCAGCGTAATCAGATCGGCTTTGTCCTTACCATCCTCCAGATTCATAACCGCCCGCTTTGTATTGCCCTTCCCGTAGCCATCCGGTGTCAACGAACCGCCGGGAATTCCGTAATTCACCACGCGCAGACCGGATAATTTCTCCACAACGGGAACATATTCGCCCTGCCGTACACTTGTCATCGATGTGCCATAGGCATACCACAATTTTCCATTCCAATGATTTTCCATATTTCTTCTCCCTCGTTTATTTATGATCGTCTGAACTCAAACTTATCCAAACGGCCGAAAGGCTTTCAGGACCGCTGAAGTTGGATTGCATGCCGTTTATCTTTCCGTTGACTCGCTGCTTCCCTGCGCTCTCACAGGTCGCGGCCGGTGTATGTATAGCGGTAGCTCATATCCGGGCCATATGCGTACAGATGCGACATATCGGAATAGCAGAGAATCTGCGGAGCCGTGATGCCGCTCGGATTGTTTTTGAATTCAAGCACCGTCACGCCGGTGTGCGTGTAGCTGAAGTTCGCCCACATCCTGTGCACCGGGATCCGGAGCAGAACCGAAAGCCAGGCGCGTGTGAAGGCGGCATGACAGAAGAGCGCCACCTTGTCTTCATTGGGCTGAAGGATCCGGAAGACACCGTCCTCTGCCTTATAGCCGAGCTTTTCAAGAAATCGGTTCCCATTCTCCTCCAGATACAGGAGCGCCTCGGCCATTCCGCTGTCGGCAATCGGCGGGCATTTGGTGGAATCCCGGTAATCCAGCTCCCAGCAGCCGTCCGTCAGAAAGTCGGTGTTTGGCATCGCGCTGATCGATTTCGGCTTTCCGTCCGGGTAATGCGAGATGACCGCCCCGGAAATTTCGCGGGTCCATTCTTCGATCTCGCATTCCAGCCCCAGCAGCCGGCAAGCCGGCTCAGCTGTCTGGCGTGCCCGCCCCATTGGCGAGGAAAAGATCCGGTTGATGCCGGCATCAGCCATCCGCTTTCCCACCGCCTCGGCCTGGAGCCGGCCTCGCTCAAGAAGGGTGTCCGTTTTGTAATCGGGATCGCCGTGGCGAATGATGTATAAAAGCATGAGATTCTCCTTTGTTGATTGGGTAGTTCGGTTATTGCCGCCCTGCGCACACGATGCATTCGACTTGTGTATCGTTGTCCAAACTTATTTCCATGTCTTCCTCGATGATCGGCAGCTTGAACTTGATGGATTTCAACCACTGTCCGTTCGGCTTCCGTTCCTCAAAGATATGGATTTCGGAGATCAGCGACTCCATAAGCTGTCGGCGTTCCTGTTCATCCATCACGGCGTACAGCTTGTCAAAGTAAATCAATACTTTGTAGATATTATCGGCAGTCAGTTTTTCCGCTTCGATTGCCGTTTTCTTTGCTCTGGCTTCAATCAGCAGAGACTCTGTATCCTCGATCTTATCATACATCTTGTAAAGGCGATCATCAAGATCTGCCTTACGCTTGATGTAGTGTTTATCATCGGGGTCAAGGGTGTCAATTTCCTCTATCAATCTGGACTTGATGGAATAGCTCTGGCGAAGCTGTTTTTCGTAGTTGGCGATCTCCTGCTCGATAGCGGAGGTATCCACCTTCATGCTGATTTTTTGTTGCATCAAGGCGGCAAACTTCGGATTGCTGACCAATTTGGAGATAACCTCTGCTACGGCAGTTTCCAGCAGCTCCTCATGGATTTGCTTCTTGTAATCGCATTTATGTCCACGGGTCATGGTACGGTGCTTGCAGCCGTAGTAATAGAAATCTTTGTATTTCGTGCCGTCTGCTTTATGCTTGACACTCTTGTTACCATACATTCCTGCTCCGCAGATCGGACATTTGAGCAAGCCTGTCAGCAGATGCACCTTGTTATCTTTGCCATGGTTGACCTTTTCGTACTTCTTTGCCTGGGCAACCAATTTCACCTGTGCATCATGCCAGAGTTCTTCGGACACAAGGGCTTCATGCAGACCATCGACCAGTAGATAGTTGTCCTGCTCCACAAGGCGATAATCGTTTCGTGTACCATGCACCTTTTCCGTTCTGCGTCTGCCATAGGCTATTTTGCCGCAGTAAACAGGATTTTTCAGTATCCTACGGATAAGAGCCGCATCAAACAAGGGATTCTTGCCGTTCTGACGCTGGATTTTACCGATGCCATGATTGGCAAGGTATCGGGCAAGCCCGTTTGCGCCCATGTCGGTATGCACATACTTATCAAAGATGATACGGATTGCTTCGGCTTCTTCCTCATTCACATACAGCTTGCCTTTTTCAAGCGTATAGCCGTAGGGAGCAAAGCCGCCGTTCCATTTGCCTTCACGGGCTTTCTGGATTCTGCCCTCCATCGTCTGAACACGGATATTCTCACGTTCAATCTCGGCAACCGCTGACAGAACGGAGATCATCAGCTTTCCTGCGTCTTTGGAAGAATCAATACCATCCTCAACACAGATCAGATTGACACCGAAATCTTGCATAACTTGCAGGGTGGACAACACATCCGCTGCATTTCTGCCGAAACGAGAGAGCTTGAACACCAGCACGTAGGAAACCCCATCCTTGCCGGATTTGATGTCCTCCATCATGCGGTTGAACTCTAATCTGCCCTCGATGGACTTACCGGATTTACCGGCATCCTC
>JAZNKS010000037.1:0-1556 GCA_045578725.1 Candidatus Flemingiibacterium sp.
CTCTTTGCGATATCTTATTGTACCACATCCCGCCCACTTAAATCAAGAGCGATCCGGCATGAACTCTTCCGACTTTTTGCACCCTTTTTCGCCATTTCAGGCAATTCTGCCCTTTTTTCAACGAATTATGGAATATTATGGCTGCTTCGGCCTGATTTTGAACTTTTTATAAATAAATTCTCCGACCTCTTGCAATTCCTGCCGAAATAGTGTATAATGGTCGGGACAATTAAACAGACGGGAGCTTGCAGCAGATGATTCTGCGGCAGCTGTATGACAGATACAGTTGTTTACAGGCTGAGAGGAAGGTGTGCCCTTCGACCGATAACCTGATTTGGATAATGCCAACGTAGGGATGCCTGATATAACAGTATTTTAACGGAAGTTACCCAAAGCGGGCGGCTTCCGTTTTTTGTATTGTCGGAAAGGATGTGACAGTATGGTCATTACAGTCAACGGAAAGGAAATCACGCTGAAGCCGATGATGGTGGCGGAATTTCTGAGTGGAACGGATTGGGATCCGAAGCGGATTGCCGTCGAGCGAAACGGCGAGATTGTCCCGCGGGCAAGCTATGCAAGCGCGATGCTCTGCGATGGTGATCGGTTGGAAATCGTCAGCTTTGTGGGAGGTGGTTAATCTGATTCCAACAAAAGAAGAATGGAATAAGGCGTTAACCGAACGGCATGGCGAGGAACTGCAAAAGAGATTTTTGTCAGCAACAGTTGCAGTATGCGGACTTGGCGGGCTGGGTTCCGCAATCGCAACCGCGCTCGCGCGAGCGGGAATTGGGAAGCTGATTCTTATCGACTTCGACCGGGTGGATATCACCAATCTCCACCGACAGCAGTATAAGGCCGATCAGACCGGTATGTATAAGACCGAAGCACTCACAGAAAATCTTCGTGAGATTGCGCCGTATATTGAGCTTGAAGCACATACTGAGCGCATTACGGAGGGCAACGCTGTGCAGCTTCTGAAAGATGCGGACATCATCTGCGAAGCCTTTGACGATGCGGAATGCAAAGCAATGCTGACAAATGCCGTGCTTTCCGAGCTGCCCAATAAATATCTTGTCGCAGCTTCGGGAATGGCGGGAATGGATACGCCCAATACCATCAAGACACGAAAAATCACAAAACGGTTTTACCTGTGCGGCGATGGCGTCAGCGATACGGCAGATACCATTGGGCTGGTAGCTCCCCGTGTCATGCTCTGTGCCGCACATCAGGCACATACTGTCCTGCGTATTTTAGCAGGTGAATTTGAAACTTAAAGAAAGAAGGAAATTAAACATGACAAACGATAAACTCATCATCGGCGGACACGAATTTTCGTCCCGCTTCATCCTCGGCTCCGGCAAATATTCCATGAAGCTGATCGAAGCGGCGGTAAAGGATGCGGGAGCAGAGATCATCACCCTGGCAGTCCGCCGCGCGAATACAAAAGAGCAGGAAAGCATTCTCGACTACATACCCGAGGGTATCACGCTACTTCCCAACACCTCCGGCGCGAGAAATGCAGAAGAGGCTGTCCGGATCGCACGCCTTGCAAGGGA
>JAZNKS010000038.1:0-8924 GCA_045578725.1 Candidatus Flemingiibacterium sp.
CGAAGCTCGATCTGGCTGTAATCCGCGTCGATCAGCACACGGCCGTCCCCGGAGGGGATGAAGAAGCGGCGCATCTGCCGGCCAAGCTCCGTGCGTACGGGAATGTTCTGCAGATTCGGCTCCGAGGAGGACAGCCGGCCGGTTGCGGTCAGCGCCTGATGGAAGGTCGAATGGATCCGTCCGCCCGCATCGGCGGCCGCTAAAAGCCCCTCGCCGTAGGTGGAGCGGAGCTTGGTCACCTGCCGGTATTCGAGGATGTCCGCCACGATCGGATAATAGGGCGCCAGCTTTTCGAGGATTTCCGCGTTGGTGGAATAGCTGCCCGAATGGGTCTTCTTTCCCGCCGGGAGTCCCAGCCGCTCAAAGAGAATCTCGGAAAGCTGCTTTGGCGAGTTCAGATTGAATTCACACCCCGCCGCAAAATAGATCCGCTCGGCGATTTCATCGGCCCGGGCGCCAAGCTCCTCTGCGAAGGCGGCCAGCCCCTCGGTATCAATCCGGAAGCCCTCGTCCTCCATCGCCGCCAGTACCGGCACCAGCGGCTGTTCGATCTGATAAAGCAGCCTCTCCATGCCGGTCCCGCGCACCCGTTCCTCCAAGGTTTTCCACAGGCGGAAAAGACTGCGGGCATCCGGTTTTCCACAGTTCTCGGACAGGTATTTGAGCCGGATTTTTTCAAATGTCAGCGCGCCGTCGGAGGGATCGTCCACATAGGCCGCCAGCATGGCATCAAAGGCAAAATCGAAGGGCCCCCATTTTTTGAGCATTGCCTTGGCATCGAATACGCAGACGGAGCGGCCGCACCCGAGAAGGGCGGCTCCGTCCCCGTCCGAGGGAATGAGAATTTCCTCTCCCGAGGAGAAGGTCAGCCGGCCCTCCTCATCCTCCATCACCGCAAAGCGCTCCCCGAGCCGGGAGAGGATCGCATCCGTCGGCAGAAGGACGGGCCCCGATGCTTCCCCGCCCGCATCGGCGGGAGGCGTGTCCTCATCCAGCCCGAAGCGTTTGGTCAGCGCACCGAATTCAAGCTCGGCAAAGAGCGAGCGGAGCGCTGTGCGGTCAGGACCGGATGTCAGCAGCTCATCGGGCAGGATCCCGATCGGGGCTGCACAGTCGATGGCGGCCAGCCTGCGCGAAAGAAGGGCCGAATCCCGCCCCGCGCCGAGCTTGGTATACACGCCCGGTGCAACGCCCATCTTTTTGGCCGATGCCTTGGGATCGTCCCCCGCCGCCTCGTCATAGGCCGCATAAACGCCGTCCAGCGAGCCGAAATTGGCAATCAGCGAGAGGGCGGTCTTCTCGCCGATGCCGGGCACGCCGGGAATGTTGTCCGAGCTGTCGCCCATCAGCGCCTTCACATCCACAAAGGAGGTGGCGGGCACACCGTAATGCTCCGAAAAATGCGGACCGTCCCAGACGGCCGTTTCGCTGCTGCCGGCCAGCAGAACCTTCACCGACGGATCGATCAGCTGGAGCGAATCGCGGTCGCCGGTGAGAATCAGGCACTGCCATTCTCCGCTCTCGCGGCAGAGGCGTGCCAGCGTGCCGAGAATATCGTCGGCCTCAAAGCCCTCCAGCGTGAGCACGGAGATGCCCATCGCTTCGGCAAATTTTTTGGCATAGGGCAGCTGCATGGCAAGCTCGTCGGGCATTCCCCTGCGGCCGGCCTTGTAGCCGTCGAACATCTTATGGCGGAAGGTGGGAGCCTTCAGATCAAAGGCGGCGGCGACGGCATCGGGCTGCCACTCCTCGATGTGGCGCTTCAAGATGGTCGCGAAGCCGTATACGGCATTGGTGAAAAGTCCGGTTTTGGTGGTCAGCGGGCGGATGCCCCAGAAGGCGCGGTTGAGAATGCTGTTGCCGTCAACGGCGAGCAATGTTTTCATGGCGGGAATCCTTTCTCGGATAATCGTTGCTCTTATTATAGCACAAAACAGGCGTTCTGTCTACGCTTTGCCGTCAATTTTTTCGGAAAATCCGCAAACTTTCCATTTTCGACATTTTATTAACAGCAAAGACATATTTCGTTCACGAAACATAGGGATACTATTTCATAATTGTGTGGTATAATAGTATTATATATTGTCCCATGAAAGGAAGTGATGGCATGGCTGAGCCGATCCGGCCGGTCAACTCCCCCGCTCCCGCCCCGACGGGCGGTTCATCTGTTCCCGCACCCGCAGGCGCCGGAACGGGATCCGCGGCTCCGGTCAATCCTTACTACGGCAGCGCCGCCCGCGCCTTCCGCGCCGCCAAATTCCTGACTCTCTTTGTTCTGATTGTCTTCCTGCTGCTCTCCTTCACCCTCGGCCGGAATGAAATCACCATCGAAAATCTCCGTTATCTGATGAAATTCATCAGCTTTACCGATACCGAAACCTCGATCACCGCGCCCCGGATCCACTATCCGTCCAGCTCGCAGAATAAGCTCGGCCTGTTCATCGGCGACCTCTGCGCGCTCTCCGATCAGGGCTATTCGCTCTATGACTCGCGCGGCAACCAGATCATGACGGAGGATATCCGCTACGGCACGCCCGTGCTTACCGTCGGCGAAAAATACACCCTCTGCTATGACCTCGGCGGACTTTCCTTCTCGCTTTTCAATACCTTCTCCCAGCTCTACAGCGAAACGCTCGACTATCCCATCACCGATGCGGATCTGGCGCCGGACGGCTCCTTTGCCGTCGCCGCCTCCTCAAGAGAATACCGCACGGCGGTACTGCTCTACGATGCGGATTTCAAGCTGATCAGCCGGGTGCTCAAGGACAAGTATCTGACCGATCTCTGCTATGATGCCCCGGGTGAGAATCTGGCCGTGATGAGCATCGGCACCGAGGAGGGCAGCTTCTTTACCGAGATCGAGCTGATCCGCCCCGGAGCCTCGCAAGCCCACGCCCGCCGCTCGGTGGACGGCCTCGGATACAATCTCTTCCCCGTCCGGGACGGCTGGATCATGATCAGCGACGAGGCTATCTGGTTCCTTGATGCCGATCTCGGCGTCAAAAACCGGGTATCCCTTGCCGGGCCGCTTGCCATGACCGACTGCAGTCAGAAGTATCTGACCTGCATCTATGAGGGTAGCATCATCGGAAACAGCTATTTTGCCGTGGTCTACGATACCAACGGACGGGCTGTCTTCTCGGGCGAGTTTGACGGCAAATTAACCGATGCCGCCCACGATGAATCCGGCGATTATATCTTCATTCTCACCGGCGATACCCTCTCCCGCATCAATCTTCACAATCGTAAGCGCGGCAGCCTGAAGGTGGAGCCCGGCGGCTTCTGCCTGCTGGTTCAGGAGCCGGATTCCTTCCTGCTCGGACTTCCCAACTACGCGCTGACCTATTCGGGCGCCGATTTCGGCGAGGTCTATTTTGATGCCGCCGCATCCGGTTTATCGGATGAAACGTCTTCCACGGAGGTGACAACATGAGTCTGATTATCGACGGCCTGCTGATCGTCGCCGCGGCCGCCTGCCTGTATCTTGGCATTACGCGCGGCTTTATCCGCTCGGTGATGGGCTTTGCCTCGATTCTGATCGCCATCGGCATCACCTTCCTGTTCACCGGACCGGTGAGTGTCTGGGTCGAAGAGCGCTTCGTCGGCGATTGGGTCAGCTCGATCGTGGACGATGCCATTGCCGGCATCGCAGGTGCCGGCACCGATTCCGGTTCCGGCGGAGAGAATCAGGCCCTGTCCTCGCTGATCGAGGATCGCCCCGCCGCGCTGGAAACGCTCGGTGAGCGCTTTGGCTTCTCCTTTGATGAAATCGAGCAGGCCTACACCTCGCTCCTTGACGGGAGCCACAGCGAGGGAATGCGCGAGGCGCTGGCCGCGCAGATTGCCTCCCCGACCGCTTCGGCCATCTCCCATGTGCTGGCGGCCATCGGCCTCTTTCTGGTGTCGCTTCTGATCCTGAAAATCGCCGTCTTCGTGCTGGATCTGATCTTCCGTCTGCCCCTGCTCAAAACGCTGAATACCCTGCTGGGGCTCCTCTTCGGAGCGGCCAGCGCGGCTCTGTCGGGCTGGGTGATCTGCAATATGGCCGTGGGTCTGATCCGCGCGCTGGAGGCCGTGAAGCCGGAATACTTCAACGAGGCGGTCATCACCGGCTCGGTGATCTTAAAATACGTCCACGCCCAGGGATGGCTTCTGATTCAATAGGAGAATCCGGCATAAATCCCGGTTTATGCCATTCAATAAAACGCAAATCAATTTACTTTTAAGGTGGAACTTTACAAACCATGGAAATGTGTGCAAGATGTCACAAGCGCGTCGCCGTCGTGTATGTGACCAAAATCGAAAACGGCGAAACCGTAACCGAAGGCATCTGCCTCAAATGCGCCCGCGAGCTCGGCATCAAGCCGGTCAATGACATCCTCGACAAGATGGGTGTCAGCCCCGAGGCGATGGAGGAGCTGGAGCAGATGCAGGAGGAGATGACGCCCGAGGAGCTGGAGGGCGGTGCACCCGTCCTCGATATCGATAAGATTTTCCGCGATTTCGGGCTCAAAACCGACGGCCCGAAGAATCCCTCCGGCCTCGTCTACAGGGCCGGGGACGGCAAGCCGGCTTCAGGCAGGGATGACTCCCTGCCCGGGGATGCCGCTTCGGATGAAAAGCCGATGCAGCACGCCGAGGAAGAGGAGGCCGCCCGCGCCAATGACGCCGCCCGCGCCGAAAACGATCCGCGCCGTGCCGCCGGCCGTCAGACCAAGAAGAAATATCTGCCCAATTACGCCCAGAATTTAAGCGATAAGGCCGCCGAGGGCCGGATTGATGCCATCGTCGGCCGCGAGAGGGAGCTGGAGCGCGTGATCCAGATCCTCGCCCGCCGTCAGAAAAACAATCCCTGCCTGATCGGCGAGCCGGGTGTCGGCAAGACCGCCATCGCCGAGGCGCTGGCCCTGAAGATCCACGCGGGCGATGTCCCGGACAAGCTGAAGGACAAGGAGCTCTATTTATTGGATCTTGCCTCACTGGTGGCCGGAACCCAGTTCCGCGGCCAGTTTGAATCGCGTATGAACGGCCTGCTGAATGAGGTCAAGGAGGCCGGCAATGTCATCCTCGTCATCGATGAGGTTCACAATCTCTCCGCGGCGGGAGATGCCGAGGGCGCGATGAATGCCGCCAATATTATGAAGCCCGCCCTCTCGCGCGGCGATATCCAGGTCATCGGCGCCACCACGCTGAACGAATACCGCAAGCATATCGAAAAGGATTCGGCGCTGGAGCGCCGCTTCCAGCCCGTCATCGTCGATGAACCGTCGGTTGCGGATTCCGTCGCCATTCTGAAGGGCATCAAGCATTACTACGAGAATTACCATCAGGTGAAAATTTCCGATGAAATCGCCGAGCGTGCGGTCATCCTCTCCGAGCGGTACATATCCGACCGCTTTCTGCCCGATAAGGCCATCGATCTGATCGATGAGGCCGCCGCGAGCGTATCCATCCATTCTACGGCGCTCCAGGATGTCACGGATGTATCCCGCCGTCTGGAGGGGGTCAAAGCCCAGAGAGAGCTTCTGGAGGCCGCGCAGGATGACGATGTCGGACGCTGGGAGAAGATTGCCGATCTGCGTACCAAGGAGCTTCAGCTGGCCGATCAGGTGAAGGAAGCCTCCGATGCGGCCGCCGGCCTTGCCCTCACCGAGGACGATCTGGCCCGCGTGATCGAGATCTGGACCGGCATTCCCGCCTCCTCCGTCACCGAGAGCGAATTCAGGCGGCTCGATAAGCTGGAGGAGCGGATCAAGTCCCACATTATCGGCCAGGATAAGGCGGTCAATGCGGTGGTCCGCGCCATCAAGCGCCGCCGCGCCGGCGTTTCCGCCAAGCGCAAGCCGGTATCCTTCATCTTTGCCGGCCCCACCGGTGTCGGAAAGACGGAGCTTGTCAAGACCATCGCCTCCGATCTCTTCCACTCCCCCGATGCGCTGATCCGGCTCGATATGTCCGAGTTCATGGAAAAGCACGCCGCCTCCAAGCTGATCGGTTCCCCTCCCGGCTATGTCGGCTACGATGAGGCCGGCCAGCTCACCGAGAAGATCCGCCGCCATCCCTATTCGGTCATCCTGTTCGATGAAATCGAAAAGGCCCATCCCGACGTGCTCAATATGCTCCTGCAGATTCTGGACGACGGCAAGCTGACCGATTCTCACGGCAAGGCCGTCAACTTCGAGAACACGATCATCGTCATGACCACCAATGCCGGCTCCAGCGTGGGAAGCGCATCGGCGGGCTTTGGCGGAACCGTCACCGACCGGAGCGAGCAGAAGACCGAAAAGGCCCTCGCAGAATTCCTCCGCCCCGAATTTCTCAACCGCGTGGACGAGATCATCACCTTCCGTCCGCTGGAGGAGGAGGACTTCGGCGCGATCGCAAGGATCATGCTGGAGGAGCTGAAGACCGCCCTCGCCGAAAAGCCGCTGAAGCTGGTTTACACCGATGCGGCCGTCGCCTATATCGCCAAAAAAGCCTTCTCCCGCCAGTACGGCGCGCGCAATCTCCGCCGCCTCATCCAGACCGAAATCGAGGATGTCATCGCATCCGAGCTGATTTCCCGCTATGAGAATGCGCCCGAGGCGGTCGGTGTGGATTCGGACGGCGAGAGCCTGAAGTTTGATTATTTATGATAGAATCCTTCTACGATAAATCCGTGGAGCAGCTGGAGCGGCGCTTTGAAAGCTCCGCCGGTGCCGGCCTCTCCACCGATGCGGCCCGGAAGGCGCGGAAAAAATACGGCCCCAACCGGATCTGGGCCGTTCCCACCGATTCCTTTTCAAGGTACCGGGAGCGGATCCCCGCCGATTTTGCCTCCCTGCTGCTGCTCGGAGCCGCCGGTGTTGCCGCCGTCTTTGAACAGCCCGTCGCCTCGGGCATCATCGCCCTTCTGCTGATTGTCAATTACGCGGCCGCCGTCTTCACGCTGGTGAAGGCGGGACAGGTGCTGGACGGCATGGCCGTCTATTCCCTGCCGACGGTCAAGGTGCTGCGGGACGGCCGTCTGCGGCTGTCGGATATGCGCGCCCTTGTGCCCGGCGACATGATCTTTCTCTCCGCCGGCGACATCGTCCCCGCCGACTGCCGGCTGCTGGAATCAAGCGGTCTTCGCATCAACGAAAGCCCGCTGACCGGCATCCCCCGCTCATCGGACAAGGACGCGAAATTCGTCCGCTTCGGCCCGGGCCTGCCCCTCGCCGATCAGCAGAATATGGCCTTTGCCACTACCATTGTCACCGGCGGAACCGCCCGCGCCATGGTCGTCGCCACCGGTGAAAATACCGCCGCCGTGACCCTTGAAAAGGTCGGCCCGATCGTCACCCATGAGAAACTGAAGATTCTCGCTGTCCTCAAAAAATGCTGCTCGCTTTTAAGCCTCGCCCTGCTTTTGCTGGTGTTTGCCGTCACCGTGATCCATCTCTGGTTCGGCATCGGCGAAGGAAGCCTGTTCGGAGCCCTCTTGACCGGACTCTGCCTTGCGGCCGCCGGTATGGCCGAGCTGTATTTGGCCTTCGGTACGATCATCATCGGATGCGGCACCTTTGCCGCCGCACGCCGCCAGCGGGATGTCAACGTCGGTGCGCTGATCAAGAATTCCGAAAAGCTGGAGCCGCTCAAGGAGCTGACCACGCTGATCGTGCCCAAGGACGGCATGATTACCCAGGCGCGCGCCGAGGCCGAGAAGATCTATCTGCCCCGAAGCCTTTATGAGGCACAGGATCCCGACCGCGTGGACAAGCTGTCCGAAATTGTCACCCTCGGCGTTGTCACCACCGGCATCTACGGAGCCGGACTTGCCAGCCTCAACGGCACCTCCCGGCGGATCACCCCCGAGGAGAGCGCGCTGATCACGCTGGCCGAAAAGCTGGGGCTCTACCATTCCGATATCGAAAAGAAATGGCGGATCCTCGAGCATACCCCCGCAGGAGGCCCGTCGAAATTTGACACCACGCTGACCCTCTCCGATACCGGTGAGCTGATCGCCCACCACCGCGGCTCGGCGGATGCCATTCTCGATGCCTGCATCAGCTACCGCGAGATGGGCCGCACCGTCCCCATGAGTCTGGAGGATAAGCTGGCCTTCTCCGGCATCGCCGAGAGCCTGACAAAAAGCTCCTATAAGGTCGCCGCCATCGCCGTCGGCCGGACGGGCTACAACAATCTCCAGAGGATCGGCGCGATCCAGAGCGATCTGACCTTTATCGGCTTCATCGCCATCAGAGAGCCGCTCCAGCCGCGCGTGGCGCAGATTCTCTCCCGGTGCCGTGCCGCCGGGCTGCGGGTCATCATGACCACCGATACCGTCAGCGAAACGGATAAATTCCTCGCCATGAGCATCGGTCTGATAAATGGCGAGAAGGATATCCTCACCGAGGCGAAGATGCAGACGATGACAAAGGATCTGCTCCGCACCAACCTTCCCCTCTATTCCATGTACTGCGGCATCCCCGCCGCCGGTCTCGCCTCGATCATCGATATGATGAAGGCGGACGGCGAGAAGGTCGGCCTGCTGGCCGGCGGTATGAACGGCGCGCTCCTGCTCCGCCATGCCGATGTCGGCTTTGCCCAATCGGTTACCATCTCCCCCAAGGCCTCCCGCACCGGCATCGATATCCGGAGCCGGAGTACCCCCGCCTATTCCAGAATCGGCGGCGCATCGGGCGGCTTTGATGCCGAGGCGCTGAAATTCATCTCGGATGTGGTGGTTTCGGATGCCGACGAAAAGGGACGCGGCGGCTTTGCGGCCGTTGTTTCCGCCCTGGAATACGCCCGCACGATCTATAAGAATCTCCTGCGCATGGTCCGCTATCTGGTGACAAGCCAGCTGACCCGGATCTTTTTGGTACTTGGCGGCCTCTTTACCGCCATGACACCCCTCCTGCCGCTCCCGATCCTCATCAGCGGCCTGGTTATGGACTTCC
>JAZNKS010000039.1:0-10562 GCA_045578725.1 Candidatus Flemingiibacterium sp.
TCCTGATCCTCGTCATATTTCGGTACCGGCAGAATGCCGTAGTCCACATCGCTCTGGCGGAGCGTGGAGCCGAGGAAACTCAGCTGATTGAAGGAGAAGAGACCCTTGCCGGAAGCGAACATTTCGACCGCCGGAGCAGGCATCTTATCCGCGATCCAGCAGTTTTCGCTTTCGAAGAGCAGGCCGCGCATCTTTTCGATGACGTCAATCAGACGCTCTTCGTTGTATTCGGTGGATACCACGCCGTCTGCATCCTCCACATAGCACTCGGTGAAAGCGGTCTGGAAGCCGTAGAGGTTGGTGTAGCCGATGAAGCCGAACAGATCCTCGGCATCGGCATCGTTGCTGCCGTTCAGATCGCGGTAGACGGATTTGGCCAGCGAGAGCATCTTGTCCAGCGTCCATTTGCCGTCGCGCACGTCCTGATACGGAATGTCAATCTTGAAATCCCCGGCAATTCCCTTGTTGATGAGGATTGCGCTGGCTGCGTTCAGGCCCTGGTAGCTCATGTACGAGGTGTACATATACTGCTTGCCGTTGATGTGGTAGACCTCATTGGCATAGGGCGGATACCATGGCTGGGAGAAATCCTGGTACGGCATCTGGCGCAGATCCAGGAAGGAATTTTCCAGCGAGAGAGTGAACATCGAGCAGTCATGACCGGTGACGACATCAAATTCGTTGTCGCCGGAAGCCACAGCCTCGCGGATAACAGTTGCCACATCGGTATTGCCGCCGTAAATAAAATAGGATACGTCGGCGTTGAAGGCCTCGCTGACAGCCTGGCGAGTGGTGAACACGGCATCGTTGACAACATCGCCGGTCTGCTCCTCGGCATAGAAGATGACCGGGTCGCCGGTGCCGATCCGCAGCTCGAAGCCTTCCAGATCAACCTTGGGAAGGTAAGGAGCGATCGGAGAATCAGCGCCCCACACGCTGGTATCGGCGGGCTCGGTGCTGTCCGATTCACCGGCGGGCGGAGTGCTCTCACCGCAGGAAGCGAGTCCTGCGAGCATCGCGGCGAGAAGAACGGAAGATAAAATGCGCTGCTTCATGATTTTTCTCCTTTGACTCATGTTTTTTTGGGGGCTTGCTTTTTTTCAAAAACTGTGTTATAATACAATCTGTGCCTGATGGGTTTTACCACCTGGCGGTGTAATTGTGTACGCCCTTGCCGATGAAGCCGACCTGTGCGAAATCCTCCGGATTGTTCCGGATGATCCAGTCGATATAGGACATGGTCATCTTCGCGGTCAGAATATAGCCCTGCGGATTCATGTGGCCGCCCAGATAGAAATTGCGCCTGAACTCGGCATCGTACAGAGGGGCGTATTTGTTGAGGTCGATGACATAGGTGTAATCGAACAGCTCCGCCATCTGATGAAGCAGAGCCGCGTGCTCGGCACGCAGACCCTCGGTGCGCTGGGATTCCTCGACGGCCGGCATGGTCATGAGGAAGAAGCGGGCATGGGGCTGCATCGATTTCAGCCGCTGAAGGATGCGGGCATAATAGCCGGCGAAGGTTTCGGTGTTATTGTTGTTGTAATCGGAAAGATCAATGTCGGCGATGGTGCCGATGGGCATCTTGCGGTTGAGGATATCGTTGACGCCCAGCGCCACGATGTACGCCTGACAGAGCATCGAAGGATTCCAGAAATCCTTATCGCGGGCGAAGCTGTTCCAGTATTCGATGGCTGTCATGCCGCCGCGGGAGAAATTGTAAACCTTCGCGCCGATGGCACGGCCGATGTACTGGCCCCAGGAATATTCAAAGTAATCGTGATAGCCCTTTTTGGTGCCGCTCTCGTCCGTCGATTCAAATTCGCCGGAGGAAAGGCTGTCGCCGATGCATCCGATCGTGCGGAAGATCGCGGCAAAACCGCCGTCATCGACAATCCGGTCGAGCGGCTTTTCGTCGGGGGAAGCAAGATAGGGTTTCAGGTTCATTTTGGTATACCTTCCTTTGCAGAATTTTGTTTCTGCCACCATTATAGCACAGATCCGGCGGCGATTCAAGTAGAAGAAGAAATTTCCCCGGAAAAGTTTTGCGGAGCTTTGCGATTGCTTCAGCGGCGGAAGCGTTTGTTTGTGCTTACCGTTTGCTTGCGGGGGCGGGAACCATCTCAGACGCCGAAGTTTCCCGCCCCCGCCCCCCACCTTCCTTGGCTACGCCGAAGTTGAAAGAAAGTTCTAACGGCTTGTGCCAACCGAGCCGCCGGAGGGGTCAGGGTCCAGGGAGGCGGCGCATCTCGATAGAACGAACGATTCGCACAAATAAACGCCAATCGGAACCAACTTCCATTGGAAGCACAAACTACCGTGACGGATTCCCTTCATGGGGAACCCCAACATATCCCCTCCCATTAAAGTTCTTTGCGGAGCTTTCTTTCAAGAAAGCGACCGTACTCCCCTATACTAACAACTACCACTACAGAAAGGATCTATATACCATGATCGATAAGGAAACGGCCGAGCTGAGGCGGAGGCTTCAGCCGGATAAGCACAATATTACCATGCTGCGCGGGCGGTATGTGAACGAGAAGAGGGAGACGATCGCGGAGTTTTCGACGCCGTTTTTCCTGCTGGGTGAAGCGGAGGCCGAGATGTATCTTGCGATCTTCCGCCGGGTATTGTCGGGCGGCATGGGCCGGAATCTGATCGATATCGCCTTTTCAAACGGGCAGGTCGGAGCGGCCGAGGAGCATTTGCGTCTGACGGCGCTCCGCGATTCGGCGCTGAAGGACGAGGATGCGGTGAAGGCTTTCTTCGATGCCGCGGCAGAAGGTCTGCCCAATGAAGGCAATCATCTGATTCTTCTCATGAGCGACACCTACGATGTCCCGCGAAAGCACAGGGACGAGGGCGGCGATTCGGGCGGCGAGGAATCGACGTCGATCTTCCGCTACATTCTCTCGGCGGTCTGCCCGGTGAAGGAGGCGCGCACTTCCCTTGCCTATGACGCGGGCGACAAGGGCTTCCATGCCCGCAGCTGTATCTGGAACGTATCGTCGCCGGAGATGGGCTTCCTGTTCCCCTGCTTTGACAACCGCCAGACCAATATCTACAACGCACTTTATTATGTCAAAAATGCGGCGGACAGCCACGAGGCCTTCGCCGATGCCCTCTTCAAAACCGAGCTGCCGATGCCGGCCGCCGAGCAGAAGGAGGCCTTTGAGGGAATGCTCGGCCGCACGCTGGGCGAGGAATGCCGTCTGGATGTCGTGCAGGCGATCCACGATGATATCGCATCCCGGATCGAGGAGCACAAGCTGACAAAGAGCACCGAGCCGCTGACCATCAGCAAGTTCGATGTCAAAAACGTGCTGGAATCCTGCGGCGTGTCCGAGGAAAAGGTCAGCGATTTCACCGCCAGCTACGATGACTGCTACGGAGTCGGCGCGGACCTCCCGCCCCGGAATATCGTCGAGCCGAAGCAGATGGAGGTCCGCACGCCCGATGTCGTCATCAAGGTCAATCCCGAGCGGGGCGACCTGATCGAAACCCGCGTGATCGGCGGCGTGAAATACGTTCTCATCCGCGCCGATGAGGATGTCACCGTAAACGGCGTCAGCATCGCCATCAACGAATGAAATGTTCACACAAAGTTATTGCTTTTTGTGTCCGGATATGATATAATGTAAGATGATTTGAAAAACGGAGGGGGTGCGGGCGTGCCGCTGACAAAATGGGACGGCGCGGCCGTCCTTCTGGTGCTGCTCCTGTCCGCTGTCAGCCTGCTTTTTCCGATCCTTGCCGGATCGGACGGCGGGATGCTTATCATCGATTCCGAAACGGGCCGGCGGGAGATTCCCCTCTCGGCTTCCGGCGATTATGAAATCCATTCCGGCGGGCATACGCTCACCGTCCGCATCGAGGACGGCGGGGCGGCTGTGATCGGATCCGATTGCCCGGACAAGCTCTGCATGGGCCTTGGCCGCATGGGCCTTGGCCACATGGGCCTTGGCCGGATCGATAAAGCCGGACAATCCATCGCCTGCGTTCCCGCGGGCGTGCTGATTACGGTCGGGGGAGAGGGGGATGCCGATGCCGTCGCGGGCTGAATTCACGCCGCAGAGGCTCTGCACCGATGCCCTTCTTCTGGGGGCGGCGCTGATTTTATCCTGGCTTGAGATTCTTCTTCCCATGCCGGCGATCCCCGGCTTCAAGCCGGGACTCTGCAACATCGCCGTGCTCCTGGCCGTGCACCGTTTTTCACTGGCGGACGGCGCGATCATCTCCCTTTCGCGGATTGCCGTCATGAGTATCCTCTTCGGATCCGTGACCTCCTTCGCCTTTTCGCTGGGCGGCGGGATTCTTTCCCTTGCCGTGATGGGGCTGACAAAGCCGATGCATGGGCGCTTCAGCCTTGCCGGCATATCCGTACTCTCTGCCGCCGCACACAATCTCGGGCAGAGCCTTGCTGCCTGCCTTGTCTTTACAAGCCCTGCCCCTCTTGGAATGCTGTGGTGGCTTCTGCTGCTCGCTCTGCCGACCGGCCTTCTGACCGGAATCGCCGCCGAGCTCACGCATCGCCGCCTGAATCGAGGTGCCCGATGAAAAAACGCCTGCTCCTTCTTCCCCTGCTTGCCGGGATTCTTGCATTCTCCGGATGTGCGGAGGGAATCACGAAAAAAACGGTCTTCGCCATGGATACCGTCATCGACTTTTCCGTGAAGCATGAGGATGCCGGAGAGCTGATCGGCGAGTGCCGGGAGATCATCACGGAGCTTGAAAAAAAGCTCTCGCGCACCGATGAAGCCAGCGAAATCTTCCGCTTCAATCATTCCACCGCTTCGCCGCTGTCGGAGGAAACCGTCCGCCTGTTGGAGGTTGCCGAGGCCGGATTCGAGCTTTCCCTCGGGCTGTTTGATCCCACCGTCGCGCCGCTGGTCGAGCTGTGGAATATCGCCCATCCGCAGGATGGCTGGACACCGCCATCGGAGGATGCAATCGCCGATGCCCTCTCTCTTGTGAATATGAATGCGCTCCGCTTTGAAAACGGCGTGCTGTATAAGGAAAATGCCGAAATGGCCATCGATCTTGGCGGCATCGGAAAGGGCTGGGCCCTCGGACGGTGTGCGCAGGTGCTCCGCGATGCCGGTGCCGTCGGAACCGTATCCTTCGGCGGCAATGTTGCCACCGTCGGCGAGCGCCCGGCCTACGATGCTTCCGGCGCCGATCGCTGGACGGTCGGCATAAAGAATCCCCTCGCGCCCGATACGCTGATCGGCACGCTGAAGCTGCCGGGAAACGCCGTGGTCTCCGTATCCGGAAGCTATGAGCGGTATGTCGATTATGAGGGCGTGCGCTACCACCACATTATCGACCCGCGCACCGGTTATCCCGCCGACTCCGATCTTGCTTCGGCGGCGGTGGTCATCCTCCTTTCCGATGATGCCGATGCCGATGAATTTGCCTTTGCGGGTGCCCTCGGCGATATGCTCTCGACCACCTTTTTCATCATGGGAAGCGCGGAGGGCCTTTTCGATCACTCCCATCTCGGCATCCTGCTGATCAAAAAAGACGGAACCGTGCTCACAAACGATTTTCTGGAAGGAATGTATGTCCCCCTTGAAAGCCAATAAAAAGAGAATCCTGAAAATCACCGCGCTGATTCTATGCGGAATCGCGTTTCTTGTCCTCTGCGCCGACCTGATCCCCGCCGTTCTCTCCCTGAAGGAGCCTGCGGCACAGGAGAAATTCCGCTCCTTCATCGAAGGACTGGGATTCTTCGGCATCCTGCTGATGCTCCTTTTGCAGACTCTGCAGATTGTCGCCGCGATCATCCCCGGCGAGCCGATCGAAATCCTGCTCGGCATGATGTACGGCACCCTCGGCGGCCTCGTGATCGCCCTTTTGGGCATCGCGCTCGGAACGGCGGCGGTCTATTTTGCCGTCAGGCGCTTCGGAATGAAGTTTGTCAATCGCTTCGTCGATTCAAAGGCCTTCGATAAGCTGGCCTTTCTGAAGAATCCCGCGGGGCGCGACTCGCTGGTCTTTCTCCTCTTTTTCATCCCCGGCACGCCAAAGGACATCTTAACCTATTTTGTTCCCTTCATCGGAATGCCCTTTTTCCGCTTCGTGATCATCGCATCCCTTGCGCGGATCCCTTCCGTCATCACCTCCACCCTTGCCGGTGCCGAGCTGTCAAGCGGCAATCTCGTCCGCTCGCTCGTCATCTTCGCCGTAACCGGCGTGATCGGGCTTGCCGGCATTCTGATCCACAATACCATCATAGAAAGAAACAACCGATCCCATGAAGAAAATCCCACAAACGGAAATTGAGCGCCAGGTCCGCTTTATGGACTGGGTGAAGGCAAGGAGCGATTCCCTTGCCGATGCCGTAAGGCGCCCCCGCGCGTATGTCCGCACCTTCGGCTGTCAGCAGAACGAAGCCGACAGCGAGCGCTATGCGGGTATGCTCGATGCGATGGGCTTCCTCACGGCCGACGGGCCGGAGGATGCCGATCTGATTCTTGTCAATACCTGCGCCGTGCGCGAGCACGCCGAGCTCCGCGCGCTCTCCGCCACCGGCCAGTTCAAAAAGCTCAAGGAAAAGAATCCGGAGCTTGTCATCGCCGTCTGCGGCTGTATGGTGACCCAGCTCTACCGCGCCGATCAGATGAAGCACAGCTATCCTTACGTCGATTTCGTGCTCGGCACCGATATGCTCCACCGCTTCCCCGAATTTTTGGCCGACCATTATCAGAACGGCCGAAGACGGCTGACCGTCGGTGAGCCGGAGCCGGTGATTGCCGAGGGCCTGCCCGTCCGGCGCGCCTCCAAAACCAAGGCCTGGGTCAGCATCATGTACGGCTGCAACAATTTCTGCACTTACTGCGTGGTTCCCTATGTGCGCGGCCGCGAGCGAAGCCGTGCCATGGAGGATATCATCGCCGAGGTGACGGCCCTTGCCGCAGACGGTGTGAAGGAAATCACCCTCCTCGGCCAGAATGTCAACTCCTGGGGCAAGGATTTAGAGGGCGGCCTCACCTTCCCCGATCTGCTGGAAAAGCTCGCCGCCATCGACGGCGACTTCATCCTGCGCTTCATGACCAGCCACCCGAAGGATGCCACAAAGCGCCTGATCGATGTCATGGCCGACAACAAAAAGATCGCCCGGCAGTTCCATCTGCCGCTCCAATCCGGCTCTGCGCGGGTGCTTGGGGCCATGAACCGCCGCTATACCCCGGATTCCTATCTCGCCCTCGTCGATTATATGCGGGAGCGGATGCCGGACATCACGATTACCAGCGACATCATCGTCGGCTTCCCCGGCGAAACGGATGCGGAGTTTGAGGAAACGCTGACCATGCTCACGCGTGTCCGCTTTGATATGATCTTCTCGTTCCAGTATTCCCCCCGCCCCGGCACGCCCGCGGCAAAGATGGACGGCCAGATCCCGGATGAAATCAAGTCCGAGCGCTTTTCAAGGCTGGTGGGGCTTCAGAATACCCTCTCAAACGAAAAGAATCAGGAATGTGTCGGAAAGATCTTCCGCGTCCTTGTCGAGGGTGTGAGCAAGCAGTCCGAAGCCCATCTTGCCGGCCGCACGGACGGCGGAAAGCTTGTGCACTTTGCGCGGAATGCCGATACCGATCCATCCGTCGGGCGCTTTGTGAATATGAAAATCAGACGCGCCGACACCTTCGCCCTGTACGGCGAACCCGTTTAATTTCAGTCAAAAATATTTTCAAATATAAAGGAGAACAAAACAATGACGATTATGGAAATGGCTGCCGAACTCGGCAAAGCAATCAAGGAAGATGCCCGCATCAAGGAACTCAACCGCGCCACCTCGGCTTATGAGATCGATGTTCAGCTTCAGACCAAAATCACCGAATACAACGCCCAGACCAAGGCTCTGACCGAGGAATACAAGAAGGAAGAACACGATTCCGAATTCATCCGCGTTATCGAAAAGCGGATCAATGAGCTCTACCACGAAATCATGGACAACGAAAACATGATCGCCTACAACAAGGCACAGGAAGAGGTCAATGCCTTCATGACCGAGGTCAACAACGAGATCACCTTCCAGATCACCGGCGAGCGCCCCACCAACTGCACCCACGACTGCTCCTCCTGCGGCGGCTGCCATCACTAAGGATTTATTGTGATTGCGGGGGAAAACTTTTTTGAAAAAAAGTTTTCCCCCGTGCCCCCTTTCAAAAAACTTTATAAATAAGGGGTTTGTGTATTTGTGAATACACCCCTGCTGCGTGTACACGCATTCCCACGATATTTTTCAAAAAAGAGAGGTAAAACCGTACCATGACCCCGATGATGCAGCAATACTTCGAAATCAAGGAGCAGTATGCCGATTATCTCCTCTTCTACCGTCTGGGCGACTTCTATGAGATGTTCTATGATGATGCCCTCACGGCCTCGCGGGAGCTGGAGCTGACCCTCACCGGCCGGGATGCCGGCAACGGCGAGCGGGCTCCCATGTGCGGCATCCCCTATCATTCGGTGGATTCCTATATCGGACGGCTGGTATCGAAGGGCTACAAGATCGCCATCTGCGAGCAGATGGAGGATCCCGCCACGGCCAAGGGCCTTGTCAAGCGGGATGTCATCCGCATTATCACGCAGGGCACCGTCGTCGAGCCCGACCTCCTCAACGATCAGAAGAACAATTATCTCTGCGCCGCCGCTCCGCTGCCCGAGGGAATCGGCGTATCCTTTGCCGATGTTTCCACCGGCCAGATTTTTGCCACCCTTTTCACCGGCGAGAAGCGGTTTGAGCGCTTAAAAAGCGAGTTTGGCACCTACAATCCCAGCGAAATCCTGCTTCCCGGATCCCTTTCGGAGCTGGGGATCGCAGGCGATTATCTGAAGGCAAAGGGCGGCGCCTCCATCCTCTCCGGTCAGACGGCTCTATTTGATCCGACACTGGCAAAAGAATCGGTCGGCGAGCACTTTGCACACTGCTATACGCCCGATGAATCCAATGAGGCCATCACACTGGCCGTCGGTGCGCTCCTTGCCTACATCGCCGAAACGCAGAAGACCGATCTGTCCTATCTGCACGAGCTTTCCGTCTATGGGGAAAATGCCTTCATGGATATGGATGTCAATACCAGACGGAATCTCGAGCTCTGCGAAACCATGCGCACCAAGGAAAAGAAGGGCTCCCTGCTCTGGTCGCTGAATAAGACCCAGACCGCGATGGGAGCCCGCCTGCTGCGCAAATGGGTCGAGCAGCCGCTGGTCAATTCCTATGCCATCCACCGCCGCCTCGGCGCTGTGGAGGAGCTGCACGGCGATTTTATGCTCCGCGAGGAGCTGGCCGCCCTCTTAAAGACGGTGCTCGATCTGGAGCGGCTGACCACCAAGCTGGTCTACGGCTCGGCCGGCGGCAAGGATCTGCTGGCCATCGGCGCGACCGTTTCCGTTATCCCCGATATCCGCCGCCTGCTTGAGGAGGCAAAGAGCGAGGAGCTCTGCGAAATCCGCGACCGGATCGACGAGCTGGCCGATCTGCGGGAGCTGATCGAGCAGGCCATCAATCCCGATGCTCCCTTCTCGGTAAGAGAGGGCGGCGTCATCCGCGACGGCTACTCCGAGGAGGTTGATTATCTGCGCTCCGTCATGAACGGCGGCAAGGATATCCTCGAGGAGCTTGCCGAGCGGGAGCGGGAGGCTACCGGCATCAAGAATCTGCGTGTCAGCTACAACCGTGTCTTCGGCTATTACATCGAGGTCACGCGCTCCCAGCTCTCGATGGTGCCCGAGCATTACATAAGAAAGCAGACCCTGGCCGGCGCCGAGCGCTATATCACCCAGGAGCTGAAGGATACCGAAGCCACCATCCTCGGTGCCAGCGATAAGGTCAATTCGCTGGAATATGAGCTCTTCCGCGAAGTCTGCCGCACCCTGCAGGACAACATCGGCCGGATCCAGAACGCCGCCGCTCTGCTGGCAAAGCTGGATGTCTACCGGTCCCTTGCCGAGGTCGCCGTCCGCCAGAATTATGTCCGTCCGGAGATCGATTACGGCGACACGGTCGAGATTAAGGACGGCCGCCATCCCGTTGTCGAGCAGTTCGTGTCCGACAGCTATTTTGTCCCCAACGATACCTCCCTCGATACCCGCGAAAGACGGCTGATGCTGATCACCGGCCCCAATATGGCGGGTAAATCCACCTATATGCGCCAGGTCGCGCTGATCGTGATCCTTGCGCAGATCGGCTCCTTCGTCCCCGCCGCCGAGGCGCGGATCGGCATCTGCGACAAGGTCTTCACCCGTGTCGGCGCATCGGACGATCTGGCCTCCGGTCAATCCACCTTCATGCTGGAAATGAACGAGGTCGCCTATATTCTGAAGAACGCCACCTCGCGTTCGCTGATTATCTATGACGAAATCGGGCGCGGCACCTCCACCTATGACGGAATGTCCATCGCCGGAGCCATTGCCGAGCATACGGCCGGCAAAATCAAGGCCAAAACCCTGTTTGCCACCCATTACCACGAGCTGACCGCTCTGGAAGGGGAGCTGGAGGGCGTGGTCAATTACAACATCGCCGCCAAAAAGAAGGGCGACGATATCACCTTCCTCCG
>JAZNKS010000040.1:0-1709 GCA_045578725.1 Candidatus Flemingiibacterium sp.
CATAGTAATCCTTCAGCGCGGCCTCAACGGCATCGGCCTGACCGTCCTTTGCCTTGACGGCGATGAAGAGATCCACATCGAATGAGATCATCGGCATCAGACCGATGAAATCCTCGACCCACTCGGCCTTTACGCCGTAGGTATCGGCAAGATAAGCGGCATCGATTTCGGTGTCGCCGGTAAATTCGTCGCCGAAGGCTTCCAGCACCTTCTGGGATACGGCGCGGATCGGAACATCCTTGACGGTAACATCGGGCTCCTTCTCACCGCAGGCAGGGAGCAGGGTGAAGAGTGCAGCCGCCAGCAGCAGGCAGGCAATGATTTTCTTGAACATAGTCATTCTCCTTTTATTGTTTTTTTATTATTTTTGACACACACAGATCTGTTAGACGGTGAAGCTTTGAAAAAGTTCCGTCTTTTCGGAAATTATCCGAGAACCTTCTGCATTTCGGCCTTCTTGGCTTCCATATCCTGAAGCAAAGCGACCTGCACACGGGAGCGGACGTAGTTATGCTCGGGATAATTGATCTTGAAATAGGTATCGCCGTTCAGATAATCGCCGAGGAAGCGCATGGCCTGCTCATAGGTCAGAAGCATCGCGCCGTCGGGCAGAAGCTCAATCTCGCGCGCATTCAGCGCACCGCCGGTTCCGTCAAGGAAGCCGCGTGCGAATTCGGCGTACAAATCGAGCGAGAGGGAAACCTTCGACACATCCTCCTCATCCTCCGAGGCGGTGTTGGCACCGAAGCGGATGGCATCGCCGAAGTCATAAAGCACGCTTCCGGGCATGACCGTATCCAGGTCGATGACGCAGAGGCCTTCATCGGTTTCGCTGTCCATGAGGATATTGTTGAGCTTGGTATCGTTGTGGGTCACGCGGACCGGGATCTCCCCCTTTGCCATCGCATCGACAGCACAATGGGCAAGGGCGCGGCGGGAGAGCAGGTAATCGACCATATCGCGCACCTTTTCAAGGCGCTCGGGGCGATCCTTTTCGGCTCCCTTGACAGCTGCTTCAAAATCGGCGAGGCGGCTGACGGTGTTATGGAAATTCGGGATGGTTTCGGCGAGCTTTTCGGCCGGGAAGTCGGAAAGCTGGCACTGGAATTTTCCGAAGGCCTTGGCGGCATTGTAGAAGAGGCCGGGCTTTTCGATGGACTGATAGGATTTTGCCTCGATAAAGCGGTACATCCGCCAGAAGAAGCCCTCCTCATCCCGATAGAGGTACGATCCGTCATCGGCGGGCAGGAAGGTCATGGCCTCGCGCTCGGGATCGCCGCCCTCGGCCGCGATTTTTGCCTTCAGATGGGCGCAGACGGCGGTGATGTTGTTCATCAGCGCGACGGGATCCCGGAAGACATTGGTGTTGATGCGCTGGAGGATATAGGAATCCTCTCCGGCAAAGATGCGGTAGGTGCGGTTGATGTTGCCGCAGGAGATGGTTTCAAAGCGGTCGGCCTTGACGGGGAGCCGGAATTTGCCGGCAATCTGAAGTTCGGTCATGGTGATTTCCTTTCTTGTCGTTTTTTTCTTTTCTTTTTTCTTTTTTTGGTGCCGCGGGCGAACACAGTTCGCCCCTACGGGGTGGAGGAGGTGCCGCGGGCGCATCGTGATGCGCCCCTACATGGGGTGGTGCTGCGGGCGAACACAGTTCGCCCCTACGGGGTGGAGGAGGTGCCGCGGGCGCATCGTGATGCGCCCCTACATGG
>JAZNKS010000041.1:0-86791 GCA_045578725.1 Candidatus Flemingiibacterium sp.
TTCATACCAAGTATACGCGAACGGTCTTCAGAAGTCCAGCTATTTCTTGGCGGATACGGGTAAACAATTTGATAATATTTTTCGTTCACCATCATCTCCACCAGCGCGGTTTTTGGAATCAGGATGCTTCTGCCAAGGCGGATGGATGGCAGTCTGCCGTCCTTGACCAGTTCATAGATTGTGTTTTTACTGCAATGAAGCAGGCGTGTGATGTCGCTCACGCGCAGAATGTCGGGTTCGTTTTTGAAATATTCGTAAGCATCTCTCGTAATCATTCGTATATTGCCTCCTGCAGTTTGTAATCGGAATCGTATATTTACCTGTTTTTTCTTTTTATTCATGCGTCTCCTTTTCATTGGCGGCGGGAGCAAGCCCCCGCCCTACGGTTACATTGACAGCTTCGGGAAAGGATCGTAGTCCTCGTCTTCTTCGTCGGCTTCATCATCTTTCTTCTGCAACAGCGCCGCACCGATCGCGAGTCCGGCGGCAAGACCAAGCGCGGAACCGGCATTGCGAGCCTCGCGCTCACAGCGTTCTTCCTCGGATTCCTCGTCTACGACAACGCCAGATCTAAGAATCCCCACCGCACCCACGACAGTAGAAAGAGGATCAATGGCAGCGCGAACAGAATCAGCTTCAGCCACCACAGCGCTTCTTCCCGTTGTGCCCGACGCCAGAGAAAGGCGGAGACTCTCTCGCTCACTCTCCCAACCTGTTCTTCGCTCCGTGCAATCGCACGGCTGACATCCTTCTGCGCCGTCTGCGACAGCTCGTGAATCGTGTGTGTCAGCTTCGCCGCGGATTCCTCCGTTGCCTTTTGCAGAGCCTGAATCGACTGCTCCGCCTGCCACTCGCTGTCCTCCAGCCGTTCCAGATTCTCGAGCAGAATCATCAGTCGTTCGAAGTCCGCTTCGGAGATTTGCACCATTTTCACCTGCGGCGGAGGTGCTTCTTGCGGCATCGGCGGCGTGTTCTTCTCCTTGAGCCGCTCCAAATAGCTCTTGCCTGATTCGGAATTCATCCTCCATTCGCTCCTTTCGATATTTTTCCTCATGCAGCTTGATGTCGCGCACGCGCTTTTCTTCGCCATTCACGTTCACGATGTAGGTGATATACTTGCGGTTGTCATCCCATCGCATATCGTAGCCGCGCTCCCGCATCAGACGGCGGAACTCCTTCTTCGAGCGTGCGATACGCATACAGAAATCGATATCCGCGCACAGCCGCATCTTCCAGCTGTCGCCCTTCACTGCCGCGCGATACTCACGGGAGCCGAGGTTGGTGGACTTCTTCTTCGGATCGTAGCTCGGCAGAACGGTCAATCCGTACGCCTGACAGATGCGGTCACTCTCGCGGCGAAGCTCGGCGAGGTGCGTTTTGCCTGACACATATTTGATGCCCGTGTCGATATCGTAGGCGCAGATGACGAAATGATTGTGCAGATGCTCGCGGTCGATATGCGTCGCCACGAGGATTTCGCGGTTGCCAAACTGCTTGGCGAATTCACAACCGATCTCGTGAACGATCTCCGGCGTGACCTTTTCGTCGGGCGAGAACGACTGCACATACTGATAGAAGCGCGGAGTGCCACTCTTATGCTTCCACAGTTTCTGCGTGGTGAGGAAGGAATCGCTTACGAATTGCGGCATGCAGTTGATGCCCGTGACGAAGCACAGCTGCTCGTCCACTTCAACCTTGTGCGGCTGAACGCAGTAGTCGAGGAGGCGCTTCTGCGCGCCGACGGTCTGAACCGCCTCGGGGATGTTCTTAACGATTGCCGTCAGAGTCACCTCCAATCGTGAGCAGAATCTGTCGGTAGCAGTCAAGCAGCTCGTCAAGATCGACGGTATCGACGCGTCCCTGATGGGCGAGGCGCGTAAGTTGGTTGAGATTATTCCCCTGCCGCCGAAGCTCGGCGTTGAGCTTTCGCAGGTCTTCGCTGACGATGATCTGTCCGCGCAGACACATATCGAGAATGAATTGCCGCCACGACGGTTTGCCGGCGCGCATGAGCTTTTCGGTGAGCGCGTCCTTTTCTTCCTCGGTGAGGCGGATGGTTATGGTTTCTGTTTGGCTTCTTGCCAATGGCATTCCTCCTTTGATTGATAAAGTGGGTAGCGGCAATGCCGCAGGGCTTCTGCCCGAAGTGGTGGATGGGCGCGCCGATTTTCGGTGTGTGACATCAGCTGTCCACAAGTGGACAGCCAATCACTACGCTTGCCCTACCCATGACGGAATAATTTACGGAATTTACGCGGATGTGACAGCGTGACAGGTAGTTTCGTCGAAAGAATCTGCCGTCATGCCGTCACTCTCGGTAAATTCAGCTTCGCTGATACAAAGTTCGCGGTGCTCTGCATAGAATTCATCAACCAGTTTCAAATCCAAATTGAGCAGCGTAAAGGTAAGCATTCGCGTATCGCGTGTGCGTTTTACCTCAAAAGTCAATCCGAGTTCCTTCAGCTGTTCGTGATGGCGCGTCAGCTCCTTGGTAATCATGTTGGACGGAATCTCTATCCCCAGCACCTCACGGATATGCTCCACAAGAACCGACGGTGTGAATGTAATGCGCATATCATCGGAATCAAAAATATTCGAGCAGTATGCAATATACATATACACCGCCCGCGCTGTGGGATTCATGGGTTCTTCCTTGTGTACCGTTCCGTCGCTGACCTTCCAGATACACCGCTCGTCCATCTCCACTTCGATTTCACGGTCAAGAATATCTCGCCCCGAGCAGAACAGCTTCGCATACCGTTCGGTTCGCCGCGGACGATTGAGTAGCATGTAGTTATCTACCGCTCCCGACAATGCCGTTGAACCGGATGCAGCATTCATCTCGTCGCTGTCCCTCGTTTTGCGGGAGTGATGAACGAGTACCAGTGATACCGGGTGCTTCTGTGTAAACTCATGCAGCGGCACAATATCGCTGTAATCCTTTTCATACATATTCGTGGATTTGCTTTCCGGGCGGATGTAGTTGAGCGTGTCGATGACAATCAGCCTGGTGTTCGGATGATCTGCTACAAACTGCTCCAGCGCACCGAGCAGTCCTTCATCGGTGCGGATGATCTGCGAGGAAAAGAACAGCGACTCCGGACCGTCATCGGAAAGAAGCATCAGACGATTCTGCAGACGGTCCTCGGTATCCTCTAAACTCATATAGAGCACATCGCCCTGCATGGTCGGAAATCCGAGGAAGGGTTCACCCTTCGCCACCGCAAGACACAGTCCGAGCACGAAGAAGGATTTGCCGACCTTTGGTGCACCGACAAGCAGTGTCAGCCCCGCCGGGAGAATATCCGCAACGGTAAAATCGCGGTGTTCGATTTGCTTGTCCATCAGCGTTGCACCGTCGATGGTTTGAATGCGCTTGATCCCCATCGCTTCCTCCAGCATCTCACGCTGCATAGCTGCCAAATCAAATTTTTCTTCTGACATATAAAACCTCCATTTCGTAATATTATCTCTGACCGCCATGCGCTACCACACAGCCAGCCTGTACAGCATCATCTTCATCACCTCCGAAAAAACAAAAAGATCGGAACCCACATAAGAGCAGACACACGTTATTCGTGTGCGTATGCTGTTATGTCGATTCCGACCCTATCATAATCCCGAATTCACAGCCGGGAGGATGGAATATATTCGCCGCGCGAAGCGGCAGTTATATGGTTTGCGTACGGACAGCAACTTGTACTGTCGGATGGCGCAGGATTTTTACACTGAGGACAACCTTGTTGCCGCAGATCGGACAGATGTGAATGGAATCGCCGTAGCCGAGAGACTCGTTTTCTTTCAGCCGACGAAGTTCCAGCACGTTGCGGAAGTCCCTGTCCGGCACATCGGCAAAGCGGTGGTTGCCATATGGACATTTCAGCTTGGGCATATGACGGCAGCCGTCATCGGTGCGTGTTCTATCGGGCATTGGTGCTCCTTTACTTTTATTAGACAATTATTGTTTTACATCAATTTGAGATATACTTTCGAGATTATCAAGTATATACTGTTGTGCTGAACGAGTTAAAACAATATTGTTTTTCACTTCACCGGTTTTGGTGTCTACCTTTTCTTGTACTACCAAACCTATTTCGTCAGCCTTAGGAGTGATATAAACTTCCTTAATTTCCTTCTGAACGGTAATTGTGTTTTCTGCAAGATAACCTCTGGAAATAAGCCATTTGGAAATTTTTGAAGGCCCGATTCGCTTCATACCGGAAGAATCGGCAAGATCGTTAATCCGCTTTGCGAATGTACTTATTTGAAGCGGTGTGTCAGAAGTCTTAACTTCGTTTCGATCAATTTTTGACGCAGTGAATGCAGTTTTGGATGCGGAATTTATAACACCATTGTTCTGGATTACGAGATCCAGAATTTCCGATATGTAAAACAGACATCGGGATATCCGTACATTGTTTACAATATCGTTTTCGTTTACAGGAGTATCATCCAACGGATTCACACCGTTGGCTAATTTATCAACATACATTTTTGCACGCTGCATTTTTTCAAGTTCAGTCATGATTTATCTCCTTTACTCCAAACTTTTTATCACCATCGTCGCCACACCCTGGATCATCAGCTTCTCACGCTTGGCGCCGCGAATCTCCATCGGCTGCATCGTATCGTTCTCCGGCACAAGATAGGTCACGCCGTCCTGCGGATCATATCGTTTGAGCGTAGTCAGCGAACTGTCATACAGACAAGCGATAATGTCGCCGCGCTTGGCAGTGGATTGTTTGCGTATCAGTACAAGATCTCCGTCATCAATGCCAGCGTTGATCATAGATACACCGCGAGCACGGAGAAGAAAGAACTCGCCGCTTCCCGTCAGCGCGATGGGTAGGCGCACATGATCTAACTCCGCATCGGTTACTTCGTCCATCGATCCGCAGGGAATAGAGTTGCCCATCCCCACTCGGTTGGTATCTACCATCTCACGCATATACTGTGTGACGATACCGCGGTGTCCGTCGTACTCGATTTCGCCGCGCTCCTGCAAGGCTTTCAGATATCGTTGTACGGTTGGACGGGAGATCTGCGTGCCGCTTTCAATCTCGCGTGTGCTGGGGGAACGCCCGAATTTTTCAAAATAATCGTTGACATAATCGACGATCACGGCAAACAAGCTTTCATCTTTTGTTCTCATAAAATGCCCTCACGATATAAATGAGCCATATGGATCATATATAGTATAGCACGGATTTTGAGGTTTGTCAATAGGGACGAACAAATTTTCCGGAATAATTTTGGAGCAGTGGTTTTGCCATCACACGGGGCACACTGCGGCGTACACGGCGCGACGTGGGGATGGGCGAGCACATGGCGCAGGCAAAAGAAAATCGCCCGTGTGCCGTTTGTGGGCGGTCACGGGCGATTTAGCGGACTAAAGTGGTCATGATTATGATTTGGTACATGACCTCCCCTTCTATCCGTCGCTGCCGGTGGTTAATACCTCAATGATAATTTTTGCACCGAGCGTAAAGCCTTTCACGAACGCCTCACGTTCGGTCAGATCGTGCATCTCTGTGGAACAGTCGGCGAATTTTTCGAACATTTCCTTTTCTTCGTCGTTCAGCCGGGAGAGCAGGTCTTCCTGATGCCTGACTACAAGTGCCAGCAGTTCTGCGTATGAGCTGTCTTTCTTGAACGGCCGCTCCCATGGCGAGATGTTGCCGAACCACAGGTCTTCAAGGATGTTCATGGTGTGCCTCCTTCATAAAGTGAGAGCGGCTCCGCACGGTGAAATCCGCAACAGAGCCGCTCTTTTGGTATGGAATTGTGTATGATTTTCGCATATTGTGTACCTCCTTTGATTGTTAGCACACAGTATATCACAGGAGGGGTGGAAAGTCCAGCGGAAATCGTGTTAAGTTTTTGATAACGATTACGGTGATTCAGTTGCTTTTCCGGCGTTTCTTTTTGTCCTTTGTCGCCTCATAGCTTGCGTTCACAAGAAACTCGATCAGATCATCGACAGCGTCGAGCAGAAGCACGGAGATCCAATGGAGCTTATTCATGTGATACAATGGGTAGATAGTTACTCTTCAAAGAATGATACAAAGTGATCTGGATTGATATACTGATGGAGAGGCTCATAGGGGATTCTCTTCAATTTACCAAAGTTTGTATCCTCATTCAAATCCTTGCCTTCATCTTCTTTTCGTCCATATGACGAATAGTCGACAGGTTGATTCTGCTGCTGTTTTCGTTTACCTTGATTACTAAGTATCGTTGGAGTCTCAAATTGGCCGAACCAACCGCCATTGGAATCATACATACGACGATCTCTGGCCAATATACATTCATACACAGGAAATATTTCAAAATCAATAATCGTTGGAGAGAAGAACCCAGGTTTAGATCTGTTCTCTAACAATGCATAAGCGATTACAAGTAGCATGTCCTTATCCGCTTGGACATTTTTAAATGTTACTTTTTGAGTTAGTCGAGCAGAAGGTTCTCTTGGGGTAGGTGGCTTTTTCATTTCGATATTGGGGTTGTCAACAAACAAAAGTTTTAATTCAAGCCGTTTTCCTGAAGTATGTAGATAGTCAGGATATCCTTCTCTGTCGCCAAGAATGCCATCATTCTTTCGTAGGCCCACAGAATCGAATGTATTTGATTCTGTAATTTTCGAGAGCTGAGGTATACATGCATCCATTAACGATCCAATTATTGTTCCAATCTGGGATGGTTCAAAAGCCAATAAGATTTCTTGGGGTATGGATAATATATTAAACTGAGCTCCGATAAGTGGCCTTAACGCGATTTTTATTTCGGCAATCTCTTCTGCGCTTATCACATATGAAGCATGTTCTGTAACATATGCTTCATATTCATCTCTTGTCATAAAAGCCATTAAACAGTTCCTCCTTTATATTTGGGTGGTAAAACATCTGAAACAGGTACACCAAGGGCATCAATCCATGACAATAATTCAATAACATCTAATCGACGTTCTCTGTTTTCTACTTTTGAAATAAATGATTGCGTTACATTCATTTTTTTGGCCATTTCAGCCTGTGTAATGTTCTTGTTTATTCGAACAGCTCGCAAGGCAGAAATGATGTTAATATAGTCGTCTGTATATATACTTTTCATAAAGCACCCTCCTTATATATATTATATATTCCAAAACCGAATATACCAAATCGGAATAATTTTAGATTTTGCGACCAACGTCTTGACTTTTTGGATATTATATGATATACTTGTTACAGAAAGGAGATATATCTATGTCAAAACGAAAAAATACTAATATCGAAACTTTCGATTCGGCGTATCGTCGTTTGGAAGAAGTGATGTTAGCCAATTCTGGAGAGAACGAATTTGAAGAAATATTTAAAATTGTTCTAATTAAATTATGGGAAGATTTACATGATACCAATAATGTGCACAATTTAGATAGTGCAAATCATCTGCTGACTTTGATTGATGATAAATGGCCTGGGGTTCTTATAGAAAGAAAACTTAATATTTCTGACGAACAATTTGCTGTATGCCTTGATGTTATCCAAACTTTTTCATTTACGGAAGATGGATATGAGGGTATTGATGGTATTTTTGAATACATCGTTTCTCGCGAGAAAAAGGGGGCTAAAGGACAATTTTTTACCCCGCGTTATCTTGTAGACTTTTGTGTTAATATACTTAACCCAAAAACCAATGAGAGTATCTTGGACCCTGCTGCTGGGTCAGGTGCGTTTTTATATCATGCCTATTTGCATGGAAAAACAACTGGCTCTGATTTATGGGGATTCGATTTTGATAGTACGGCCGTAAGAATTGCGCGTTTATTAATGTATGTTGGAGCAGTAGATGGTGCTCATATTCATAAAGTAAATAGTCTTTTGAAAAATGATGCACGTATATCCTTGTTTGAACGAGGCATTAGTGAAGTTTCTACGACAATTGAGGATATATTACGGATCGAAAAGAAGAAAGAATTGTTTGATATCATTATCACAAACCCTCCATTTGCTGGGGAGATAATCGAATCTGATATTTTGGAAAGTTATCGAATTTCCTGCGAAAAAACACGAATAGAAAGAGATGTTCTCTTTGTAGAAAGATGTATCAGTTTACTAAAGCCCGGTGGCCGAATGGCAATTGTTTTACCCGACAACATTTTTGGAAGTAAAGAAGATGAAACATTACGGCGCTGGATATATGACACCTGTAGGGTTGTTGGGGTTGTAGGTATTCCAAGAAATACATTTATGCCCCATACAGCGGTCAAAACAAGCATTTTATTCTTACAAAAAAGAGAAGCGCAACGAAATGTTTCCGAAACAGTGTTTTTTGGAATTAGTGAACTACCAGGCAAGGATAGTCGAGGCAACCTCATATTCAAGGATGAAACCTCAAAAACATGGAAGAATGTTTATCATGATTTAGATCAAATTACCGAAGAATTCAAAGCGTTTTTAAATACTGAAGGGATTGGGTGGTGAAAATATGGCTATATGTATAATTAAAAAAACCACTCAATTAGGTCCACAATTTGTACTCACTCCTGAGAGATATAATCCTAAACGACGTATGAGTTTATCTAACAATGATGATGGGATTTTACTTTCCGAGATAGTAACATTGGAAAACGAGATCGTAACATCAAAAAAAGATTCTTCCATTTGGC
This sequence comes from Candidatus Flemingiibacterium sp., assembly GCA_045578725.1. Classification (GTDB taxonomy): domain Bacteria; phylum Bacillota; class Clostridia; order Oscillospirales; family CAG-272; genus Flemingiibacterium. The sequence continues at coordinate 8,645 of JAZNKS010000041.1, forward strand.
ATCAAATTAATACATCTGATGCAATGGGAGGATATTTAAGAATTCCACCATATCCCGAGAGACTTAACAGTAATAAAAAGATTCTTAAATATGGGGATGTTATTATTTCCCGTCTCCGCCCGTATCTTCGCCAAGTTGCTTATGTCGACGCAGGTTCAGCAGTGCCTATATGTGCTTCGACTGAGTTCTACGTACTAAGGTCACGAAATAATGAATCCATCGCTTTTTTGGTTCCATTTTTACTTTCTGAGGTAGCTCAAAATGTATTTGCTAATTCGGTAGAAGGAAGTCAACATCCCAGATTTAAAGAAGACGATATTCTGAACTTAGTTGTTCCGTTACGACTTTTCGAAGAACGCAATAAAATTTCAACAAATATCATAGCGGCAATTGGTCAATATCGAGAGTACGAAAGAATATTGGGAAACTCAATAAATTATGTTAACGAAATAATCCACGTATAAAACCATGCCACCCCGAGGATCACTTGTATTTAAGGGGTGGCATATGCTTTTGATCCGAAAAATGTAATCCTTGAGTGCTTCTATCCTTGTAACTCCCGTCAAATGCATAATTGCTCGTATGCTTTCTTCACGATTTGTGCCATAAGCTGGCGGCGTTTTTCAAGGAATACCGGATACTCCATATTTTCAAAGTTTTCGGGCAGAGCATTTTGCTCACAAGTCTTTTTATACCCATCATCATCCAGCTTTTGACGGTAGGCATTTACGTAATCAGCAGGAGCCTTATCCGAAATATCAATGTTTGTTACGTAATCCAAGTACGTGAAATTGGCAAGCTGATTGCGATCACGGTCATTGGTATAGCCAATCTGCTCCAAATAATGTTTTGGAAATATATGATGCTTATCAATAGCATTTTTTGTTCCGCTTGAACCGATAATGAAGTATTTAGATACAGGAGTGTTGCTGAAAAGCATCGGATTATTCAAAACGATCTGCGCAGCAATGTAACCATTCCACGCAGGAGAGATAGCTGCCGCGCTATTAAGTTCACTGGGCAGTGTAAGGTTGAAATAATCATCGGTGAATCGCGTTGAAATTACTCTGTCAATATACGCGATGAATTCTTCCGCAGTATTTACATCTCTCAAATCTGCAAATTGATTTTCAACTTCACTCTCGGTAGAACCGGTATAGAAATATGTAATAGTGCTCATGAAGAACCACTTGCTAATACACTTTCTCAAACTGATAGCATCCAGTTTATAATCATACTTTGCTATGAGATACAGAACGTAAGAGAAAACAACGGCGTTGGAAGATGCTATAAGTTTATTACTGATATATCCAGCCTCTCCGACAATGTTGATGAATCCGTGCCAATTGTTCAGATTCATAACCTTATCCAAGGCGTCTTTGAATTTGTCGAGATTTGCTTGGCGTTCTTCCGCAGAGAATTTTCCTGTTTTAAGGTTTTTACCACGTAGCAACATATACGCATAACGCAATCTTGCACGTCTGAACCCAACACCTACTGCCATTCTAATCAGATGTGAAGGTTCAATTGCCAAAAGCGTATTATAAGAAGTGTTATCCGCAGGGATTCTTGATTTTTCAGAAAACTCGTTGATTCTGTCGCTTGTATCATTCTCATAAACAGAAATAAGCGTTTGAATAAAGTTATTCTCCGTCAATTTTTGTCCACCAGAATTGACTCTAACGAAAATATCTGCAACTGCTTCTTCGTCAGCATTATACTGGATCTCAAGTGTGGGAAGAGAAAAATCAGAGAGATTAAGCAAGGCGTTTATACTATCTTCGATTGTGGTTTCTTCGTCTTCTGTCAGTTCTCCGAGATTCTTTTTTGCTCGACCTTCATTGGCATCCTTGATAAATCTACGGCGAAGCGAAATAATACTATTTTGTTCCTTGGCAAGAAATACATCACTGATACGCGAGATCCATTCCGTATCTCTCTCGTATGCAGGAGTCCACACTGCAAATTCACGTGTCAAAGGATTGAAAGAGATTTTTATCTCTTTGTCTGCAAAATTCTTATCCTTAACGACAACTCCATACATAGCAGCAACGAGAGCTGTTAAACGCTGTTGCCCATCTATTACCAACTCTTTGGGTTCATCGTGAATTTTTTCGTTCTTACCAATTACATTTTTCTTGGTTTCGTAATCAGCAGGCGATTCCCAAATCATAACATATCCAATAGGGTATCCCTTCATCATAGAGTCAAAGAGATCTCGGACTTTGTTATCAGTCCAGACAAAGGGACGTTGCAAATCGGGCAGTCCGATTCTGCCTATGCGTACACCTCTAACTAAATCATCAACTTTACTCGGTATATTCTTAAACAATTCTGCTCCCATTGTTAATCTCCTTTTGCTTTTTGATTCAGGTTAAAACAGACCTTGAATTTTTGCAGTAGCATCGGCAAGCTTTGCTGCTTAATGGTTGGGTTATTTGCAACCAATTCCCAAATCGCAAGTTCTTCCAACGTGCATTCTAAAGTGTCAAATTGACACTTTGGAACTTTAGAATTGACACTTTGGAATTCCCCCTCATATCGCCCAAATCGGCACAATGAGATTCTCTCTATCAAACGCACCGAACTGCTCCGCCATACAGAGCACCGCGCCGGTGCCAACCTGCAGCGGCGATTTGTCAATTACACCAAACGTCCGAATAATCCGCTTATCCGGCGTAGCCGTTTTCTTAATCTCCAGCGGACAAAGCTTGCCATCGCCCTCCATGATAACGTCAATCTCCTTCGCATCACGGTCACGGTAGAAATAGAGGTACGGCTCAAGTCCGGCATTCTGATAGCCTTTCATAATCTCGGACACCGTGAAGTTTTCGAGAAGTGCCCCGCTCATAGCACCGCTTTCAGCAACCTCCGGCGATGACCATTTTGTCAGATAGCAGACAAGACCGGTATCGTAGAAATATACCTTCGGTGTCTTTATCGTGCGCTTGAGCACATTGTTGGAGTAGGGATGTAGCAGAAAGATAACACCCAGCGTTTCAAGGATATCTACCCAAGCCTTGGCTGTAACCATATCAATATCCGCATCCTCGGCAAGCGCGTGATAATTGAGCAGCTGCGAGGTTCTTGCGGCGACAGCGGTAATAAAGCGGTTGAATTTCAGTGCATCCACAGTACCGGAAATATCGCGCACATCGCGCTCCACATAGGTGGACAGGTAGGAGGAATAATACATATTCCGATCCGTATAGACTCCCGAAACGATACCGGGCATGGATCCGCGCCAAATCCGCTCAAAGAGCGTGGGGGTATCAACCGGCGTGATTTTTCTGCATTCATCGGCAAGAATTTCAATATTTGTTTTGAATGGAATGCAGTCTGCACCGATGATTTCACGCTGCGACATTGGTGACATATGCAGAAGTGCGACTCTGCCGGCAAGGGATTCCTGAACGCCACGCATCAGTCGAAAAATCTGTGAGCCGGTCATCCAGAAGTCTCCGGGATTATGATGCTCGTCGATATGAATCTTGATATATGTGAAAAGCTCGGGCGCGTACTGCACCTCGTCGATCAGTACCGGCGGCTTATGAAGCTGAAGAAAAAGGGCAGGATCATTTTTTGCCATATCGCGGGTTGTAAGATCATCGAGAGACACATATTCGCGGCGCTTGCCCTCTTTTTCTGCAAGGGAACGAAGCATCGTGGTTTTGCCTGCCTGACGCGGTCCTGTCAGAAGAATAGCCGAATACGACTTGGACAGCTCCAGAATGCGGTTTTCCATATGACGTACAATATAACTCATATACTCCTCCGAATGGGTAAATTACGGCTGATTTTAATTCTAATACTATTATAGCCGATATATTTGGATTTGTCAATAATTTTTCGGCAGATATTATGTTTCATCATAAATCTGCCGAAGTTTTGCTCCTGCGTCGCGTTTTACGCCTGCTCGTCAAAATACCGCCGAAGCAGGTCCGTATGCCGCTCGCTTTTCTTCACGATCCCGAATCCGTGCCCGCACATGAAATCCAACAGCCATTCCCGTGCGATGATCTCCTGCCCGTGCGCATGAACCGCTGTCTGCGGTCGTGTTCTCGGTGATCTTCCTGAAAGAAACAATGCTGCCGATACAAATCATCGGCGCAGTACTTATCATCGGTGGCGCAATGCTTGGGGAATACAGAAAGAAGCAAATATGAAGTGAGGGCTGACCGCACGGTCAGCCCTTTCCTCATCTTTCCCTCATCATCTTCCGTGAGATGCCCAAGGTGACCTACTTTATCTCCCTTGCCGCCATGGTGGTGGGCGCGTGGCTCTGCGCTGGGGATAAGCCGATTTTTAAGAAGAAAACGGGCAACCAAAACAGAGGCTGATTTTTTCAGCCTCTGTTTTCTATTTACTATGTATGCCGTTAATCCTACTTGACAAACCGGACCGATTCGATGCCGCATCGTTCATAGCGGCGGGGGAACCAGGAATCGAGGGAAGTCCAGTTTTCGCCGTCACCGCGGGCGATGGCATCCTCCGCGCGGCCAAATGCCGGTCCGATTGTCGTATACTGCTCAATGCGAAGGAGCGCTTCGGTGCCACGCAGATGCGCGGGAATGCTCCAGACGAATCCGTTGAGCCGGCCGCCGAGAGGGAGGCCGTTCAGATACACGCGGGTGTAAAGACCGGATGAGCCGAGTGCCAGCTTCAGCTCCCCATCGGGGATATCGAGCATGGCTTCATAGGTGATGCGGCCCGCAAACTGGGGCAGGGTATTGCCGTCCAGCCGTCCCACGCTCACCGTCGCCGGCAGAGCACGGAGGGTATCCGTATGATCGGCGGCGAAATGGCCGCAGATCAGGCAGGAGGGCAGGAAGGGTTCGCTCGGTGCCGGCTCGGTGATGCGGATCGTATGCTCGCCCGGATGAAGCAGGAAGGGACCGGTCGAGCGGTAGAGCGATCCAAGACCCGGTGTCAGGGCATCGGCGGGAAGAGCGGCATCAAGCGGAGTGCCGTCAAGCGTGAGCGTGCCGCCGGGCATATAGGCACGGCAGAGCAGGCGGATGTCCTCCAGACGGTCGGCCGCTGTGAAGCGGAATTCGGTGCAGTTTGTACGGAGATTGGCGCGAAGGGTATTCGGGCGGTCGAGGGACAACCGGAATGCGGGAGATGGCTCGCTGACGGTTTCGTACTTCTTCGGCAGATCGGTTCCCGATGCCCAGTGGCCGCGGCCGGGAAGGGTGAAGGCGGACCATGTATCACCGCACTGCAGAACGAGATCGCGGGAATCCTCGCTGTCGGAAAGATCCAGCACCACGATGCTCCCGTCGCTGTAGCGGCGCAGGTGGATATTTTCGGGCAGATGGCCGTCCGGATCCAGCACACGCACCTTCAGCGGACGTGCCGCTTCCAGGGCTTCCAACATTTCGGGAAGCTCCGACACGGCAGGCTCCAGCACGAAGGCTCCGGCGGGCGCTTCCTCGTCCTCATCCAGAATCAGCCATTGATACTGGCGCAGCACCAGCTCGGCGAGCAGACTTACGAACCGGTTGCAGATGACAGCCGATTCAGTTCGATTCCCATAGGTTCTGCGAATGGCCGTGATCGGTGCCCGGACATAGACGTCCGCATCGATCGTCTTGCGGGCATAGACAGCCGCCATGCCGGCGGAGGCACCGAGATCGGCGTACCCTTCAAACCAGGGATTCATGTAATTCATGGGGTTGTACCAGCCGTTCTTCTTTACGTTGCCGCGTGCATCGGCGGCGGCGACGGCCAGAAGATAGTGATCGACGCCCCACATTGCCATGAGCCAGATCATCTGCTCAATGCGGGCCGGCGGAAGATCGGTGGGGCCGAGCGCAAAGATCTCCGAGAGGCCTCCGCTTTTGCGTTCTCGGATTGCTGCCTCGATCAGACCGTACAGGACCCACGGAGCCTTTGCACGGTCGGTTACCGTATGAATCTCATCAATAGCGGGCAGCGAAAATCCGCGAAGAGCCTTGATAGCATTGCCGCTCGCCTCGATCCAACCCTCCGGGGAGGAATCGGACATCAGATGTCCCGTCAGCAGAATGCCGTGCTCGGCGCACCATTTGGAAATACGGCCCACAAAGACCTCGGCAAAGCGCTCACCAAGGATGGCGAAATAACGATCGTAAAATTCCGGCGTGGGATTCTGCAGATCGGTCAAGAAATCCCGTCCGGTGCGCTTCCGATAGAAAATCTCCTCATCCTTGAAATAGGCAAATCCGTCACCGTTGGTGTAGTAGAGGAAAGAGGGTTCATCGGTAAAGATACCTTTGACCGTTTTGCCGAAATATTTCCCGAAGCGCTCAAAATACTTTTCGTGCGTCAGGCGGATGAAGCAGTCCACCGCATCGGGGTTCAGAATATCCGCATACGTTTCGGGAATTCCGCCCGGTCGCAACGAGGGGCGGATTTCATATCCGCCTTCGACTGCTTTAACCGTATGTGCCGTAAACGCGGGATTTTCCTTCATAACGGCGCCAAGGCAGGTGCCGGAGGGCCAGTTGAATTCATCATAAAGCCAGATGTCCATGCCAAGCTCGGCGGCGTATTCGATGATGTCGCCGCAGATCTCAAGCCAGCGCTCGGACATATACGGGACGTCACAGCCATCGCGGGGATACATCAGAAACTGCGTGATACCCTGATCGGCATAACGGCGGAGCATGACACGGATTTCCTCGCGGGTCAGATCGCCCGTGATGGCACCCATGGGAATCAGCGGATTGCGGGGAAGTTTCATAGCGGGATCCTCCTGGATTATAAGAGTCGGTATTTTTCGGCAAATCCGGTCAGCTGGCGGCGGTCGGAAAAGTCGAGCAGCCGAAGCATCTTGGACAGCCGGTATTTGACGGTGGATTCGGAGATGTTGGCGGTGAGGGAAATCTGCGCATAGGTTTCGCCGGCGGCCAGTCCCCGAAGGATGGAGCGGTCGATGCCGTCAGAGGCGCGCACAAACAGCTCGCTTTTGAGCGCTTCCAGAATATCCGGATCGTTGTGGTAGGGCGGCGCATTCAGGCTTCCGGAGGGCGGCGGAACGGTGAGAACGGGCGAAATGCTTCCGGGTTTGTTTTGGGTGGATTCGCCGACGCGCAGTAAGCATTCCAGCACCGAAACGCTGTGGCGCAGCTGCGGATTGTAGACAAGCTGCTGATGCAGGCGCACTGCCTGGGCGCCGAGCTCTTTAAGGTCGGTGTACATCCGCGTGATGGTGGGATGAAACCGATCGGCGGCACTCCAGTTTCCAAAGCCGGTGATGCTGATATCATCGGGAACGCGGATACCGCGCTCCTCCAGATACAGCGTCAGATAGATGGCGAGCAGATCGGAGGTGCAGACCACAGCATCGTAATCGGAAATCCGCGAAAAGAGCTGACCGGCGCAGTCCGCGATCATGCCGCGCGAATAAATATCACGGGCGGAAAAGACGGCATCGATATCCCGCATACCGGCTGCAAAGCCGGAGAGCTTGGAAAGATCCCCCACCGTATTGCGGTGAAGCCCGAACAGCGCGATACGCCTGCGGCCCGTGCCGGCGAGATAGCCAACCAGTCCGCGCATGGCTTCCGCGGTATTGAAGGATACAGAGCTGTATTCGCTCCGGATGCGGTTCTGATAAACGCTGACCAGAACCGGCTCGGTTCCGAGCCGGCAGAGCTTTTCCAGCGTTTCGTTGATCCAGAGCAGGGAGGAGCCGATAACCAGCACGGGACGGCGTTCGGTATCAAAGGGATCGGAAAAGAGGCTGTCGCTGACACTTCCGTCGGTGACGGCCGCCAGACTGAGGGACTTTTTCATGGCTTCCTGCACGATGCCGTCCATGATGTCGGTGATCCACAGCGCGTTTGCCGCTACCGGCTCACAGATCAAATGAAGATTCATGATTTATTTCGCGTAATTATCGACGATGGCATCGTATACCTTGCCAAGGGTATCCAGAGCGGTCGGAATGTTGGAGGCGATGAAGGAGGTGATGTTCTCTTTCTGATAGCCGACGGTATTGCCGATCAGATAGGACATCATGTTGCCGTCGCCGTAGTTCCAGTTGAAGTCATAGACCAGCGAGCCGCGGATGATTTCAAACATCTGTTGGGAATAATCGTCACGCAGATACTTGTTGGTATAGACAACATCGTAAAGCTTCGGGGTAACCTCACGCCAGGATTCGGCCGACAGGGCTTCCAGGACAACGCCAACAAATTCCGGATCGGACATATCGGCGGGCAGAAGAAGCATCTGCGTGCTGGCGAGGGTGTGGTAATTCTCCTGCTTTTCGTCAAATTTCGGAAGGGGAACGATACCGAATTCAAAGTCGACATCGCGGAGCAGGGGAAGACGGGTGGTCTGCGTGTGCATCATCATCGCACTTCCCCCGGCAAAGGCCTCGTAGCACTCGAGCTTGCCGTCCGTGCCGGCGAAGTAGCAGCGATTGTCACCCCAGACGAAATCGTAATACTTTTCGACGATGGTGTGCATTTTCTGGCTGGACAGATTGTCAAGCGTGGGCCGGCCGTCCTCGCCGATGGAGGCCATGGTCATGCCGTTTGCGTGAATCAGACGGGTCATCGTGGAGAGGTTGGCGTCGATGGCGAAGGCATGAAGATCGTCCTCGTTGTACAGACCGTCGCTGTTGAGATCCGCGGAAACATCCTTGGTGATCTGGGCAAGATAATCCCAGGTCCAGGTACCGTCCAGCACCTTTTCGTAAGGGTATGCCAGCTTGTGATCGTCCATAATGCCCTTGTTGAAGTAGATCGTATCGTAGTAGCTGTAGATGATATCGCTGGTCATGGTCAGCAGAACGCCTTCCACCTCCAGATTTTCTCTGGCAGACTGGTTCCACCAGGGCTTGTCGAGATTGATGGCATCCATCTTGTTGAAGTCATAGAGAAGACCGTCGGAGATGGCGGCGTTGAAGCCGTAGAACATATGGTTGACACAGAGCTGGTACTCCTCATCGCCCGAGAAGACGGACGTGCGGAAGGCCTCGATCTGCTTGTCGGTATTGCCGCCGGCATCGTACCAGGTGATCCTGCAGTTGAAGCGGTCCTCGACATTAAGCTCACGGCGGTAAACCGCATCGTCCAGAATGTCACCGGTTTCTTCTTCTATGTTGTAGGGCCACTGAGCGCCAAGCTGCTCGGAGCTGTAGGCGATGTTGAAGACGCGGCCGCCGAAGTTGTAGCTGCCGAGATCGTCCGTAACCTCGGTTTCGGGCACTTCGGTGGTGGTGTCATCCACCACGCTGGTCGTATCGGACGATGAGGAGCCGCAGGAAGCAAGCAGGGAGAGAAGGAGTGCGGGGGTAAGAATCTGTGCGAAAAGTCGCTTTTTCATGATATTCACCTCATATGTAAGTATCGGGATAAATTTTCGATTCTATTATAACACATCCGGCATCGCCCGTGCAAGACAAAAATTCGGTCGGTTGAATCGGGATTATTTTGTACTTTATGAAAAGGAACTGCTGCATTTCGATGCAACAGTTCCTTCTTTCGTTATTCTTCCTCCCCGCCGCAAAAGACATCCCGGACGGCCTCCAGGTAACCGTAGCCGTTGATGTTGTCGGGCTGGAGATAGCTGGTTTCCGTCCACTCGTTCCAGCTGTTGATTACAACGAGAGGGGAGGGGAGCGGGTGGGAATCTGCATAGGCTTTGGCCTGCAGAAGCGCCTTTTTGATATTCTCCGGCGTGTTGTTTTTCATGATGTGCGGGCGGAAGCTGCGATAGCGGGGATTGTTGTCCCAGCCGAGCGATACCTGCGGAAAATACAGGCGGCCGGCGGCATCCATTTCATCATAGCCCGCCTGGTGGAGGCGGATCATCCGGGTATAGTCACAGCTTCGCTCCGACTGCTTTCCCATGTTATAATGCGAAACGCTGTCAAAGCCGAGCAGGGTATAGAGATCGCCCGCTCTGCCGCCATAGCGGCCGTCATAGTCGAAGCCTTCAAAGGCGTTGTACACGGCCTGCAGATGGAGCCCGGGGAAGCCGGCCCGTTTGACCTCCCCGCGGAATTCATCCAGAGCGGCACGCGCCCCGTCGCTTCCGCCGAAGCTTTTCAGGAGCGTGGTAACCGAATAGATCATGAAGACGGGCTCGCCGTTGATCTTATAGTAGGACGGATGCGTGAAATATTTTTCGATCCAGCGGCCGATCAGCTTGCGGAAGATCGCCGGTGTCACATCGGCGCGCCAGATGACATCCTTTGGAAGGGAATCCGACAGCTCAATGTTCCACATCTGGGAAGCATTGTGATTGGCCCACATGAGATAGAACCTGACCAGATCGTTGTTTCTCGCCTTGAGATAGCCGTCGTTGAGGCAATTCTCCAGAAACGGACGGTCATCGTACCAGTACCAGTCATAGATGAAGACATTGACTCCGTGCTCATGGGCGCAGGCGATCTCCATCTCCATGACGCGGGGATCCGCCTCGTTAACATAGCCCCATAGCGGCTTGCGGTCCCAGACATAATCGCCCGGCTTGTTTATGCCGTTCTTTTTGGCATTGCGGACGGTCTGCCATTCGCCGTCCCCTTCGTTCCAGAACAGTCTTGCACGCGGCTCATCGCCGGTAAAGGCCGGCCAGACATATGCGGCCACATCGTATTTCTGCTTCATAATCGTTCCGCCTTTCGTTTGTTGGAGCAATTATACCACAAAAAACGGCGGAATGCAAGATTGGGGCAGCGATTGGTTCGCTTTTGACAAAAGAAAGTTTGCTTCATACTTCTTCCAGAATCAGCACCCAGTCGCAGCCCTTGCCCTGCGAGGGCGGGACGAGGGCGGTTTGACCGGCGGCGGGGAGGATGGCAAAGATTTCGCTGTTTCCCGTGCGGGGATCGAACCAGGAGGCGCGGAGCTTATCGGAGCCGGTGAAGGCGGAGAGGTTCACCGTGATCGGCAGGCCGAGCGGGGTATAGAGATACCCGTATCCGTCGCCGCGGCCGGCCGCGATATGACCCATGCCCGGATAATTTGACCCGATCAGCTCCGGCGCGTGCCGGAAGGAGAAGTAATCGTGACGCTTTCGGAGCGTGCGGATATGGTGAATCTGCTCGGCACCGGGATGGGTGAGCGCTTCCTCCCAGGTGTACGGGAAATAGGCGGAGGGCTCCTTTGTCATGCTCCAGATGCAGTGGTTGCCGTAGGTGTGGCCGCATACGCCTGTCATCAGATTCCAGTACGCATTCTGGCGGACATCGTCGGCGTTCCAGTAATAGCCGATTTTATCGTTGAAGCAGGCCGGATGATCCTCATAGCGCGGCTCGGAATCCATGTACGGCTTATCGGAGGCGGATGCCATGGAAAGCATGACCCGGTCGGATTCATAGCAGAGCTCGATGCCGTGCCCGGTCTGGGAGGTATGAAAATCGATGGTATCCGGATCGCCGGCGGTTTCAAGGGAGGTGCGGCAGCCCGGCGGATGGAAGGTGATGAGATGATTCGGATCGGCCGAACGGATGCCCTCGGCCATTGCCCCGACAATCCGCTTATGGCATTCCTCCAGCGGACGGTCGCCGCCCAGCATCCAGATGATATTCTCCCGTTTTGCATAGCGTTCGCCGATCCATCTGCCATAGACAGATGCATTTTCTTCGGTGAAGACCTCCGGCCCCTTGCCCCAGTGCAGGCAGTTGAATTTGTCGCCCCAGGTGGGAAGCAGGGTGATAAACAGCCCGCATTCGCAGGCGGTATCGACGGCGAAGTCCACGTGATCCCAATAGGAATCATCGCCCTCAAGATCCGGCCGGGTCGGATCGGGTTTTCCGTCGGTGAAGAGAAAGGGCAGGCGGCCGTATGCATTCGGCACGGTCAGGCCCTCGAATTCGGCCAGCGCCACGCCCTGTACGGCGGTGAAGCCCTGACGGGCACGCTCGGCAAAATAATGCCGCATCTCCTCCCGGTTCAGCCGGTGGAAGATCTCCCATGCCGTATCGGCAAGATAAAAGAAGGGCTCGCCCCCGTCCCATGCCAGATACCGGCCTTTGACTGTAAGCTTTTTCATGTTTGTAACCGGAGCTTGTGAAAAGCTGTCCTTTCAGAAAATCCGCGCGCGGCGGTTGGTATTTTCAGTATACCATACCGCCGCGCGTTTTGCAAGGGATATTTGAAAATTGTCGCAGTCAGCGGGGAAGCTCGGCCGCATCCAGCTCGATCTGATAGAATTTGCCGGCCTGCGTGTTGACAAGCAGCTTCCCGTCATAGAAATCGATGCACTCCAGCTCCTCGCCGCCGAAGATGGAAGCTGAGAGATCAAGCCGCAGGACAATCTCCCGCTTTTCAAGATCGAAGACCCGGATGCGGTCCGGATAGGTTTCGGTGCCAAGGCCGAAGGTGTACCAGATTTTGTTGTCCTTCAGCACGCCGCCCTGCGTAAAGAAGGTGTCGAAGGGAAAGAGGGTCTGATCGACGATGTCCGAGGGATGGAGAACCACCGTTTCGCCCTTTTCCTTTCTTTCGGGCAGGCGGAATTTCGTGATGATGTAGCGGTTCTCATCGAATTTGTCGATAAAGGCGGTGGTGGTGCGGAAGCGGGCCGAGAGGGTATAGTACCAGCCGCCCTCGGTATCGGCAAAATGGGCGAACCAGCCCCATCCGGGCGTTTCCCAGGGCGTTGCCCCGATGCCCTCGTCGTTGTAGACGATCGTCTGCACGCATTCGGAGGTAAAGCCGTCCGGGGTGCGCAGGATCCGCTCGACGGTGCACCGGCCGATAAATCCCAGCGCGTCCTGCTCGCCGGAATTGCCGGCCGTGACATAAAGAAGCGGGAATTCATCGCCGGGGGCATAAAAAGCCTTGCCGAACATTCCCTGATTGGCGTGATTGGCATAGCGCTTGTCCGGCTCGTTGTCGGCAAAGGATCCGAACTTGAAGACGGCGATCGGCTCGGGCGCGCGTGTTTTCAGATCAAAGGCGGCGACAAGGCCGCTGTGGAAATACTGGAAGGCGGTATCGCCGTGGACGGCGAAGCCCTGATAGCTTTTTTTCTGCCCCAGCACCGCTTCGCTGGGATTGGTGAGGGTCATGTATTCGGTTACTTTCATCCGAGATAGCCTCCTCGTTTAAGAATTTCATTCTGAATCTCCGTCACCGGAATCGCGGGGACGGTTTTTTTGCGGATGGCGGCCAGCGCGGCACAGATGCCGGCCGCCTCGCCCATGGCAAAGCAGGGCGGCATAACCCGGACAGCGGAAAAGGCGAGAGAATCGGCGGACAGACACTTTCCGGCGGCCAGAAGGTTGTCGAGATCGCGGGAGATCAGCGCTCCCATCGGAATCGAATAGCGGCTTCCGGTGTATGCCCGGTAGGTGTTACCGACCTTTTGGTGAACATCGATGGAATTGGCACAGACGGCGATCCGGTCATCAAACATCCGCCCGCCGAGCAGATCGCCCGCACAGAAGAGGGTCCGGCCCATCATCCGGCGGGATTCGCGGATGCCAAGGCAGGAGGCGGTGGAAACAAGACGGATGTTTTTCAGCGGCGGGACCGCTTTTCGCAGAAAGGCGACGATTTTCACGATCTGCTCTCTCTGCAGAATCTCGGCCATCGTGACCTCGGCGGCATCCAGCTCGTCAAAATCCTCATCGTGCTGGGCCATGTTGACCGTCCAGCTGTCATCGGGATTTTTGAAAATGCGGAGCTTGGAGGTTCCGCAGGGAAAGCTGCCGTCTTGCCTGCCGGCTTCGATTTCATCCATGAAATTCCGGCTGCGGGCATCGGTGTGCTCACTCATATAGGCATCCAGTGCCGCTTCGTCCACGTTGTCGATCCGGAAGAAGAGGCTTGCGGTCTGGACAAAACCGTTTTCATCGCCGCGGAAGACGGAGGCCCCGGCCTTGTGGGCGAGGACGGCGCTTCCGGTGCAGTCGATGAAGGTGTGTCCTTCAATCCGGGTGAAGGCTTCACCGTCGGCAGTATAGACAGCGGCAATCTTCCGGTCCTTCACTTCGGCACCGACAAGCAGGGTATGGCAGAGAAGACGCACCCCGGCTTCCCGGCACAGACGGTCAGCGGTGCGCTTGAAGCACTCCGGCTCGAAGGGGGTGACACCGATGTGCCCGGCTGTACGGTAGCCGCTGCGGGAATCGCCGCCCGGACAATCGCGCCACGGGATTGCGCCGCCGTCGGCGATCATTCTTTCACAGAATTCTTCAAAGAAACCGCGGATCAGCGGAATGTGTCCGTCCGGATCCAGACAGCTCATGAACGGGCCGACAAGACCGGCGGTAGCGGTGCCGCCGAGGTACGGGCCGGCCTCGATGAGAAGGGTATCGGCGCCGCTCCGTGCGGCCGAAACGGCGGCCGCAATCCCGGCCACACCTCCTCCGGCGATCACAACGTCGGCCTTCAGCGATTTTTGAATTTCAAACGGTATCTGCATGAAAACAGGAAATCCTTTCGATGCGTGTTTTTCTTAATTATACAACTTGATCTTTACAAATGCAATCGGATATGATAAAATATTATTTATAAAATCGAGCAACACGGAGGTCTTATGGAAGCACCGTTTATTCTGATTGAAGGCAAGGTGACCCGCCGGGAAAAATTCGATATTTCCGACGGCGTTCACCCGACCTGCGCTCTTTTATACATCAAGGAAGGCTCCTTTTCGCTGAATCTCGGTGGCCGGCCCCAGACGGTTTCGGCCGGGGATACCGTTCTGTTCAATGACAGCGAAAGCTTCAGCCGCCGGGTGATGGATCCGATTGTCTTTGTATACATCAAATTCCGGATCAACGAAAAATGTCCCTTCGCCCTGCCGCTTCCCACCGGCAAGGTGGAGTTTGCCGACAAGGCCCGTTTTTTATCCTCGATCAGCCAATATGAGGCGATTCTTGACTGCACCGACCGGCCGATGGTCTATTACAAGCGGCATTTGTTGGAGGACATCCTCTTTCAGCTCTATCTTGCCGCCCGTCCCACGGCGGAGCGGGAGGGCGTGATGTCACAGGATGAGCGGATCCGGGCGGCGGTGGATTATATTCACCGTAATCTGTCCGGGCCGATCCGGATTGATTCCATCTGTCGGGCGGTTGGAACCAATCCCTCCACGCTGAACTGGCATTTCCGGCGGGAGTTCGGACGCCCGGTCGGCGACTTTGTTAACGCGGAGCGGATGCGGCTGGCCAAGCGGCTGCTGCTGGGCACAAATTTTACGGTGGGCGAGATCGCATCAAGGTGCGGATTCGAGAATGTTTATTATTTTTCGACCGCCTTCCGGAATGCCTGCGGGATGCCGCCCACCGCATGGCGGAAGGAATACGGGATCTGAAGAACTTTTGCTGGCCTGTGTTGACATTCCACGGCAAGTGTGCTATAATGGACATATGTGAAAACAAGCCGGAAAAATGCCGGTTTTTAAGGAATAAACGATGAAAAAACAGACTCTTCCCGCCCTGCTTGTCGGGGCGGCCGCCCTGCTTCTGATCGGCATTGCCGTCGGTCAGCTGATCGCGCGCCATCGCGAGGCCGAAGCTCCGGATACCGCACCGCCGCTCACGGGGCCCATCACAACCGATGCGGACACAACCGATGCGGACACAACCGATACGGATACAACCGATACGGATACAACCGATACGGACACAACCGATGCGGACACAACCGAATCGGATACAACCGATGCGGACACAACCGAATCGGATACAACCGATGCGGACACAACCGATGCGGACACAACCGATGCGGATACAACCGACACGGATACAAGCGAATCGGACACAACCGAGGCGGATACAACCGATGCGGATACAACCGATGCGGATACAACCCAATCGGATACAACCGAAGCGGACACAACCGCTGCGGATACAACCGATGCGGATACAACCGATGCGGTCACAGATCCACCGCATTCGCACGCGCCGGATGGCAAGATCCGCTGGGATGACAATACGCATTGGTATGTCTGCACCTGCGGCCTGTCCCTTCGTGAGGGCGGTCACTACGATACCAACAAAAACGGAAAATGCGATGTCTGCGGCTGTCCCGTCGCCGTTGAAACCGAGCCGGATGTCAGCGGTCCCGCCCTGGAAGGCGAGAAGCTGGAGGAGCTGCTTGAGCCGGCGAAGATCATCCTTCTGCGGCCCGAAGCCTCCGGTATCCGCGTGCACGAAACGGCGGATGCGCGGCTGGATTACTCCCACAGTGAGGACGGCTATGTGATGGTGCGCACGCCTGCATCCGGCACCGAGCGGATGAAAGTGAAAATCCAAGGCCCCGCCACCGAATACACCTACAATCTGAAGCCCGGCGAGTGGACGGTCTTCCCGCTCTCCGACGGAAGCGGAAGCTATCGGCTGACCGTCTTCCGCAATGTGTCCGGCAATCGCTATGCGGCGGTGCTGGCGCACGCCTTTGAGGCCTCTCTGCGGGATGAATTCGCTCCGTTTTTGCGGCCGAATCAATATGTGAACTACGAAAATGCCCACAACACCATGAATAAGGCCGCTTCGCTGACGGCCGGGATCTCCGATACCCTCAAAAAGGTCGAGGCAATCTACAATTTCGTCACCGGGACGATCACCTACGATTACGCCAAGGCGGCGACGGTTGCAAGCGGATACCTGCCGGATCTCGATCGGGTGCTGGCCGAAAAGAAGGGCATCTGCTTTGATTATGCCGCGCTGATGGCCGGAATGCTCCGCTCGCAGGGAATCGCCTGCAAGCTGGTGGTCGGCTATGCCGATTCGCAGTATCACGCATGGATCAGCGTCTGGACCCCCGATCAGGGCTGGATTGACGGTGCGATCTTCTTCGACGGCGTGAAATGGCAGCGCATGGATCCCACCTTTGCCTCATCGGGGCAGGGCACGGGCATGGACGGCGTTGTTTATACGTCCAAATATATCTACTGACCGAGGTGCCCAATGAAGGAAGTACAACTGACACATTCCCATCTTGCCTCGCTGTACGGCCGTCTGGCGCTTTACTGCGGCTCCGGCATTCCGATGGCGGAGGCTCTGCGGCTTCTTGACGGGGACGAGGCTGCGCTGTATGCCTCGATGGCCGATACGCTGGAGAGCGGATGCCCGCTTGCCGATGCGATGAAAGAGGCCGGATGCTTTACGGCTTCGGATATCGGCATGATGATGGCCGGTGAGAGAGCCGGCAATCCCGCAAAAACGCTGGCTTCTCTGGCTGCCTATCACGAGCGCCGGAAAGAGACGCGGCGGATGCTGACCCACACGATGATCTATCCTCTGGTGCTGGGATTTGTCATGCTGGCGGTGCTGGTGATTCTGATCACGAAGGTGCTTCCGGTATTTGATGAAGTTTACCGCTCGCTGGGAAGCGGGCTGGACGGGGCGGCAGGAGCCCTTCTGCATTTTGGAAAAGCCCTTGGCGCGGCTCTGCCGTATATCGAAATTCTGCTGGCGGTTCTGGTGCTTGCCATCCTGGTTGTATGGATGATTCCCGGCGCGAAGGCATCCATGGCGCGATTTGTGCGGCGGAGAATCGGCGATCGCGGCATTGCCCGCCGGATGAATTCCGCCGCGATGGCACAGGCGCTGGCCGCCGCCGTATCCGGTTCGCTGACCCCGCAGGAGGGGCTTGTCCTTGCCAAAGAGCGGGTCGCGGATTGCCCGGCGGCCGCTCACCGGTGCGATGCGGGCCTGCGTGTGCTGGAGGAAGGCGGAAGTCTTGCCGATGCGCTGGGAGAGGCCGGCATTTTCACGGCGGCCGATCTTCGCCTCCTCGGCGTCGGTGAGCGGACGGGACAGGCCGATGCGGTGCTGGAGAAACTGGCATCCCGTGTGACGGAGGAGGCGCAGGCGGCGCTGGAGGCAAGGCTTATGATGGTGGAACCGGCAATGGTCCTTATCACCTCCGTGCTGGTCGGTATTCTGCTGCTCGGCGTTATGCTCCCGCTGCTGGGCGTCATGAAAGCGATCGGGTGAATCGATGCATACACAAAAAATTCACCGGTTCGGATGGCTTGCCGCTCTGCTGATCCCGGTGCTGATTCTCGCCTTTTTTACCCTTGCGATCCGGGAGGCGGATGACGGTCGGCGCGAGAGCGAAAAGGAGCGGCTTGAGGAGGCATTTCGGCGGGCGGCGATTGACTGCTATGCGCTGGAGGGCGCCTATCCGCGCGATGCCGAAGCGCTGATTGCAAGGCGCGGTCTGATCTGGGATCGGGAGGCCTTTGATGTAAAATATGAATATGTCGGCTCGAATCTGATGCCCGATATTACGGTACTGGTGCGCGGAAAATGAAGAAACATCTGGATATCAGCATCGCCGCGCCGCTGGTGCTCTTTGCGGTATTTGTCATTCTTGCATCCGCCGTGCTTCTTGCGGGCGCGGGGCTGTATAAAGGAAATGTGGAGGCCGATCGGACGGCCTGGGAGGAGCGTACGGCCGCCGATTATATTGCCATGCGCGTGCGCCAGAGCGATGCGGCCGGCAGGTGCTTTGTCGGTGATTTCGATGAGAAAGCGCCGCGCGGCTCCGGCGATACCTTCTTTTATCTGGAGGAATACGAGGGCGTGCTCTATTCAACACGGATTTATGCCCACGGCGGCTGGCTGTATGAGCTGTTTGCGCCCCATGAAGCGGAATTTTCAAGGGAAGACGGACAGCGGCTGACCCCGCTTGACACGCTTTCCTTCACCCTGGAGAGCGGTCGGCTGACGGCCGTCTTCACTCATACGGGCGGGCATGAGGATATGCGGATTCTGACCCTCCGCAGTTTTTCGGAGGTGCTCCCATGAAGAACCGTTCGTTTTTGCTGATACTTGAGCAGCTCTGCATGATTCTGCTCTTTTCGCTGGCGGCTGTTCTTGCCCTGCGCGGCTTTGCAGAGGCAAAAGAGATCGGCCGCGAGGCCCGGTCGCTGGAATGGGCGGCTGCAGCCGCCGAAAACATGGCGGAAACCCTGAAGGATGTCCGGGGCGATTTTGCGGCGGCCGCCGGTGTGATCGGCGGTGAGCTGAACGGGGAGGGGCTTCTGGTGCGATCCAATCCCCACGGGATGGAAATCGCCGTGACAGCATCCCCGACGGATTCCGGCCATGCCCTTCTGGGCGCGGCCCGGATAACGGCTGCCTGCGGGGAAGACGTGCTGCTTGAAATCACGGTCAGCTGGCAGAGGAGGGTTGAGAATGAAGGATAAATCCGCACCCGTTATGCTTCCGATCGGAGCAGCCTCGCTGCTTGTGATCTTTGTATCGCTTCTTCTCGGCGTCTTTTCGCTGACGGTGCTCGGGGCGGCCGCTCAGGATAAGCGGGCGGCAGAGGCTTCGGCCGGAGCCGCGGCGGCCTACTATACAGCCGACTCGGAGGCAGAGCGGATCCTTGCCGAAATCCGGTCGGGGGAGCTTCCCGCCGGCGTGAAGAAGCAGGGGGACCGGTATTTCTATACCTGCCCGATTACCGATTCCCTCACCCTGGAGGCCGAAATTGTTAAGGACGGGGAAGGCTGGCACATTGTAAGATGCCAGGCTGTGTCCGGGGCCGAATAAGCCAGGCAGGCCGGATAAATTACGAAAAAGGAGTGTCATTGCCCTGCAATGACCGGGTGAAACATCATGATGCATTTGCTGGATATTCTGGAAAAAGCGGTGCTGGAGCAGGCATCGGACATCTTTCTTGTCGCCGGCGGGCCGATCAGCCTGAAGCTGGAGGGGCATATCAGCCGCCTGGAGGATGACCGCCTTCTGCCGCCGGATACCGAAACGCTGATTCGCGAGATCTATAAGGCGGCGAACCGGCCGATCGAGAGCTATCTTGACACGGGCGACGACGATTTTGCTTTTGCGGTGCCGGGACTCGCCCGCTTCCGTGTGAATGCCTACCGCCAGCGCGGCTCAATGGCCGCCGTTGTCCGCGTGGTATCCTTCGATATCCCCGATTGGGAGGCGATCCACATTTCAGGCGAGGTGATGAAGCTGGCTTCGGTGACAAGCGGTCTGATTCTCTTTACCGGTACGGCCGGAAGCGGAAAATCGACCACCCAGGCCTGCATCATCGACCGGATCAACAGGACCCGGGACTGCCATATTGTCACGCTGGAGGACCCGATCGAATACCTCCACCGCAATCAGATGAGCATCGTCAGCCAGCGCGAAATTGCTGTTGATACCGCCGACTGCCTGTCCGCGCTCCGCGCCTGTCTGCGGCAGGCTCCGGATGTCATTCTGCTCGGTGAGATGCGGGATCCCCAGACCATCCGCACGGCGATCACGGCCGCCGAAACCGGCCATACGGTCATTGCCACGATGCATACCAAGGGCGCCGTCCACGCCATCGACCGCGTGATCGACAATTTTTCCGGATCCGATAAGGAGCAGTTCCGCTTCCAGCTGGCCACCGTGCTGAAGACGGTGGTATCCCAGCAGATGCTCCCCGCAAAGGACGGCACAAGCATACCCGCCTTTGAGATCATGCACATCAATTCCGCCATCCGCAGTATGATCCGCGACAACCGGAACCATCAGATCGAAAATGCGATTCTGACCGGCCGCGCCGAGGGCATGATCGCCATGGATGCGGCGATTCTGGCTCTGTGCCGGGAAGGCCGGATTACGGCTGAAACGGCGATTGCCTACGCCGATCATCCCGAGCAGATGGCAAAGCAGCTCGGATGCTGATACCTTTCATCCCGCAGACAAAAGCTGCGGGATGTTTTTTTTGAAAAATATCGAAAAAAGTCTTGTACAATTACCGAACTTGTGATATAATAATATTATCTATAACTATGCGCTGACCCGGTTTGCGGGAATCTGCGGAAAGGCGGCAGAAAAATGCCAGAAATTCAAGTCAATTTATTCGGTGAGCTTACCGTTCGTGCGGGGGAGAACTGTATCCGGGAAACGGACAGCCGCCAGCGCAAGGTATGGCTCCTGCTGGCCTATCTGCTGTTCCACCATGACCGGATTGTCAAGCCCGCCGAGCTGCTGGGGGTTATCTGGTCGGAGGAGGAGTGTGAGGCGGCATCGCCCGGCGCGATCAAGACGCTTCTGTACCGGCTCCGCCGTGAGCTTGAGCGGCTTTATAAGGGTGCCGGCAAGCAGCTGATTCTTCACATTGACGGCGGTTATTGCTGGAACGGCGATGTTGCCATGCACATGGATACCGAGGAATTCAGCCGCCGCTGTGAGGCCCTTGCGGACGGGGAGGATCCCGGTCTTGCCGCCGGGCTTCTGGGGCTGTACCGGGGCGAATTTCTTGCCTCCTTTTCATCTGAGTTCTGGGTCACGCCCCATGCGGTCTATTTTCACAATCTCTATATGGATCTGCTTCTTCGCACCCTTCCGGAGCTGGAGGCGGCCGGGCAGCATGAGGATATTCTGCAGCTCTGCCGGAAAGCAGCCGCTGTTGAGCCCTTCCATGAGGAGATCCATTGCCGTCTGATGGCGGCCTGCATCGCTCTGAAGAAATACAAGGAAGCGATGGAGGTCTATACCCGTCTGCGCGACCGGTTCCAGTCGGAATTGGGTATTGTCCCCTCCGATGAAACCCGTGCCTATTATGCGGAGGCGGCCCGCTGCGGCGCTCAATCGGCTCTGACAGCCGAGGTACTGCGCGAGAGCCTGAACGAGAAGGATTCCCGCTTGGGAGCGCTGATCTGCGATTTCGATTTCTTCCGCGTGCTCTATCAGTCGATGGCACGCTCGGTGATGCGAAGCGGCATTGCGGTCCATCTGGCTCTGGTCACGATGAAGGGGATCCGCGTTGCCGAATCGGATGAAAAGCGGTGGGAAAAGCTCCGCCTTGCGCTGGAGGATGCCATCCGCTGCTCCCTGCGCCGCGGCGATTCGGCCACGGCCTGCAGCAATTCGCAGTTCGTATTCATGCTTCCGCACGCCAATTACGAGAATACCGAAAAAGTCTGTGCCCGGATTGCCTCTGCCTATCACAAGAAGGTATCCCGGCTCGAGCTGGGCCTCAATTTTGAAGTCTTCCCGATCGAGCCCGACGATAAGGAGAATCTGCAATGGATAAGATAGCAGCCGGAATCGGCACGCTGTACGGCTTTGATGCGGCAGAGAATCGCCTTGTCGATACCGCCGCGCTGTCAGCCCTTCTCGGATACGGGGAGTCGGAGCTTGAGGGGAAGCCCACGGATACGCTGCTTGGGACGGATTCCATGGGAGCGGCCGAAGCGATCGCTTCCGGACAGACGGATGTGCTGGCTCCCTTTACAAAAAAAGACGGATCGCCCTTCTGGGGCCTCCATATAACGCTTGAAAAGTCCGATAATCTTCACCGGATGCTCCTGATTCCTGCGCCGTATACCGGTGCGCGCACACAGGAGAGTGCGGAATCGATGGCAGAGCTGCAGGAGCGGCTGGACCGCAATGAGCAGATGATCGGCTCGCTCTGCCTGCGCGCCTCCCAGGATTCGCTGACGAAGATTCTCAACGCCGCCTCCTCCCGTCAGCTGGCGGAGGAATATCTGGCCCAGTCCGAGCCGTGCTGTGCAATACTGGTGATCGACCTGGATGATTTCAAGGCGGTCAACGATACCTGGGGCCATATGTTTGGCGACACGGTTCTGATCCGGGTGGCCGAAACCATCCGCAGACTCTTCCGCTCCGGGGATATTGTCGGGCGGATCGGCGGCGATGAATTTTTTGTCCTTATGAAGGGCACCTGTGATTGTGAGCTGATAAGCCGCCGCTGTGAAACGGTGATTGCCGAGCTGGGTGCACTCCGCTTTGCCGCAAACAAGGAAGCCCGGATCGGATGCTCCGTCGGAGCCGCGCTCTGTCTTGATGGCGGATGCGATTATAAAACGCTGTTCAATGCGGCGGACCGCGCGCTCTATCTTGCCAAATCGGCAGGCGGCGGTCAGTACCGCCTCGCACCGATCCCCGAAAACGCTGAAAAGAAGGAAACAGAAGTATGAATTCAAATGAAAACAGCCGGCCCTTCAAGCTGTCGCTGAGCCAATTGAATATTCTGAATCTCGAGCGTTCGCTCCGTTCAACGTCGGTGAACAATATCTGCACGACGGTACACATCCGGGGACGGCTGGATTTTGTGATCCTGCAAAAGACGCTGGATACCGTGCTGTCGCACGATTCCACCCTGCGCACACGGCTGATCGAGCAGGAAGGGGAAATCCTTCAGTTTCACGCGCCTCACACGCCGGAGGAGTTTCCCATCTACGATTTTTCGAGCAGCGGCCCCGACGGCATCGCCAACTGGGAGAGCGCCGTTACACATGAGCCGATTCCGCTGTTCGGCGGACCGCTCTACCGCTTTGTCCTTTTCAAGGACAGCGAAGCCGGCGGCGGACTTTTAGTCAAGCTTCACCATATCATCTCGGACGGCTGGTCGATGATCCTTCTCTGCAACCGGATTGCCTCCGTCTATCTCGATCTGCTGGGCGGGAAGGAGCCCGCCATTGAGGATGCGCCCGATTACGAGCTTCATGTAAAGGAGGAGCAGGAGTATCTTGCCTCCCGCGCATACGGGCGCGACGCGGCATACTGGAAGAAGATTCTGTCCGGCGCCGCGGAGCCGACCGTGCTCAAAAATGTCAGCAGCGCGGCAATCAGCCCGGTCGGACAGCGGCTGAGCTTTGAACTTCCCGAGATTCTCAACCATGCGATTTATACATACTGCGAAGAAAAGCGGGTTGCGCCTTTTTCCGTCTTCTGCATGGCACTGGCCATCTATTTCAAGCGGATCGGCGGTGCATCTCCCTTCACGATCGGCGTGCCGATTTTCAACCGCACCAATTATATCTTCAAGCAGAGCACGGGAATGTTTGTCACCACGCTTCCGTTCCTTGGTGAGATCGACGATGCCAAATCGCTCAACGAATTCGGCGCGGAGCTGGCCGATGCGTGGATGGAGCTTCTGCGCCATCAGCGCTATCCCTTCTCGCATATCAGCGAGCTTAATGGCGGCGAGCGGCTTTTCCATATCGCGCTCTCCTATCAGGACAGCAAAATCTTTGAAAGCCGGGATGCCTCGGTTTCCATCTCCGGCCGCTGGCATTACTGCGGCTATCAGGCCGAGCAGCTGACGATTCATCTGACGAATCTGACAAGTCACCGCCATTATGCCGTCGATTACGATTATCTGGCGCAGTTCTTCACCGAGGACGAAATCCGGGAACTGCATAAGAATCTCTGTCATATTTTAAGCGAGGCGCTGGCCGATCCTGACCGGCCGATCCATGCGCTGAACGTTCTCTCGCTGGAGCAGAAGGAAGAGGTTCTGTATACCTTCAACCGCACCGATAAATTTCTGGAGGAGCGTTCGGTCTATGCGGCGCTCCGGGAACACAATGCCCGCCATCCCAACCGCGCGGCAATCATTTGCCGGGGCGAGCGGCTGACCTACGGAGCTCTCTTTGAAAAGAGCGACCGTTATGCAGCCGGCATCGCGGCGGCAGTAACGGAACCGTGTCCGCTGATTGCCATTCTCCTTCCAAGAAGCTTTGAGCTTGCCGCCTCGATGACGGCCGTTCTCAAAACCGGCGGTGCCTTTGTGCTCTTATCCGAAAGTCTGCCCGACGGACGGATCCGCGCGGTGCTTGAAAAGAGCGGAGCCGCGGCGCTGATTACCGATAATCGGAACCGTTCGCGGTGCGAAGGACTTGCGATTCCCGTTCTGTACACCGACACGCTGGAGGAGAGCTATGCGCTGCCGTCCCCCGTCTGCACGGTCGATAATCCCGCCGAGCGGCTTGCCTATGTCGTCTACACCTCCGGCAGTACCGGAGAGCCCAAGGGCGTTGAAATCACCCAGCTTGGTCTTCTCAATTTCGCACAGGAGATGGAAGGGGTATACGGCCCGGGCGCTGTGCTTTCCATCTGCAATATCGGCTTTGATGCCTTCATGCTGGAGAGCATGGCGGCGCTTTTGTGCGGCCGCACGGTTGTCTTTCCCGAGGAGGACGAAACCGGCCGCCCCGAGCGTCTGGCCGCGCTGATGAACGGTTATGCCGTCGATTTCATGGCGATCACGCCCTCCCGCCTGTCGGCTTTCCTGAAAAACGATGTCTTCCGTCGGGTGCTTCACCGGATGTCCGCGATTGTCTGCGGCGGTGAGCCCTTCACGCCGGAGCTGCTCCGGAAGCTGAAGGCCTGCACCAAGGCGCGGATCTACAACCAGTACGGCCCTTCCGAGGCCACCGTTGCCGTTTCCATGAAGGAACTGTCGGCGGCGGATAAGATCACCGTCGGTCAGCCGCTCGGCAACTGCCGGATGTATGTACTGGATCAATGGATGAATCCTCTGCCCATCGGCGGCCGCGGCAAGCTGTTTGTCGGCGGCAAATGCGTGGGCCGGGGCTACCGGGGCCGTGCGGATCTGACCGGAAAGGTCTTCGGCGACAGTCCCTTTGTCTGGAAGGAGCGGATCTACGATACCGGCGATCTTGCGTACTGGACGCCGGACGGTGAAATCGTGCTGATGGGCCGTGCCGACCGTCAGGTCAAGCTTCGCGGTCTGCGCATCGAGCTGTCCGAAATTTCCTCCTGCCTTGAAGCCTATCCGGGCGTGCACAGCGCTTATGCAAAGATTTCCGAGATCGGCGGCCAGCCGGTCATCGGCGGCTATTACACGGCGGAGCAGGAGTTTTCTCAGTCGGAGCTTTTATCGCATCTGGCGACCTATCTGCCCTCCTATATGATTCCGCTTTACCTTGTAAGAGTGGATGCCTTTGTCCTTAATGCCAACGGCAAGATTGACGAGAGCGCTCTGCCGCTTCCCGAGATGAACACAGAGGAGGGAACGGGCACCGATACCGCGCGCGGCATACTGGAGATTTTCGCAGCGGTGCTGGAAAAGGACGATCTTACCATCACAAGCGACTATTTTCTGTCGGGCGGAAGCTCGCTGAATATGCTGACCTGCCTTGTGCAGATCGAGGAGCAGTATGGAATCCGGCTTCGTCCGGGCGATCTGTATGCCTGCCGCACGGCCGCGCGCCTTGCCGCTTTGATCGACGAAAAGCGGGGGATTTCGGCACCTGCCCGCCGGATTGTCAAGGCTCCCCGCCGCGATAAGTATCCGCTGATGCCGATTCAGCAGGGCATCTATGTCCAGTCGGTGCTGGATCCCACCGGCCTTGCCTACAATATGCCGGGCGCCTTCCGTCTGGAAAAGGCGCCGGACAAGGCCCGTCTGCAGGCGGCCTTTGAGGCGATGATCCACGCGGATCCGATTTTTGCAACCTCTTTTGTGCAGACAACCGAAGGCGTGTTTGCCGTAATTGCCGATCACGTCACATTTGTATTGGAGGAGCCGCAGGCCGCAACGCTCGATGAGGCCTGTGAGGCTTTTGTGCGCCCGTTTGATCTGTCGGCGGCTCCGCTTCTTCGCGCGGCCGTATGGCAGTCGAAGGAGGGCGAATGGTATCTGCTGCTGGACGGCCATCACATCATCGGTGACGGCATGAGCACCCCGCTGATTCTTGAGCGGCTGGATCGCTTCTACTGCGCAAAGCCTGTGGCCGATACCGGAGATTTCTACGATTATTTGGCCGCTTGTGAAGCCGATCCGGGCGATCGGGACGGCGATCTTGCCTATTGGAAGGACAAGCTTCGTGAGCTTCCCGATCCGCTTCTTCTGCCAACGGACAACCCCAAAGGCAAGGACTTTGATTTTGCCGGCGGCGAGTGGGAGCATCCGCTCCCGGACTGGCTCTGCCGTGAGCTGGAGCGCTTCTGCCGCGAGGGAGAGGTATCCGAATTTGTCCTGATGGCATCGGCCTTTTCGCTGGTTCTGTCGGCTCTGACCGGCCGCGCGGATTTCGTGATCGGCACACCCTGCGCCGGGCGGGAGCTTCCGGGCAGCGAGAAAATTGCCGGTCCCTTCATCAAAACTCTCCCGCTCCGTTTTGTCATCGATCACTCCGAAAAGAAGGACGATTGGCTGGCAAAGGTCGGACAAGCGGTGATGGGAATGCTCGATCATACCGCTGTGGGGCTGGAAGAAATCCTCGCGGCGCTCACATCCGACCGCGCCGGACAGAATTCCCTCTATCGGGTGATGCTGACCCAGAGCCCGGTGGACGAGAATTCCTTCACGCTGGACGGATCGCCGATGCATTTTCAGTCGATCCCGACCCACACGGTCAAGATGGATCTGATTCTGGAGATCGCAAAGCGGGGAGAGGGAAGAGTGCTTCGCTTCTCCTATGCCTCCTCGCTGTTCAACCGGGATACCGTGGCTCTCTGGGGCCGCTGTGTAGAAACGGCGCTCATCTCGCTGACAAAAGCCGTAAATCCCGTGATCGGCGAGCTGCCGATCCTTTCAAACGACGACCGGGAGCGATATCTTGAGGGGCCGAATTACGCGGTGACTCCCTTTGACGGCCGGCCGATTCACAGGCTGGTGAAGATGAGGGCCGCCAGTTCCCCCGATTCCGCTGCTGTCATCTGGCACGGGGAAGAATACACCCTTGGGCAGATCGAGCGCCGCGCCTGCCGGATCGCCCATGAAATCGAGGCATCCGGAATCGAAGCGGGTTCCTGCATCGCGCTCTGTCTTGCCCGCACGCCGGATATGATCGCGGCGATGCTCGGCGTTCTGAAGGCCGGATGCTCCTATATGTTCCTTGTTCCGAGCCTGCCGCAGGCACGGATGCTGTCGATGCTTACGCTTGCCGATGCGGCGGTGCTGGTGCATGACGGCTCGCTTCCGCCCTTCACGGGAGACGTGCCGGCCTGCCCGCTCATGGAGCTGCCCGAAGGGGAGTGCGAATCCTATGCCGACCGTCCTGTCGGTCCCGACTCGCTGGTGAATGTGCTGTTCACCTCCGGCTCGACCGGTCAGCCCAAGGGCGTTATGCTCCGCCACCGTTCCGTATCCAATCTGACCTCACAGATGAAATCGCTGCTTGATCCGATTGAGGGCCGCGTGCTCTGCTCGACCAATGCGATTTTCGACTGCTTTATCGTCGAAACTCTGATTGCCCTCGCCCTCGGCCGGACGGTTGTGCTGGCCGATGAGGAGGAGATGATGCTTCCCTGGAAGCTCGGCCGTCTGATCGCCGATTATCATGCCGGTATCACTGAGATGACTCCCTCGCGGCTCCGGATGTGCCTTGGCAGCGAGGATTTCTGCCGCGCGGCCGCCGGTATCCGGATTGTGCTTCTCGGCGGCGAAGTTGTGACCCGCACGCTGGCAGACAAGTTCCACTCGGTGACCGACGGTATCCTGATGAATATGTACGGCCCCACGGAGGCGACCGTCTTTACCACGATGGGAGCTATCGCGCCCGGCGGTGAGATTACGATCGGAAAGCCGCTGGCCAACACACGCCTGTATGTGCTGGATGAAGAGAAAAAGCCGGTGCTCCCGACGGCTGTCGGAGAGCTGTATATCGCCGGCGAATGCCTGTCGGCGGGTTACATCGGTCTCGATGAGCTGACATCACAGTCCTTCACGGACGATCCCTTCTTCCCCGGCGAAAAGATGTACAAAAGCGGCGATCTCGTACGGCTTCGCACCGACGGGCGGTTTGATTACATCGGACGGCGGGATCAGCAGATCAAAATGAACGGTCAGCGCGTGGAGCTGTCCGAGATCTCCGGCACGCTTGAGGCAATCGACGGTATCCGTCAGGCCGCCGCCGATGCCGTACGAGGGCTGGGCGACAATCAGGAATTGTTTGCCTTCCTCGTCTGCGATGAAAATGCGCCGGGCGATGAGGCGATTCTGGCATCCCTTGCAGGGAAGCTTCCCGCTTACATGGTGCCCTCACGCCTGTACCGGATCGATAAAATGCCGCTGACCGCGACCAATAAGATTGATCGCGTGAAGTTAAGAGAATGGGCCCAAAACGGCATCCTGCCAGGCGGCGATGCGGTAAAAGCCGCACCGGAACCGGCGTCGGAGCGATCGGTCATTCCGGATGACGGGAATGCGCCCGTACCCGGAAGTGAAGCGTATGTCGCATCCGTCTGGACCAGGGTGCTCGGCCGCGAGGCGGACCTCTCCAGAACCTTCTTTTCGCAGGGCGGAACCTCGCTGGCGGCTTTGACCGTGCTCAGCCATTATTACAACGATCATTTCGAGATGTCGCTGGGTGATTTCTACGAGAATCCGACGGCGGCTGCGCAGTCTGCGCTGCTGTCCGCCCGCTCCATGCCCGAAGCGGATCCGGGTCCCGTGCCTTCAGCGGAAGAAAAGAAGCCGTTGATTCTGATTACCGGCGCATCCGGGTTCTTCGGAAGCCATCTGTTAGCCGCGCTGGTGCGGGGCGGAGCGAATGGAATCCATGCCCTTGTACGGGGCGGACGTGCGCATCTTCTGGAATCGATGAGCGCGTATTTCGGTGCGGAGGGTGAATCGCTCTGCGCAGACATCACGGTGCTTGACGGTGATCTGACGGCGGATCGGCTGGGCCTTGATGAGGCCGTGTATGATGATCTTGCCGCGCGCACCGGTGCGATTTATCACTGTGCCGCCGATGTCCGTCATTATGCAAAGGATGACGATTCCCACCGTAAAATCAACGTGGAGGCTACCGCACGCCTGCTGAAGCTGGCCCATGAAGCCTCTGCCGCCTTCTACCATATGTCCACCTGCAGTGTCAGCGGGGATAAAATGAAGGACGGCTCGCGCGGCGTTGTCTTCACCGAGGATGACCTTGATATCGGTCAGATCTGGGAGCGCAATGTCTATGTCCGCACGAAATTCCGTGCCGAGGAGCTGGTCCATGCCGCCATGCGGGAAGGACTGAAGGCGAAAATCTTCCGCCTCGGCCGACTGGTCGGCCGCCAGAAAGACGGAAAATTCCAGAATAATCCCGATTCCAATGCCTTCTATCTCTTCCTGAAGGGGCTGGATCGGCTCGGATGCTGTCCTGTCTCGGGCGAGGAGATCACGCTGGATATCATGCCGGTCGATTTAGCCGCCTCCCGCGTGCTGGCCCTTACGAAGGCCGACGGTACGGTCTTCCATATTCAGAACGGATGCCCGCCGACGCTCGGCGAGATCCTCAAGGCGGCGGGAAGCCGGGCTGTCACAGTTCCGGATGATGCCTTCTGCGCTGCGCTTACCAGCCCGATGACCGAAGATAAGCGGGCGCTGGCAGCGATGGTCCTCAATCAGTACCTCCAGATGGAGGCTGTAAGGGATGCCATCCTGGTTGACAGCCGGATAACCGCGGCGGCGCTTGCCTCTGTCGGTTATTGCGAGGCGCCGATCTGTCTTGAGACGGCTCTGAAAGAATTCATCAAAGGAGAGTAAGTCATGGTATCCAACCTGTCGGTCGGTATCTTTCTTGCGGCCCTGTTTTTGCTGATTGTCTTCTTCTGCTGGAGTATGTCGGCACAGAAAAAGCGGCGGACTCTGCATCGGCTTTATCTTATTCTGGCGGCGGCTTATGCCAGCTGGATCATTCAGCTGATTATCATGCGCTTTGTGCCGGAGACGCACCAGAACGCCTTCTACATCCTTGACTGTCTGATGCAGCCGGGCGGTGCACTCTGCTCGCCGCTCTATCTCTGCATCGCCGTCACCTTTGTATCCGGACGGGAAACGCTTCCGAAATGGTTCAAGCTTCTCTTTGTCCTGCCGGTGATCACGATCCTCCTGGCCTGGACCAATCCCCTCCACCATCTTTACTACGAAACCTTTTCGGTGGTGCGAAGCGAGATTGTCTTCGGCCCGTACATCATCGTCAGCGGCCTTGCCAACTACATCTTCCTGATCGGCGCGGTGGTTTACATGATCGTCTTCGGTCTGAAAAACAAGAGCGCCCTCTATTGGAAGCAGTTCTCCCTGCTGGCGATCAGCGGCCTCTGCCCGCTGGCTGTCAGTATGTTCGCCACCTTCAGCGGAAGCGAGGTGCCGATTACCGCAACGCCGCTGAGCTTCACCGTCACGCTGGCCCTCAACGGAATCGCCATCTTCCAGCTGAATATGCTCGATATCGTACCGATCGCTACCAAGCACGTTCTGGATGCCTTCTCGGACAGCTACATCGTGCTCAGCGAAGACGGCGTGGTCATCAAGTACAATAAGATTTTCGAGGAGCTGTTTGCAAAGCCCTACGGCATCACCGAGAACAAAAAGCTGATCGACTGCGTAAGGCAGGAGGATCGGATTCAGAAAAGCCCGGTCTACAGTATGCTCTCCGCGCTGGAATCGGGCAAGCAGGAGAATGCGCACATATCCTATGAGCAGACCCTGACCGTCGAGAACGGCGGCAGTCTGACCATGAAATATTTCGTTGTTGATGTCACGCCGCTGGTGCTCAACGGAAAGATCTCCGGATTTGTTGTGGTCTTCAAGGATGTCACCCAGCTCCGCGAAAGCTTAAAGCGGCTGCAGGACAGCCAGGAGCGGATGCTGGAGCAGGAGCGCTTCGCGTTCCTTGGTCAGATGATCGGCGGCCTTGCCCACAACCTCAAGACCCCGATCATGAGCATTTCCGGCTGCATCTCCGCCTCGGAGGCGCTGATTGACGAATGCACCGAGAGCCTCGGCGATCCGGATGTCACAAATGAGGATTATCTGGAGATCTACGGTGAGATGCGCGAGTGGTTCCAGAAGGTCCGCGAATCGACAGCCTATATGTCCGATATCATCACGGCGATCAAGGGGCAGGCGACCAACATCGGCACCGATGATACGGTTACCTTCACCATCGACGAGATGCTCAAGCGGAGTATGCTTCTGATGCGGCATGAGCTTCTTAACAGCGGATGCCGGCTGAAGCTGGATTACGATAAGAGCGAGATTATCACCCTGCAGGGCGACATCAACAACCTTGTGCAGGTCATCGGCAATCTGCTCGGCAATGCCATCTATGCCCAGAAGGAAATGGGCGGCGGCGAGATTGAAATCCGGATCCGCCGCGATGAAAAGAAGCTGGATATCTGTGTCATGGACCGCGGCGCGGGCATCAGCGAAAACGTAAAAAGCAAGCTTTTCAAATCCATGGTCACAAATAAGGGCACCATGGGCACGGGTCTGGGACTCTACATCTCGAATGCCGTCATCCGCAGTAAATTCAACGGCGAGATGCGGGCCGAGGATCGGGAGGGCGGAGGCAGTACCTTCGTAATCTCCATTCCTGCCGAGCTTGTCGGAGTTACAAAGAATCCCTCATATGAGGAGGAAGGCAAATGAGAAAGAGCAAGGCCGCTGTACCGGCCCAGATCTCGATTCTGACGGTGGATGACGATCCGATCATCACCTCAACGATCAAGGATTATTTTGAGCGCCTCGGCTATGAGGTGGATATCGAAAACAACCCGGTGAATGCCGTGGAACGGGTTCGCACGGGGCATTACGATATCATGCTGCTCGACTTTCTGATGACGCCCATCTGCGGCGATCAGGTGGTCGAGGAGATCCGCAAATTCAACAAGGATCTCTTTATCGTCCTGCTGACCGGTCACAAAAGCATGGCGCCTCCGGTCAAAACCATCCGCCAACTGGATATCCAGGGCTATTATGAAAAGGATGACCGCTTCGATCAGCTGGAGCTGTGGGTGGAATCCTGTGTCAAATCCATAAGGCATCTGCGCACGATCCGTTCCTATCAGAAGGATCTGATGAACGCCTATCTGCAGACCATCGATACCCTTCGATCGGTCGTTGAGGCGCGGGATTCCGAAACGCGCGGTCATTCCGAGCGGGTGTCAAAGCTCGCCGGCGCGCTGGCTCTCCGGATCGGCCTCACCCAAGCTGAGGCGGAGCGGATTTCCACCGCCGGACTCTTCCATGATATCGGCAAGATTGCCGTTCCCGATGCGATTCTTCTCAAGCGCGGACCGCTTACGGAGGAGGAATTTGCGCAGATTAAGCTTCATCCTGTCAGCGGCGAGTCGATTCTGTCCACCTTCACGCCATTTTCGGATCTTCTTCCGACCGTCCGCCATCATCATGAAAGGCTGGATGGAAGCGGCTATCCCGATCACCTGAAGGCGGAGGAGATCCCGGTCGGTGCCAGAGTGATCGCCGTGGCCGATTCCTTCGATGCAATGGTTTCCAACCGCACCTATCGCAGGGGGCTGTCGGTCGATACGGCCCTCGAGGAATTGAAGCGTTCCCGCGGTCTGCAGTTTGACGGAGCGATTGTCGATGCCTTTCTTGCGATGCGGGAGGAAATGGGCGAAGCGATGTTTGACCGTACCTTCTGTGCTCATACGCTGGATGCCGGAGGTGAAGCATGAAGAATTATCCGCTGAATCCGGTGGAGTACTATTCCACCTTTCATGAAATGATCGAGCGCCTGCCCGAGGGGCGGGAGGATGCGATGGCCATATCCTGGTTCAGCCGCAAGGGCGAGAAGCAGGGCGTAACGCTCGGCCGACTGCGAGAGGATGTGAGAAGCCTGAAGGCTTATCTTGCAGCCCATTCGCTGGCCGGCAAAAATATCGCAATCCTCGGCGAAAACAGCTATGAATGGCTGGTTGTCTTCTTTGCTGTGACCGGATCTGCCGGCACAGCGGTCTGTGTGGATATCGAGCAGTCGGACGATACGATTCGTCAGATGCTGGACATGACCGATGCCGCGGCGATTTTCTTCGCCCCCTCGATGGAGGAAATCTGCCTCTCGCAGCAAAAGGGCCTTCAGCCCATGGGCGGCGCCAGAACCTTCCCGATGAACAGCCGGGATCTGGAAGCCCTTCTCTCGGAGGGCGCAAAGATCCGTAAGGATCAGCCCGAACTCCCGATTCCCGAGCCGACCGGGGATTCGATTGCATCCATTGTCTTCACATCGGGCACGACCAGCTATTCAAAGCCGGTCATGCTCTCAAACAAGGCGATCTTAACCAATGCCTCGGATGCGCTGGCCAATGTCGCCATCGGCGAAACGGCGTTCACCTCGCTCCCGTTTTATCACACCTACGGGATGACCTGCTCGGTGCTGTCCATGCTGATCGGCAAGGCGCATCTGTATATCAACGGCAGCCTGAAGACGGTGATGCGGGATATCCAGCTGGCCCATCCCCACACCATGCTGACCGTGCCGCTGATGCTGGAAACGATCCACAGCAAAATGTGGATGGCGGCCCGCGAGAAGGGAATGGAAGGGAAGCTGAAGCTTCTCCTCTCCCTCCGCCGCTGCGCATCGGCTATCGGCATCCAAAAGCCGGGCCGTGTGCTGGATGACCTGCGCGAGAAGGTCTTCGGCGGCATCCGGCTGATTATCTGCGGCGGCGCGCATATGAATCCCGATATCATGCGCACCTTCGGCTATATGGGTGTGCAGGTTTTGCAGGGCTACGGCATCACGGAATGCGCCCCGCTGGTCAGCGTCAATCGCAATAAGGCCAACAAATTCGAAACGGTCGGCCTCTGCTCACCTCATTGCGAGATCAAAATTGAGGACGGCGAGATTTTCGTCCGCGGTGCGAATGTGATGAGCGGCTATTACAAGATGCCCGAGCTGACAGAAGAGGTCATGCGGGACGGCTGGTTTGCGACCGGCGATGTCGGCTATCTGGATAAGGACGGGTTCCTCACGATCACCGGCCGCAAAAAGAATCTGATCGTTTTCAAGAACGGCAAGAAGCTCTCCCCGGAAAAGCTGGAGGAGCTTCTGCGCCAGATTCCGCTGGTGCAGGATGTGGTGGTCTACGGCGCGCTGAGCGGTCTTTCGACTGACGATGTGCAGGTGGCGACCAGCATTTATCCGAATAAGGAAAAATGCGGGGACATGATGCAGTATGAGATTTTAGAGGTTATCCAGAACGAAATCAACCGGATCAACAGGAGTCTGCCGCTCTATCAGCAGATTCAGATGGTCAACATCCGCCAGACGGAGTTCTCCAAGACCGCTCTGCAGAAGATCAAGCGGCATCTGGTTTGAGGAAAGGTTTATATTATATTATGGAAGAAAAGCTGTTTGACGTGATCGCGGATATCGTGTTCAGCGTGACCGGAAAGAAGGGGCTTGTCATGGAAACGGATTTTGTCAAGGATCTGGGTCTGACCTCCTTCGATGTCATGAACATGGTCTGCGAATTTGAGGATCGCTTCGACTGCGAGATCCCGACAAGAGATGTCTGGAAGCTTCACCGCGTGAAGGATGTCATCGAGTATATGATAAAAAAAGGAATTACCGAAGTGTGAATCGGGTGCCGCCCGGCGAGATGCTCCAACGAGTGTCAGCCGGACGGTTTTTTTGAAAAAATTGGGGATCAAATGAAAATGTGACCGATTTCATGACCGGGATGTGGTATACTGATACCAAGAAAACCAAAAGAGGTGAAATTTTGAAAACGGATCTTTACAGCAACGTGTTCCGGACGACCTTACTATGTGTTGACAGCTATGAAAACCGGGTTCTGAAGGGCCGTTTCATCAATGCGTATTACGAAAGCAGTGTCCCATTCGAGAGCACGATGGACTTCCTGTTGAAAATGGATACAATGCTCGAGGAGATGAATACACCGCAGTCCTTCTCCCAGCGGCGTACCTTCAGAAAGGATGCCGCACGGCCTGCCCCTCAGACATCCCCGAACGATATTCAGCCGGGCTCGCTTGCGACCTTTACGCTTCGGATTCTCTTCCGCCAGAATGCAAGCTGGCAGGGATCCCTCTGCTGGAATGAGAAGGAGCAGTCCGAGAGCTTCCGGAGTGTTCTGGAGCTGCTGCTGCTGATTGACAGCGCGCTCTGACAAATTCACGGATTTGATAATATTTCTTTGAAAATGAGTTGAAATGTGTCCCAATCTGTGACCGTGAATGGATACAATGAGAGTGTAAGATAAGAAATATCCCCAGAAAAGGAGGAAATATACGAATGAAAAAAGCCCTTGTGCTTTTCCTGACAATCGTTATGATGATTCAGTGCCTGCCGCTGAATCTGGCTCTGGCAGCAGCCGAGATCCCCAAGGAGCCCAATGTATGGCACGGCGACAGCGTCAGCATGGATGTAACGGCCGGTGAGAACGGTTATACCTTCATGTCCTGGTATTTCGGCCCCTATGCATCCTATGAGATGAGCAACCACATGGTCAATCCTTCGGGAGCACCGGACGGTCAGGAGATCCCCCAGCTGCTGGTTCTGGTGCCGGCCGACCGCGACTATACCTGGTCGCCGAACGGTCTGTATGAGCTGGGTGCCAGCAACTATGAGGCTTTGTACTGCTGCGACATCCAAACCGGCTACGGCAAGCAGATTTACTACCGCCGGATGAATCTTGAGGACAGCGGATACTACGATGCCGAACGCGCCCGCCATATCCGCGGCCTGCTCCTGAATTCCTATCCCTATGTCAGCCTGGAAACCATGAAGGCGAATCTGAAGGCGGCCGGTTTTCCCTATGCCGATGAGCTGACCCGCTCCGAAATCATCGCGGCGGTTCAGACGGCGGTCTGGTCCTTTGCCAACGATGCGACCAACTATGTTTACTTCCGCTCCTTCAACGTTCCGGACAATACCCAGTGGGGCGGCTGCATTCACGATTACACCAACGAAATGCAGCCGATCTGGTGGGCGACCGGCAATCGGAATTTAACGTATCCTGCCGACAATGAGGATGCCGCCGAATGCGGCGAGCGGATCAATGCGCTGATTGCCTATCTGCGCACGCTGGAGCCGAAGGATCCTTCCGACAACGGTGTTGTCATCACGAATATGAAGATCCTCGATTCCATCCCGGTCTTTGAGCGGGAGAATACCTTCACCGCGATCATCCGCGTGGAGCTGAATTCCTCCGGATCCGGATCGATGGACGATCTGGAGCTTGGCTTTTATGTCGGCGATGAGAAGGTGGATTCCGCAACGATCACCTACGGAACCAATGTCTACGATTTCATGATCGAGGTCGGTGCCGGCCAGACCGTTAAGGCGGCCGCATCCGGCAAACAGATGCTCCCCACCGGCGTATACTTCTATGAAGCGGACGGCGGATGGGAGGTTTCCCAGTCGCTGGTCGGCGTGACCGGCGGTCTGACCGATATCTACACCGAGGCCGAGGTAACGCTGGATGTTCCCCCGACTCCGGTGAAGGCCGATATCACCCTTCGCAAGGTGAGCACTCTCGGCCATGTACTCCCCGGTGTATCCTTTGAGCTGTATGCGTCCTCCGGCTCCGTTCCGGTGAAGATCGATACCTACACCACCAATGCGGACGGCGTTCTGACGGTTTCCAATCTTCTGCCCGGCTCCTATGAGCTGGCGGAGGTCGGTGCGCCCTTCGGTCACCATCCGCTGGCTGAATCTGTCGCCTTCACGGTGAACGATGACGGTGAGGTTACCGTCACACGAAACGGCGAGATTGACGAGGCTGACGGCGCGATCGTTGTCACCAATGCACACGAAACCGTATCCGTATCCGGCTTCAAGACCTGGAATGACGACGATGACCGCGACGGCATCCGTCCGGATTCCATCACCGTGACCCTGTATGCCGACGGCGAGGAGTTCGATTCCCGCACCGTCCGCGAGGCTGACAACTGGGCATGGAGCTTTGACAATCTGCGCAAGTATGATGATGCCAACAACGAGATCTCCTACACCGTCAGCGAGAGCGCGGTTGAGGGCTATGTAACCTCGACAAGCGGCAGCCAGATCATCAATACCCACAATCCCGAAACCGTCGAAATCGAGGGCCAAAAGACGTGGGAGGACGATGATAACCGCGACGGCATCCGTCCCGGATCCATCACCGTCAATCTGCTGGCCGACGGCGTGAAGGTCGATTCCGTCACCGTCACGGCTGAAGATGGCTGGGCATGGAGCTTCAGGAATCTCTACAAGTACCGCGACGGCGGCACGGAGATTGTCTACACCGTAACCGAGGAATCCGTTGACGGATACACCGGGGAAGTGAAGGAGTTCGATATTATCAATACCCACACGCCCGAAACCGTGAAGGTTGAGGGAGCCAAGAGCTGGGAGGACGACGATGACCGCGACGGCATCCGTCCCGAATCCATCACCGTGAATCTGCTGGCTGATGGCGAGAAGATCGATTTTGCCGTTGTGACGGCCGAAGACGGCTGGGCATGGAGCTTCACGGGGCTTCCGAAGTACCGCGACGGCGGTATTCCGATTGTCTATTCCGTCAACGAGGAAGCTGTCGAAGACTATGAAACGGATGTCAACGGCTATAACATCACCAACACGCACAATCCCGAAACCGTGAAGGTCGAGGGCTCCAAGACATGGAAGGACGATAACAACCGCGACGGCAAGCGCCCGATGAGCATCACCGTCGAGCTTCTGGCAGACGGTAAGGTTATTGACTCAAGGTCGGTCAGCGCCGTTGAAGGCTGGGCGTGGAAGTTTACCGATCTTCCGAAGTACCGCGATCACGGCGTGAAAATCGTCTATGAAATCCGCGAGAGCGGTGTGGATGGCAGATACCGCTCCTCGGTAAACGGCTATGACATTGCCAACACCTATGAGCCCGAGAAGATCGAAATCGAGGGCGAAAAGACCTGGGACGATGACAATGACCGCGACGGCATCCGCCCGGATTCCATCCTTGTCAGGCTTCTGGCTGACGGCAAGGTGGTCAGAGAGCAGACCGTCACCGAGTCGCAGGACGGCAGCTGGACATGGAGCTTCACCGACCTGTACAAATACCGCGACGGCGGACGGGAGATTGTCTACACCGTTGAGGAAGTAACCCCTCCGCTTTATCGGGCATCGGTAACCGGCTTTGATATCACCAACCGCTACACGCCCGAAACGGTTGACATCTCCGGTAAGAAAAACTGGAACGATAAAAACAATCAGGACGGCGTACGCCCCGATTCCATCACCGTGAATCTGCTGGCGGACGGCGTGACGGTCGATTCCGTCACCGTAAGTGAGAAGGACGGCTGGAAGTGGAATTTCACCGGTCTTCCCAAGTACCGCGATCACGGCACCCCGATTGTTTATTCCGTTTCGGAGGAGCCGGTGGACGGCTATTCGGCATTCGTGACCGATTATGACATCACCAACTCCTACACGCCCGGCAAGACCTCGGTATCCGGCACCAAGACATGGATGGATGACAATGACCGCGACGGTAAGCGTCCCTCTTCGATCACCGTGAAGCTGTTTGCCGATGGAAAATTCATCGATTCGCAGACGGTAACGCCCGATAAGGACGGCAAGTGGAGCTGGAGCTTCACCGGCCTTGACAAGTACCGCGATCAGGGCAAGGAGATTGTCTACACCGTGGCCGAGGAGAAGATTCCCCTCTACGACAGCAAGGTAAACGGCTATAACATCACAAACAGCTATACACCCGAAACCGTAAAGGTCGAGGGGAAGAAGACCTGGGCCGACGATAACAACCGCGACGGCATCCGTCCCGGATCCATCACCGTCAATCTGCTGGCCGACGGCAAGCCTGTGAAGAATGCCGTTGTAACGGCCGAGGACGGCTGGGCATGGAGCTTTACGGATCTGCCGAAGTTCCGCGATCACGGCATCGAGATTGTCTACACCGTGACCGAGGATGAAATCAGCGGCTACACGGCCGAGGTGACCGGATTTAACATCACCAATACCCACGAGCCGGCCCGCACGGTTGTCAGCGGCCAAAAAATGTGGCTTGACGATAACGACCGCGACGGTATCCGCCCCGAATCGATCACCGTAAGCCTTCTGGCCGACGGAAAGGTCATCGAGGAGCGCACCGTCAAGGCGGATAAGGACGGTAAGTGGAGCTGGCGCTTCACCGATCTGTACAAGTACCGCGACAACGGAACGCCGATCGTCTACACGGTCCGCGAGAATGCCGTCAAGGAATACAAACCCGAATACGATGGCTGGAGCGTGACCAACACCCACACGCCCGAAACGGTCAAGGTCGAGGGACAGAAGACCTGGGCCGACGATAACAACCGCGACGGCAAGCGCCCGGTATCCATCACCGTAAGCCTGCTGGCAGACGGTAAGGTGATCGATTCCCGGACCGTCACCGCCGACAAGGACGGCAGGTGGAGCTGGAGCTTTACGGATCTGCCGAAATACCGCGATCACGGCATCGAGATTGTCTACACCGTATCGGAAGCGGAGATTGCCGGCTACATCGCCGAGGTGAAGGGCTACGATATCACCAACACCTACAGCACCGAAAAGGTTTCCGTATCGGGAACCAAGACCTGGCGCGACAATGACAATCAGGACGGCAAGCGCCCCGCATCCGTCACCGTCAATCTGTTTGCTGACGGCGTAAAGGTGAAATCGCTGAAGGTCACAGCCGGGGATGGCTGGCGCTACACCTTCACGGAGCTTCCGAAGTTCCGCGATCAGGGCAAGGCGATTGTCTACACCGTGGACGAGGAGCCGGTGGATGGCTATACCGCCAGAGCGACCGGCTATGACATCACCAACACCCATCTGCCGGAGCAGACCTCCGTTACCGTTCACAAGGTATGGCGGGATGCCTCCAATGCGGACGGTATGCGCCCCGATTCCGTAACCGTAAGACTTCTGGCTGACGGGGAATTCACCGGCGAGACTCTTGTCCTTAGCGAAGCCAACGGCTGGATTGCCGCCTTCGGCTACATGGATAAGTACAAAAACGGCCGCGAGATTCACTACACCGTCGAGGAGATTGTGCCCGAGGGCTATACCTCCGTCATCTACGGAGAGCCGGCCGGCGGCTACATGATCGCCAATATCCGCCATGAGGAAACCACCGATCTTCCCGCTATGAAGGTATGGAATGACGATGAGGATGCTGCGGGTCTGCGCCCCGATTCTGTCACCGTGCTTCTGCTGGCCGATGGCAGGGAAACCGGACTTTCCCTGACCCTGAACAAAGCAAACGGCTGGAAGGGCAGCTTTGACGGCCTTCCCATGAAGGCAGACGGCAAGGATGTCGTCTACACCGTTAAGGAAATTGTCCCGGATGGCTATACCTCCGCGATCACAGGCGATTCCAATGGCTTTGTGATCACCAACACCGTGATTCCGCCCGAGCCGCCGAAGAAGATTTCCGTTCCCGTTGAAAAAATCTGGGCAACGGATGAGAAGCATCCCACCGAAATCCGTGTCCGTCTGCTGGCAGACGGCGAGGATGCCGGACGGAGCCTGATTCTTGACGAAACAAACGGCTGGAAGGGAAGCTTTACCGATCTCGACGAAACCGCTGACGGCAAGGCGATTGTCTACACGGTCATGGAAGATATCCCGGAGGGCTATACCGCCGAAATCACCGGCAGCGCCGCCGAGGGCTTTGTCATCACCAACACGAAGCTGCCCGAGCGGATCGACATCGCCGGCCACAAGATCTGGATGGATGACAACAATGCCGAAGGTCTCCGCCCCGGCTATATCAACATCCACCTCTGGGCCGATGATCTGGTCATTGCCACGAAGCGCGTCACCGCCGCCGATGGCTGGGCATGGCGCTTCACCGATCTGCCCGCATCGAAGGACGGCAGGGCGATTGCGTACCGCATCAGCGAGGACGCCGTTGCCGACTATGAAACCTCCTATGAGGGATACAACGTTACCAACACGCTGAAGGCGGAACCCCTCACGGATATCCCGGTCCGCAAGCTCTGGGATGATCTTGACAACGCGATGCTCGCACGCCCGGATTCCATCATCATCGATCTGCTGGCAAACGGTTCACCGACCGGACAGATTCTGAAGCTGGATGAGAGCAACGGCTGGGCCTCCGCCTTCACCGGCCTTCCGCTGACGGATGAAGACGGTGATCCGATCGTGTACACCGTGAAGGAGCGGGAAGTGCCCTCCTACATCGCCAGTGTCCGCGGTAATATCACCGATGGCTTCGTCATCACCAACAGCTATTCCGAAGTCTTCGAGGACGAAGAGGTTCCGCTGAGCCCGCCCACCAATGACGGCTTAATTAAGCTCGGTCTGACGCTGGCCTTCACGGCCGCCGCTTTTGCCTTCACATCGAAGAAGAAAAAGAAGGCTGACTGAAGAAATC
The DNA here is from genome assembly GCA_045578725.1 of Candidatus Flemingiibacterium sp. Classification (GTDB taxonomy): domain Bacteria; phylum Bacillota; class Clostridia; order Oscillospirales; family CAG-272; genus Flemingiibacterium. The sequence continues at coordinate 50,430 of JAZNKS010000041.1, forward strand.
CCGCATAACGGCTGAATACACGCCAGAAGGGGCTGTTGCATTAAGATGCAACAGCCCCCTGCGCTGCCGCAAGTTTCCAACTTGCAACAGCGCTTTTTTTATAAAATTTTGAAAAATCAGAAAATGTGACCGTTTCTATTACTCAATTTCAGTATAATATCTTTAGCATCAAGTGGAAGAGGTGAAAACAGATCTTGAACAGCTGCGGCAATGCAAGTCGTATAAACCTGCTGTTTATCGACGGGTATGAAAACAAGGTTCTTCGGGGGCGCTTCGGCAGCGCCCAGAATAACGAAGAAATTCCATTTGTCAGCACCATCGATTTTCTGGCAAAGATGGAATCCGTTTTGGAAGAGATGAAGCTTCCGCAGGCATTTTCCGAAAGGCGAACATTCCGGAAGACCGGCAGCGTCGCTCCTCCTGAGGGATCGGCTCAGGAATTCAGAAAAGGAGAGCTGGCGACCTTTACGCTGCGGGTTCTGTTCCGCCAGAATGCAAGCTGGCAGGGATCGCTTCATTGGCAGGAGGAGGAACAGGTTGAGAGCTTCCGAAGCGTTCTTGAACTGCTTCTTCTGATCGACAGCGCGCTGTCCTGAAACAGTTGCAGAATCAATCATAAAAATATCAAGATAAGTTGAGATGTGACTGATTGTGTGACTTCTGCTTGATATAATAATTTCATCAAAATCCAAGTTCACTATTTGAAGGAGGTCCTTACCAAATGAAAAGAAAGGTATTCGTAATGTTCCTGGCAGTACTGATGGTCATTCAGTGCCTTCCGCTGAACATCATGGCGGCAGCAGGTGAATACCATACCGTTACCTTCTATGACGATGACGGTACAACGGTACTGGGAGATCAGTATGTAAAACACGGCGAGACTCCGGTTGTACCGGATCCCCCGACAAAAGAGAAGCATCGCTTCACCGGGTGGTCGCCGAGCGTTGACGAGCCGGTAACGAAAGACACGGTTTACACGGCTGTTTACGTCGAGGTCGAGTACTACACGATTACGATCAAGTATGTACTTGAAAATGAAGACGGACAGCCTGCAGAGGGCGCACCGGCTCCGATCGTCCGTGCCTATCTCGGCGGCGAAACGTTCCATGAGACGTTTGACACGCCCGTACTCAACAACTGGGTACCGGATAAGAAATCTGTTACCATCTCAAATGCGGATCTGGAAGGCAAGGAAACGGAAATCGTCGTTACCTATCTCCCCGCAAACACGGAGTACACCATCGAGCATTGGTTTGAAAAGCTTGACGGCGAATATGAGCTCGATGACGAAGCAACCCAGGTCATCGGCTCCCGTGTCGGCGAGCGTGTTGCTCCCGAAGCGATGGCAGAGATTCCGGCCGGCTTCCATGTGAACAATATGGATGCTCCGGCTGAGCTGACGGAGGGTGCCGAGACGGTACTCAAGGTATACTATGACCGCGACATCAATACGGTTCAGTTCGATGCCTGCGGCGGCGCGGCAGTTGACTCAAAGGAAGATAAGTATGGAACGGAATTCGAAGTTCCTTCGGCTGAGCGCGTCGGTTATGTATTCGCCGGCTGGCATACCTCGAAGGACTGCGAGTTTGAGCGTGAGCTGATCTGCGATAAGGCTGACTGCGAACACGGGGAAGATGCCTGCTGGGAAACGGTCGGCACCTGCGTATGCGGTGAAGCTGTGGAAGCAGGGGATACCCTCACGATTCCGGCCGCTCCTCTTACCACCTACTATGCCGCATGGGCCGGCATCGTGGTTGAGTACACGGTTGTATACAATATTGAAAAGCAGAATCTGGGCTATGAGCCGGATGCCGATAATCTCAATACCGAGGATTTCCTGCCTTCCAATATTACCTTCACCCGTAAGGCTCTTGTCAATTCGACGGTAACGGCGATTGACGAAGATATCAATTACCAGGGCCTTACCGCCTATGCGGTTCACGGCGACAGCAATGCGTATGCAAAGGATGTCCGTATCGCAAGCTATCTGTGTGCAGACAGCGTAACGGTAAATGCCGACGGCTCCACGGTTCTGAATGTTTATTTCAAGCGCGATCATTTCACTTTTGTATTCGATGGCTGGAACTCCTTCAAGCGTTACGGCGATGAAGGCGACTGGCTGGATCCGGAGGATGCGGTTCATCTCTACTTCAAGTATGACAATGAACCGGAAGGCGTATCCGGTTCGCATGAGAACGGATATTACTCCGAAATTGTTCTTTCCGGTCTTCACTACGGTGAGGTTGTAACCGACCGTTGGCCGGATGTGCTTTCCGGTACCTTCTACATCAAGAAGGACGGCGAATTCATTACCCTTGAGGAAGCAAATCTCAATGTTTCGGTCGGCGCAACGGACGGTTCCTTCGTCTTTGACGGCTGGCGCGGTGTCATGAATTCTCCCGACCCGCAGGAAAATGTTATCAACACGACGGCTTACACGGGTGCGAAGATCACCGGCCGTATGCTCTGCAACTTCAACCGTGACGGTGCAACGGACAGTAAATGGCGCGGCTGCCTTATGGTACAGCTCTATCCGGCCAGAATGTTCACGATTGTTGAAAAGCTCTACGTTCCCACGGATGCACCCCGCAACACCACCGGTGCTCCGATTCCGGTTGATATCACGAAAGCTCCGTACAGCGGTCTGTACACGACGGTTTCATCGGTTAATCAGTCGGAGCTCTTCGACGGCTTTGATCCCAATGCGGATTATTGGCTGAAATCCGGAAGCTCCGGTGAAAAGTCGCTGCCCCATACTTATGGATGGTGGGTTTCGAAGATCACCGGCTTTGAGTACGATTGGTCGACTACCGAATCGATTTACGGTGCTTACGGCGGCTCGGCAGAAAAACCTTATGATGCACATTATGTAACGGTTTGTCTGTGCAGCCGTACCAACTGCGGTTATTCCCGGTCTTACACGGACGGCAAGGGTCTGGTAACCGACGATTATCAGATTCGTCTGATGCCCTTCCTGTACAACCGTCTGAGCTATGAGCTCAATTTTGTCCGCGTACTCGAGGCTGCGGATGAAGCTCTGGATGTTTCCTACAGCGTTCCGTATGAAACGGCTCTGTCCTGGTACGAGCCCGTGCTGACGGAAAAGCAGAAGATTGTCAAGATTGACGGCGTTACCTACGAATTTGCAGGCTGGTATTATGACGATAAGTATACCAAGGCCGTCGATTGGGATAATCATCTGATGCCTGCAGAGGGCTTCTCCCTCTTCGCAAAGTGGGAGCCGAAAAAGATTGAAATCTCCTTCGACTGGAACTACGAGGGTGCTCCCGACGTCTTTACCTATAACATCGTTCCCAACACTTCCATGCAGGAGCAGGAGGACTTTATTGCCGTTCCTACCCGCGAAAACTACGTCTTCACCGGCTGGTACGAAACCAAGGTTCCGCAGGATAACCAGTTTGACGATCAGCAGGAAATCGGCGAAGCCTGGGATAAGAGAACCCTCTACGCCGGCTGGGAGAGAGTTGTTACCGGTTACACGGTTCAGTATCTCCTGAAGGGAAGCAACAGTGTGGTTGCTCCGATGAAGACGGTTGAGGGCCTTGACAGCGGCATCAAGGTTTCCGAAAATTATCTGGATTTGCCGGATCTCTGGCCGGTCGAGCTCTCGGCGGAAATCACGCTGAAGGAAGATATGGCCGATAACCATATTATCTTCTACTACACCAACGAAAAGACCAACCAGTATCAGGTATTCCACCACTACACCGAAAACACTGTCGAAAAGGTGATTGCCGAAGATCCGGTTATTACCGGCGACGGACGCGTTGTCGAATTCTCCGGTCATCCGGATATCCCTTCGCATTACTCGCCCACCGAAGCCGCAAAGTCGCTGATCCTGGTTTCCGACTACACCAAGAACCAGATCCACTTCTATTATCTGCCTTACCCCACGGTTTCGTATGTGGTTCATCACCACTATCAGACCAATGTGGAAACGCAGCTTGTCTATTCGGACTATCCGGAGGATGCATCGGCTGCGGAAGCCAGCGGTTCTCTGCGCAAGGGTTATTCCTATGTAGCACAGCGCAAGATTCGTGACAACTACGAGATTACCAATATCTTTGTCGAATCCGTACCCGCATCGACCGGCAATGATCTCTATCTGACTCCTTCCGATTCCGATATGGGTTCCGTCATCCACATTTATATGTACTATAAGCTGATTCCGACGACCTCGCTTACGGTACATAAGGAATGGCAGGATGATGACAACCGCGACGGTATCCGTCCCACCCAGCTGACGGTTAAGCTGCTGGCCAACGGTCAGGAAACCGGTGACAGCGTTGTTCTGAGCGATGCTAACCAATGGACGGCAACGATCGAGGACCTTCTCAAGTACAACGGTTCCGGTCTGATCCGATACACCTGGTCGGAAGAATCGGTTGAAGGTTATGAACTGACCGGTATCGAAGCGGATGATACCGCAACCAAGCTGACCAACACGCACATTCCGGAAACGGTTACGGTTGACGGTACGAAGACCTGGAATGATGACAATGACCGTGACGGCAAGCGCCCGGCAAGCATTACCATCCTTCTGAAGGCTGACGGCAAGCAGATTGAATCCAGGACGGTTACCCCGGATCCGGACGGTAACTGGAGCTGGAGCTTCACCAATCTGCCGAAATACCGCGATCACGGTACAGAGATCGTGTACACGATTGACGAAGAGCCGATTGCGGAATACACGACTCAGGTAACCGGATACAATGTAACGAATACCTACAAGCCCGAAACCATCGATGTCGAAGGCACGAAGACCTGGAATGACGACAATGACCGCGACGGCAAGCGTCCCGACAGCATTACCATCTATCTGAAGGCGGACGGCAAGCAGATTGAATCCAGAACCGTTACGCCGAATCCGGACGGCACCTGGAGCTGGTGCTTCACCAATCTGCCGAAGTACCGCGATCACGGTATTGAGATCAATTATACGATCGCAGAAGAACCGATCGAAGATTATTCGATCGAGATCGACAAATTCAACATTACAAACAGCTATACTCCCGGTAAGATTGCCGTAAACGGCACGAAGACCTGGGATGACGATAATGACCGCGACGGTCTGCGTCCCAAGAGCATCACGATCAAGCTTCTGGCTGACGGCAAGCAGATTGAATCCAGGACGGTTACCCCGGATCCGGACGGCAGCTGGAGCTGGAGCTTCACCAACCTGCCGAAATACCGTGACGGCGGTGTGGAAATCGATTATGCAATCGAAGAGGTTGCCGTAGAAGAATATAGCTCTGTAGTTGAAGGCTTCAACGTAACCAACACGCACAATCCTGAAACCATCGATGTCGAAGGCACGAAGACCTGGGTCGATGATAATAACCGCGACGGCATTCGTCCGGAAGAAATCACGATCAAGCTTCTGGCTGACGGCAAGGAAGTAAAGAGCACGGTTGTCAAGGCCGACCAGGACGGCAGCTGGAGCTGGAGCTTCACCGATCTGCCGAAATTCCGCGATCACGGCACGCTGATTGTCTATACGATTGCCGAAGAAGAAATCGACGATTATACGGCCAGGATCGACGGTTACAACGTAACCAACACGCATGAGCCCGAAACCGTAAAGGTTGAAGGTGAAAAGACCTGGAACGATGATAATGACCGCGACGGCATCCGTCCCGAAAGCATTACCATCTATCTGAAGGCTGACGGCAAGATCATCGATACCAGGACGGTCAAGGCTGACAAGGACGGTAAGTGGGCCTGGAGCTTCACGAACCTTCTGAAGTACCGCGATCAGGGTATCAAGATCGTTTACACCATTGAAGAAGCTTCGGTTACCGGTTATAAGACCGAAATTGATGGCTTCAACGTAACCAATACGCACAAGCCCGAGACCATGAAGGTGGAAGGTGAGAAGACCTGGAATGACGATGATGACCGCGACGGCATTCGTCCCGAGAGCATTACCATCACGCTGAAGGCTGACGGTAAGGTTGTTGAGACAAAGACCGTAACCCCGGACCTGAAGGGCAGCTGGAGCTGGAGCTTCACGAACCTTCTGAAATACCGCGATCACGGCACCGAGATCGTTTATACGATTGAGGAAGGCACGGTTGAGGGATACACGCCCGATGTTGACGGCTTCAACGTAACCAACACGCATGAGCCCGAAACCGTTGATGTTGAAGGCAAGAAGACCTGGAAGGATGACAACAACCGCGACGGTCTGCGTCCCGACAGCATTGTCGTAAAGCTTCTGGCTGACGATGAAGTCATTGCCTCTGCAGAAGTTACCCCCGATAAGAAGGGCGAATGGAAGTGGAGCTTTACGGATCTTCCCAAGTATCGCGACCACGGTACCGAAATCGTATACTCCATCGAGGAAGAAGTGGTAGCCCACTATTCTCCGGCCGTAAATGGCTATAATATCACCAATACTTATAGCTATGAAACGGTTTCCTACAGCGGAAAGAAGACCTGGATTGACAACAATGACCAGGATGGCAAGCGTCCCGATACCATCACCGTTTACCTGCTGGCTGACAACGTTCGGGTTGCCTCCAGGACGGTCAGCGCCGCTGACGGTTGGGCATGGAGCTTCGACGGTCTGCCGAAAAACCGTGACGGCGGTATCCCGATCCGCTACACGCTGGCTGAAAAAGAGGTAGAAGGTTATACCTCTGAAGTCAACGGCTTCAACATTACCAATACGCATATTCCCGAAAAGATGAACATCACCGTTCAGAAGGTATGGAGGGATTCCGAAAATCAGGATGGCGGACGTCCGGGTTCCATCACCGTTAAGCTGTATGCTGACGGCGTTTATACCGGTGATACGCTCGTTCTGAGCAATGACAACTACTGGATTGCCGCCTACGGTGATCTGGATGTTTACAAGGACGGCGAAGAAATCTTCTATACCATCGAAGAGGATGTTCCCGACGGATACACCGCATTCGTTTACGGTTCTGCATTCTACGGTTTCCAGCTCACCAATATCCGCACGGTGGAAACCATTGATATCCCCGTTTCCAAGGTATGGGTCGATGACAACAACCGCGCCGGCCTCCGTCCCGAATCGATCACGGCTGCTCTGTTTGCAAACGGATCGGATACGGGTCTGCGTGTCGAGCTGAACGAAAAGAATCAGTGGCATTCGGTATTTGCCGGTGTGGCCGCCAAAATGGACGGTACCGCTATCAAATATACCGTAAAGGAAATCGCAGTTGACGGCTATACTTCCATCGTTTCCGGAAATGCCGCAAACGGATTCATCATTACCAACACCTCCAATGCACCGAGAAAGATTTCGATTTCGATCGAAAAGATCTGGAACGATGCTTCCAATCAGGACGGTGTACGTCCCGAATACATTCAGGTGAAGCTGCTTGCCGACGGTGTTGACACCGGCCGGATCATCGCCCTGTCCGCCGCTTCCGGCTGGAAGGCTGAAGTAGTCGATCTGGATGAAACAAAGGACGGAAAGGCAATCGTTTACACGGTTGAGGAACTGGTACCGGAAGGATATACCGCCCAGATTACGGGCAATGCCTCCGCCGGTTTTGAAATCACCAATACCCGCCTGCCCGCAAAGACGGATATTTCCGGCCGCAAGATCTGGAATGACAACAGCAACCGTGACGGCAAGCGTCCCGACTATATCAACATTCACCTTTGGGCTGACGATCTCGTCATCGCTTCGAAGCGTGTCACCGCCGCCGATGGCTGGGCATGGAGCTTCACGGGTCTTGATACCTACAAGAACGGTGCGCTCATCCAGTACCGGATTACCGAAGATGCGGTTCAGGATTATGTGACGGAGTACGATGGCTGGAATGTCATCAATACGCTGGAGGTTGAAGAACTCACGAGCGTAGCCGTACGCAAGGTCTGGGATGACCTTGACAACGCCATGATGGCAAGACCCGCTCAGGTAATCGTTGATCTGCTGGCAAACGGCAAGGCAACCGGTGCGGTTGCGGTGCTGAACAGCTCCAACAACTGGGCATCCGCCTTCACCGCGCTTCCGGTTTATGACGAAAACGGAGAAGCTATTGTCTACACCATCCACGAGCGTGAGGTCATTTCGTACACGTCCTCCATCAGCGGTGATGCAGCAAACGGCTTTGTCATCACCAACAGCTATTCCGAAGAATTCGAGGACGAAGAGGTTCCGCTGAGCCCGCCTACGAATGACGGCTTCCTGAAGCTTGCTCTGACGCTGGCCTTCACCGCCGCCGCCTTCGCCTTCACTTCCAAGAAGAAAAAGAAAGCTAACTGAAGAACCCCCGCATAAATAGAAAGGAGCCGCTGCATTGAGCAGCGGCTCCTTTTATTGATCGGTTTATTCCTCGGAAAGGGTTTCAAGAAGATCGTCCAGCTTCTCCTGCATGGAGTTCTCCCAGCTGGCCCAGAGGGTTGCCAGGCTGTCATTCTTGCCATTGATCAGCTGACGGTGGAAGAAGCCGAGGGTGTCGAGAAGATCGGCATAGACAACGCCTGCATCGGTAAAGGCGGCATCGTGGATCAGATCGATCATCTGGGAGGCCACATCGGCGTTGTCGCGCAGGTACTTGCCCTTCAGGACGGAATCGTAATAGGTCGGCGAAGTCAGGCGGTAGCCCTGATAGGCCATCTCCTCCATAACGGCGGTGACGGCATCGAATTTCTCATCGCTGCAGGTGATCGGAACAAAGGCAACGGCTACATCGTTGTGGATGTAGGCGCGGTAATCGTCCATATCCGTGTCACATTTCGGATAGGGAATGATGCCGTAATCGCTCTCCATATCCCGCAGATAGTCGGCGGAATAGAAATAGCCGAACAGGAAGAGGGCATTATCCTCGGCAAACTTGCCGGTGATATCGTGATTGTAGAGATCCCAGGTCGGATTGGTATAGGTGTAAGCGGAGGGATTCTCCCAGAACACATCGCAGACCTTGGCGATGGCCGCAAGCGAGCGCTCGCTGACCGGATTCAGAACGGGTGTGCCGTCCTTGTCGATTTCGATATAATTGCCGCCTGCATTCATGTAGAGGCTGTCAACGGGAGCATTGAGCATCAGGCGGTAGCCGAGCCGGTCATCGGTATCCACATTGTTGTTTCCGTTGAGATCCACCCAGACATCGCGGGTCATTTCAAGCAACTTGTCCATTGTCCAATTACCGTCCAGCACCGTCTGATACATCGAGGCGGGATCGCCGTGGAAGCTCTCATAGACGGTCTTGTTGAAGTAGGTACAGGTCATCCAGCGCAGGTAGGACAGGGTGATATCGCCGGTCGCAAAATAATTCCTGCCGTCGGCGATGTTGAGGTTCTTCATGTAGTCGCCGGACCACCAGGGCTGATCGAAATCCAGATACGGGGAATCGTTCAGATCCCGCATAACGCCGTCATCGGCCAGCTTTACCAGACTCCATTGGAGGCCGAGAACCATGTCGAACTCGTTTTCGGCCGACAGAACGGAATTCAGAATCCGTGTTACAAGCGCGTTTGCGTTATCTTCGCCGATTTCGAAGGTGAGATCGACACCAAGCGTTTCCTCGACGGTTTCGTTCTGCTTATAGATGGCATCGTTGAGCACATCGCCGGTGGTGGATTCGATTTTGTACAGCCAGCTTTCCGAGCTGTTGACGCCGGTGAGGATGTGGACGCTTTCGCCGGAAAACCCGGTTCCGTCAGGCGTTGCGCGGATCGGTTCCGTAACGGTTGTGGAATCGGGTTCGGTATCCTTCGTTGGCGCTGTGGTGTCAGCGGGGGGATTTTCGCCGCCGCAGGCCGTGAGGAGCAGAGCCGATGCAAACAGGAGTGCGGGAATTCGCCTTTTCATCTTTTTACCTCTCATTCTCCGGCGTATGGCCGCCGGATTTCTTTCCTTTATTCTAACATATCCGAAAGAAATGAACAATTCAAAAAACGATAGTAAATCTTATAAAAAAGACAAACGGCTAAAATCCTTCCCGAATTCTTCCTGTATTCGCTTGCAATGGGGCGCAATCTGTGCTATAATACAACCAGAATTTCTTTGAAAGGAGAAGAAGCATGAGTCTTATCATCAATGACGATTTCATGGTGTATGTCGATCAGAAGTATCGGGCCGGCTATGCACCGAAGAGCCGGGAGGAGGCAATTTCCGATATCCTTGCTTACACCGCGCGGTATAAGGGCACCGGGGTCCGGGAGATTTTCTATAATCCCAACGCCCAGCTGTCCTACACCGAAAGCGAGGTCTGGGAATACGCCGAGCACCGCTATCAGCGTACCGAGGTGGACGGCATCCCGGTTCATTTCAAGGATAGCTATCTCGATGTCTGGCACAAAATCTGCGTGGAATATGGGATCGATCTCTACCGGTATTTTATCGACGGAACCAGACAGGCGGGAATATCGCCATGGCTGACCTTCCGCTTTGACGATGTCCATGACAGCATGACCGCCACCGGTGAGCTTCGCGGAAGCGATTATATGCACACCGCCCGTGCCAGAGGAATTGTCCGGTGCCGTCACCGTGAACTCCGCGATTATTATGACAACGCGCTCGATTATGCCATTCCCGAGGTGCGGGAGCGATTTGTTTCTTATGTGAAGGAGCAGCTGGAACGGTACGATGCCGACGGCATTGAGATTGATTTCATGCGGGAGCCGTATGCCTTCAAGCCGGGCTATGAGGATGAGGGCCGCGCGATTATCGCCTCCATCATGGCCGAGCTTCGCGCCTTTGCCGATGCGCTGGCCGCCGAGCGAGGCCATCCGATCCGGATGGCCGTGCGCACCTTCCGCGATCCCGAATCCGATTATTATGCGGGCATCGATGCCGTCGGCCTTGCAAAGGCCGGGCTTGTCGATCTTGTCACCGTCACGCCGCGCTGGGAGAGCTGTGACAGCGCGATGCCGATCGGCTTCTGGCGGCAGATTCTGCCCGAGGGGGTACGCCTTGCCCTCGGCACCGATGTTTTGTACCGATCGCCGTCGAAAAAACCGCATTTTTACACCGATGAGCAGCTGTACGGTCTGGCGAATCAGGCTTATGGGGAGGGCGCCGATTCGGTCTATCTCTTCAATTACACCTACCGCGATCCGCTGGAGGACCCGAAGGCCATCGCACCGCTGATGATTGCCGGCGATCCCGATGCGCTGGCTCATGCAAAGAGGCGGCATACCGTCAGCTATCAGGATGTCTGCGCTGTCGGCGAAAACCGGATCTGGCAGCCGCTTCCCGCCGCGATCGTCCCGTATACCTTTTTCACGCTCCGCATCCCGACCGGAAATCCCGGCGATTCGATGGTTCTGATGACGGAAGCTGGCGATGCCGAGCCGGAGATTTATGTAAACTCTGCATCGGTCGAATATCTCGGCCGCGCAAAAGTCGAGGATTCCCTTTGCGATAAGGCGGTCAGCGTATGGAAAATCAAGGCCCTGCGTCCCCTGCATCAGATGTTGGAAATCCGTGCATCCGCGCCCGCTATGCTCACCTTCGTGGAGCTTCGCACCGAATGCCCCGCACTTATCAAGGAGGAAACTGTATGAATCCGATTCTTCGCACCGATCCCGCCGTCTTTCTTGTCGGCGATACCTATCAGATTATGGCACCCGTCAGCCGCGAAACCCTGTTCTGGGTCAAGGTCGGCGAGGAATGCTTCTATGACGATTCCAACGGCATCCTGCGCTCGGCCGTAACCATGCACCGGGTCACGGTTCCGGCGGAGCTTCTCAACCGCGAAAAGCGCTACACGGTCTTCTGCCGCCCGATCATCGAGCGCAAGCCGTATTTTCCGACCACCGAGCCGTTGGAGGAATTCACCTATGAATTCCGTCCCGTGCCGGAAGGACGCGCGTGCGGCTTTCAGATTGCCGATGCCCACAACCTGATCGAAGCGCCGATTAAGGCGGCCGAAGCCTTTATCAAACAGTACGGCGCGATCGACTTCCTGATTCTCAACGGCGACGTGGCCGATCATTCCGGCCGGATCGAAAATTTCGACAATTTCTACATTCTCTGCTCCCGCCTGACCCACGGAAGCCTGCCGGTCATCTTCTCCCGCGGCAATCACGATATGCGCGGCGTTCACGCCGAGGAGCTGGCCGAATACACGCCGACCGATAACGGCCGATCCTACTTCACCTTCCGGATGGGCGATATCTGGGGTGTGGTGCTGGATTCGGGCGAGGATAAGGTGGATGATCAGGTCGAATACGGCTTTACCATTTGCTGTCACGATTTTCGTCTGCGCGAGAGCCGCTTTCTGGAGGCGATTGCAAAGGAGCGGCCCTTCGATGCGCCGGGCGTGAAGCATATCATTGCGATGGCCCACAACCCCTTCACCGGAAAAATCGGCGGCATCTTCGATATCGAGGATGCGATATTCGCCGATTGGGGGCGGATCCTGCGGGAGGAGATAAAGCCCGAAATCATGCTCTGCGGCCATATGCATCAGCTTGCGATGTGGATGCCGGGCGATGACACGGACCGGGTCGGCCATCCCTGTCCGATTGCGGTGGGGAGTCTGCCGCGTCACGGGAAGGACGGAAATCCCGATTGGTTTGCCGGCATGGGCGTGATTTTTGATGAGGATGTGAAGATCATTTTCATTGACAGCGAGGGTAAGGTTCACGGCGAGCATACCGTATAAGTAAACATCCCCGGAGCGGTCCAATCGGCTCCGGGGATGTTGTTGATTATTTCTTTTTGATGACAGCGACAACGCCGGTGTTGGCAGGGAGAGCCAGATCGAATCCGCCGTCCTCACCCGGACGGGATTTGCCGCCCCGATAGGAGATCAGCCGGTCGAATTCCCAGCCATCCTCAAGGGCGATATTGACGATCGTTTTTTCCGGAACATAGTTGATCGCGGTCACCAGATGCTCCGTATCGCTGACAGGATGCTCGGTAAGTCCGACATAGGGGGAAGAAGAGATCGCTGCTTTCGCATCATTGCGGATGCCAAGCTGCTCATAGAAGCGGTAATAGGGAATCGCGCCCTTGCCGCTGACAACACCGGGAGAAGAAGCCGCTTCCTTTTCGATGGCGGAGGTCAGAAGATAGATCCGGCCCTTACCATAATCGCGGGAGGTGAAGACGGGGAGACCGTTCTCATCGGCGGCGATAACATCCGCTCCGACCGTTTCCGTCACCAGCTTGAAGGGGCCGCCGAGTCGGAAGCTGTCACGCCCGAGCTTGACGGTATCCGGCGCGGTGCGGCGTGAGCGGGTCAGGACCCGCACGCCGGTCAGCTCGGCAAAGGGGGAGAGCAGGGCATCGTTCAGCGAGAGATAAAGCGTGGCGCCCGCCGATACCTTTTCAAGGATCGCTTCCATATGGTGGCGATAGTAGGGACTGTCGCCGGTGAGCGCAGGCAGGAGATAAGCCTTGGCATCCGGCAGCGGATCCTCGATATAGGCAAAGGTGAGATCCAGTCCCGCCTGCTTGGCCAGAATAAAGGAGCCGTAGGCGGCCTGCCAGGTATCCTGATTGCGGGTCAGGACGCAGACGGCATCGATGATACGGGGCGGGAGCTTGCCGTATTCAAACGAATCGACAAAATCAGTCAGAGCGGTCAGCTCCTTCAGGACCGGCTTTTTCGTGCCGTCGGCGCGGAAGAGTCCGAGCTCCCGTTCTACGGCATTCCAGTCGTAGGGCGTATGCGTCAGATGGGACTGCTCGTTGGCACACCACCACACAAATCCCTTCAGATCGTGCGCCCAGGCTGAGAAAGCGGATGCACGGACATAATCGCCGGCGATCTCCTCCGACGCGATCATCGGACCGAGGGAGCCAATTTCTTCAACAAACGCAGGCTTGCCGGAAAGAGAGGCCATCATCTGGGTTTCGGCGGTCGCATGGAGCACCGTTTTCATCTGATTCAGCGGATCGGTGTCGCAGTGAGCGGTAAAGAGCGGATAGGGATGGGTACAGAGAATGTCCAGAATCTCGCCCTGATCGGCCGGTGTCCAGGCACCTTCCGGGCGCATTCCGTGCATACCGGAGATGACGGGGCGGGTGGAATCCTCGCGCATGATGGCACCGGTGATGGTTTCCTGCCAGAGATAGGCCTGCCCGCGGGTAAGACCGAACTGCATACAGTTGCACTCGTTGCCAAGATCCCAGGCGGCGATGGCCGGATGATTCTTAAACCGGCGCACCATATAGCGGACGAATTTTACCTGCCAGCGGACAACCTCGGCATCGGTCAGCAGATTTTTGCCGAGAAAAGCCTCCGGGGCGTGCATACGGCCGCTCATCCAGCCGGTGATCAGACCGACAATCAGCGTGATGCCGTGCTTTTTTGCCAGATCGCAGAAAACCTCAAAGCGGTCGGCCATGACTTCATCCACACCGGCGCGGCCGGCTTCGGTAGCGGGCAGCGGATCCTCGCCGTGGCGATACTCCCGAAAGCTTCCGCCGGCGAAATAATGGGCGCGCAGGGGCTGAAAATCATTCCAGAGCGGGAACATCCGCATGATGCGGATATTGGCTTTTGCCAGCCGCTCCAGATCGGAATCGACGATATCCTCTCGCCAGTCGTGCCACATATTGGTGCCGGCGTGGGATGCCCAATAATTACATCCGGTAAAGTAGGTGCCGGATTCAAAAAGAGCAGGTTTCATTTTAACCTCCGAAGAATAAGAATCTGTCTTTATTATACGAAATCGTATGAGATTTGTCAAGGGAATGGCAGGGAAAAGCGAAAAAAATCCTGCAAATTTGCAAAAAAACACTTGCAATTCACAGGGATATCGTGTACAATAATAGAAACCGATTATATCCAAACGGAGGTATTTACCATGAAGATTTTATTCCAGGGCGACAGCATCACCGATGCGGGCCGCGACCGCAGCAATCCCCATCATCTGGGAAACGGCTATCCCAAATACGCTGCCGAGCTGATCCGACAGGCCTATCCGGATACCGAATTTGAATTCATCGATCTCGGTATCTCCGGCAACCGCGCCGAGAATCTGCGCGATCGCTGGCAGGCGGATGCCGTCGATATCCAGCCGGACGTGATCTCGATCCTCATCGGCATCAATGACACCTGGCACCGCGCGGCCGAGAAAAACTGGATGCCGCACGAATATTTTGAAGAGTGCTACCGCGATATTCTCACGCAGATTAAGGAAAAGACGAACGCGAAGATCATCATCCTCGAGCAGTTCCTGCTTCCGGCCGAGGACAAGCTCGGCTTCCATGTGGATATGGATCCGAAGATTCAGGTCACCCGCAAGCTGGCCCGCGAATTTGCCGATGTCTTCATTCCGCTGGACGGACTGTTTGCCGCCGCATCGGTGGAAACGGATTGGCACGAATTCTCGACGGACGGCGTTCATCCGATTGAAAAGGGCGCGCGCTTTATCGCCGGCCACTATCTTGAGGCTTTCAAAAAGCTGAATCTGGTATGAATATGGATCTGAAGGAACTTCTCACAAAGAACCGAACCTGCCGCACCTTTGACGAAAGCCGCCCGGTTACACGGGCGGCCCTTGTCGATATGGTGGAGCACGCGCGGCTTACCCCGACGGCGATGAACCGTCAGCCGCTCTGCTATCGGCTTGTCACAAAGCGCGGGGAGCTGGAGGCTGTCCAGAGCCTGACCAAATGGGGCGGCGCTCTGCCCGAATGGAATCTGCCGCCGGAAGGGCATCGGCCCACCGGCTTCATTGTGATCGGCTTCGATAAGGAAAAATTCGGCTCGCCGGATGCATTCCTGCGCGATGTGGGAATCGTGTCGCTGGCGATCACCCTTCGCGCCTGCGAGATGGGATACGGCTCCTGCATCATCAGCGCCTTCAAAAAGGCGGCGCTGGAGGAGGCGCTTCATCTTCCCCCCGCGGTGGAGGCTCTGCAGGTGATCGGCATCGGCACGCCGGACGAGGTGCGGAGAATCGTTCCCGTCACGGATGGAAAGGTTGCCTATTACCGCGATGAAAACGGCGTTCACTGCGTTCCAAAGCGATCGCTTGACGAGCTGATTCTGCCCGACTAATCGCCGAATTCCGGCACGGAACTCGGCGGATTGGAATCGAACAGATTGATGAGCCGGCGGCCCTTTTTCAGGGCATAATTGCAGGTATACAGCGTGCCGCCGGTCTTCTTGCCGACATTGGCTTCCGTATCGAAATAGCAGATGCAGTAATCACTGTGATCGACCATATAGCGGTTGCGGATCTGCATGACGCCCGGATGATAATGGTCGGACAGGATTTCGACCCGATCAGCACGCTCCCGGATCCACTCATAGACGGAGATATCGTGCTCACTCCAATTCCGGGTCTGATTGGTGCAGGGAATGATGAGATGAAGACGGACGTTTTCGTTTTCGCGTTTTGCCTTCAGCACAGCCAGTGCGGCCAGCGTATCAAAGCCGAGAGCGCCGCCGGTCATGAAGTCACAGATATCATGGGCGATCATCCATTGCAGTTCAAGATTGAGTTTTTCTGCCAGCTCCGGAATCCGTTCACTCGGGATTTTTCGGTGTCCGGTAAAGCAGCAGAAGATTCGTTGCTTATCCAATATGTCACACTCCTTGCCAAAACAGCTGTTCTTACTCATATCATTATAGCACAGTTTTTCTGTTTTGTAAAGTGCTTTGCGAATATTTATCAAAATATTTCGTCCGAAAAAGAACGGACAGCTGTACGGTCAATTCAGCCCTCGATATCCGTCCCGGGCGACCATCCTCTCCGTTACGACGGCATTCATCCGAGCGATGACGGCTTTGACTGCTGCATCCCAAATCGGATCGCCGCCATCCGTGATCTGCTCTGAAATAACATTCAAATAATTCATGAAAGGAATTGTATCATGTATACTCTCAAAATTATGACCTTCAATATCTGTGTCGGCGGTATCGCCAATAACCGTTATCCCGATCGCCGTGCCTATGTCAAGGAATTCATCGAACGCCAGCAGCCCGATGTCATCGGATTTCAGGAAGCCAGCCTGCCGATCCGCGAAGCGCTGGTCGAGGATCTCACCGACTATTACATTATAGGCGGAGGCCGTGATGCCAATTATGAGGGCGAGGCTGTCAGTATCGCCTTCCGGAAGGACAAATTCACGCTGTTCGACTGCGAAACCTTCTGGCTGTCCAACACGCCGAATATAGCCGGCTCCCGTTATGCCATCGACCAGAGCGCATGCCCCCGTGTCTGCACCTGGGCGACGCTCAAGCCGAAGGCCGGCAAGCCCTTCCGCTTCTACAATGTTCATACCGATCACGTCGGAGAGATTGCACGAATCCAGGCAGCTACGCAGGTGATCCAGAAGATCGCGGAAAATAACAGCCGCTGTCCGATGCCGTCCTATGTTACCGGCGATTTTAACGAGCGCCCGGATTGTGGCTGCATCAAGACGATGCTTTCCTGCACCGCGATTCCGCTGGTCGATCTGATGGCAGATTGCGGTGCCACCTTCCACAATTTTGACCGCCGGAATGATCCCACATTTAAGATTGACTATATCTTTGCACCGGCCGGCACGAAGTGTCTCAAGGCCGAAAAGCTCACCGAAAAGCGCGATGGCCTCTGGCTGTCCGATCATTATCCGCTGATGGCGACGATTGAGGTGGAAGAATGAGCCGGATTTTATCCAATGAGGAGATTATTTCGGCCGCTGTCGGTGCCGCTTACTGCGAAGCCGATGAAAACGGTGTCCGCTTCCACCGCTTCACAAGAGAGCAGGAGGAGCTGTACGACACCTTAAAGCCCCAGCACCGGAATAAGGTTCGCTGTCCGGCCGGTGTGCGCATCCGCTTCAAAACGGACAGCCGCACGCTGAAGCTTCTGCTGGCCGTTCATCCGGGCCACGGCAACCGCTCCTATTTTTCCGTTGAGGTCTTCTCGGATGGGAAGCCGGCCGGCGTGATCGATAATTTCACCAACACCGCCGCCGGGGATTCCCTGCATGAAAAATATCCGACCGGCATCTTTGCGCGGCCCTTTGCCATCGGAAAAGAGGAGGGCGAGTCGCTGATCGAAATCTTTCTGCCCTCGCTGAGCCTTGTCACCCTCGTCGAAATGGAGCTGGATGACGGGGCCACCTTCACGCCCGTGAAGCGGGAGAAAACGCTGATTGCCTTCGGCGATTCGATCACGCAGGGCTACGATGCTTTCCATCCCTCCCGCCGCTATGCGGCAAGGCTGGCCGATTATCTCGGCGCGGATGAGATCTGTAAGGCCATCGGCGGCGAAATCTTCTTCCCGGAGCTTGGTGGGATCGGGGACGGCATCGAGCCGGACTATATTACCGTCGCCTACGGAACCAACGATTGGTCGCATCTCGGCCTGTGCACCTTCGCGGACAACTGCCGCCGCTTCTTTGAGAATCTCCGCCGGACCTATCCCGGCGCCCGGATATTCGCCATCACGCCGATCTGGCGGGCGGATTGGCAATCGGAGCGTGCAATGGGCGGCTTTGATGAAGTGGGAAAGCAAATCCGTGCGGTCGCGGCAGATCTTGACGGCGTTACGGTAATCGATGGCTTTGATCTGGTGCCGCACGATACATCGATCTTTGCAGACGGAAGTCTTCACCCGAACGATGCGGGATTTGATCAGTATGCAGGCAATCTGGTCGCTGCCTTCAAAAATTCAATCGGAATCGGCGGCCAATAAGCAAGTAAGGTATAGTTTGGGGATAGGCGGGTGCGCACCGATTGGCGGGTCAAGCTCCGGCACGGCGAAAAAATCGGTCTGGGCACACAGGAATACGAAATTATCACCATCAAATAACGGAGGCAGAAAAATGCTTGCGGAATCCACAAAGCTGATTCTCAATGGCGAAGCGAAGGCATCCCTTCATTTTCTGGCCCATGAAGCGGGCGCGATCGGCTTTTTAGCCGGGCGCCCTCTTTCGTGGAGGCTGACGGATGCTTTTGATCGCCCGATCGATGCCGGCACGGGCGATTCCCTCTGCCGCGCGGTGGAAAAGGGCGGATACCGGCTGACCTTTACGCCGTTCGACGGCGAAAAAATCCGGATTCAACCGGCAGTAACGGGCGCGATAACGCCTTATCTCATGCCGGGCGTCGGCGTACTCTGGCAGCACGGCGCGCGCTATCCGCTCCTTTTGGATGGCGGTGCGGCTCATACCCTCTGGCTTCTGGCGTCGCCCGCAGAAAAGCTGGAGGCGGCCGCTGTCATCAAGGGAATCCCGAACGGCGAGGCTATCACCGTCCGCTGTGACGGGGAAGCGGTCGGATGCGAATGGTATCCAAAGCTCGGACGGCCCTGGTTCTGGCATACGGCGGCGATTCCGACGGCGGAATGTGTCCGCTTCGGGCTTCCGGCCGGGGAAACGGACATCCGCTTCACGGCTTACAACCGCACCGTCGCGGCGCTGAAGGAGCCTGCTGGCACGATTTCGTGGGGATCGCTTTCGCTGACGGCGACGGATGCCAACGGTGAGCCGATCGATGCCCGCTTTGAAATCTTCATCGGCTCCGAGCGGATTGCTTTGCGCGATCAGCTGGCCGATGAATCGGAGCCTGTGTATCTGCCGCAGGGGCGCTATACCGTCCGCGTGTCGCACGGCAAGCTCTGGAACAAGGCCGAGGCGACGGTCGATGTCGGAATCGATCCGGCCACCTGCGCGCTGTCGATCGCGCCGGAGGTTCATCTGCCCGAGGGATGGGTCTTTGGCGAGCTTCACACCCATTCTTCTCTTGAGGATGCGACCCTGTTCCCCCGGCACGTTATGCGTGCGGCGCGGTGTACCGGCCTTTCGTTCTGCTTCATGACCGACAAGGATATCGACAGGCTTGATGAAATGGGTCTGCATGATGTGGATGTCCCCGGCCGCTTTCTGGCTCTGCCGGGGCAGGAGATCATGTGTCATGAGCTGCACACGAACGTTCTGAATCCCACGCACAGGATTGAGAATCCGGAGGCGGATTTTCTGTCGCGCCCGAATCCCGACATTGAAGCAAAGCTGGAGGGCTGGCTGGGTGAATACCAATCCATGCGAGCCGAGCAGCCCTGTCTGATCATGCACAACCATCCGACGCATCGGCCGGAGGCAGCTCTAAAAGGGCAGCCGTATTTTCGCTCTTGGTGGGTGCACGATCTCCATCCCGAAACCTATACGCTGGTCGAAAATTGCGGCTATGCGGAGTGGTTCGACCGGCTGAACCGCGGCCACCGGCTGTACGCCGCCTGGACCGGCGACGGTCATGACTGCACGCTGATGGAGCCGGGCAAGGAGGGCATCTGCCTTCATCTTGGCGGCGAGCTGTCGGCTGCCAATATCATCCGGGCGCTGGAGGCGGGGGATTTCTTCTCCCTGCGCGCGCCGGGAATGCTTCTGCAGATCGAATATGACGGGCAGGGCCGAATCGGTATCCGCGCCGCTTCGGGACGTGTGATCGAAAAAATCGAGCTGATCGGCGACGGCCGTGTGATTGAGCGCTTTGACGGAGCCGGTCAGAACCGGCTCGGGGCCGGGATCGCTCTGCCGCAGGGACTTCACTGGGTCATGGCCCGCGCAAAGCTTGTTGGCAGCGAATGGGAGGAAGCGACCCACAGCTTCACGCCCTTCATGCAGGCGGGCTGGGATGCCTTCACAAATCCGATCTTTTTGGAGGATAACGCAACATGAAAGACATCAAACGCGCATGGGATTCTATTTTCAACTGCCTCTGGTGGCCGGGGACCAAGCTGATCTACGATTACCGCTCCGGCAGGTGCTCCGGAACGGCGCGGAGGCGATGATTATCCAGACGCTGGCTCCCGGACGGGCGTTTTCCCCCGATCAGGCAGATGCCTTCTTCCGGCTGACCAAGCGGCTGGATTTCGACAAAGCCTCGAATTACTGGCCGGTCTCTGGTACGATGCCTGGTGGATGCTGAAACGGCGGAGCGTCAACTGAAATATTCATCGAAAATTCAAAAAGCGGTTGCAATTTCTGCCGGATTGTGGTATAATAATACGGTAGTTTGTCATCAAAGGAGAATTTATCGTGGAATCCCAAAGAAGTTCCTTCACGGGTAAGATCGGATTTGTCCTGGCCGCGGCCGGCTCGGCGGTTGGCCTTGGCAACATCTGGCGCTTCCCGTATCTGGCCGCCAAATACGGCGGCGGCATCTTTCTGCTGTGTTACATCCTTCTGGCCGTGACCTTCGGCTTTTCGCTGATGGTCACCGAGATCGCTATCGGCCGCAAAACCGGCCTTTCGGCCATCGGTGCCTTCAAAAAGCTGGATAAGCGGTTTTCGTTTGTCGGCTATTTAGCCGCGCTCGTGCCGATTATCATTCTGCCGTACTATTCGGTCATCGGCGGATGGGTCACCAAATATCTGTCCGGCTTTGTCATGGGACAGGCCCATGTCATGGCGGCGGACACCTTCTTCAAGGAATACATCAAGCTTCCCGCGGAGCCGGTGATCTGGTTCCTGCTGTTCATCGGCATCACCGCCGTGATCGTCATGTGCGGCGTTGAGAAGGGCATCGAAAAGGTCAGCAAGATCATGATGCCGATCCTCGTTGTGCTGATTCTGATCATTGCGATTTACACGATCGTCCGTATGCCCGGCGCATGGGACGGCGTGCTCTATTACATCACTCCCGATTTCTCCCATTTCTCCGTCATGACCGTTGTGGCGGCGATGGGACAGCTCTTCTATTCGATGTCGCTGGCCATGGGCATTATGATCACCTTCGGCTCCTACATGAAGAAGGATATCAGCATTGAAAAATCCGCGCACCAGATCGAAATTTTCGATACCGGTGTCGCCTTCCTGGCGGGCCTGATGATTATCCCCGCCGTGTTCGCTTTCTCCGGCGGCAATGAGGAAGCGCTCGGACAGGGCCCCGGCCTGATGTTCGTCACCCTGCCGAAGGTCTTCGATTCGATGCCCGGCGGCAATATCATCGGCGCAACCTTCTTTATCATGGTCTTCTTCGCGGCGCTCACCTCCGCGATCTCGCTGATGGAAACAATCGTGTCGATCTTCCAGGATAAGCTCGGCCTGAAGCGGATTCCCGCCTGCCTGCTGGTGCTTGGCATCACGCTGGCGCTGGGTATCTTCACCTGCCTCGGCTACTCCGGCCTCTCGTTCATCCGGATCATCGGCATGGAGGTTCTTGATTTCTTCGACTTCATCTCCAACAGCATGATTATGCCGGTCGTCGCCTTCCTGACGGCCATCTTCGCCGGCTATGTGCTCGGTCCGAAGACGGTTTTGGAGGAGCTGGAGCTCGGCGGCGGCTTCAAGCAGAAGAAGCTGTACACGGTCATGATCCGTTATGTGGCACCGGTCTTCATCATTCTGATCCTGCTCTCGTCCGTGCTGGATGTCTTCAGTATTATCGAGATTTAACCGAAAAAAACAATCCCGGAAGGGATTGTTTTTTTATTGGCTGAATTCCATCGTGTCGGCGATCACGGTATGAACGCCGGGGGAATCGAAGTTTGACGGCAGAGCCGAGCCGCATAAAAGCAAGGCGATGATCGCCACGGCGAAGAAGATCACGGCACCGGATGCCAGAAACTGATGGGTGTAGCTGTCGGCGTAGAAATCGAGATCCTCCGGATCGTATTCGTCCCGCCTGCGATCCCGCCAGTGAGGGCGCATGATGTGGACGGCGGCGCGAGGTAAGAGGCAGATGAAGGCCGACCATGCGGCGAAAGCGGCGGCCATGAAGGGGAAGATGATCGCTTCGTCTTTTGAAAAGACGAACATCAGCGCGATGCTTCCGGCCAGCAGGGCAAGATCGATAAAGCCGATCCACCGGCACCAGCCATAGAGCGGATAGGTCAGGCGATGATCGATGGACTGATCGATGCGGTAATCCATCTCCTCGCCGAATTCCTCGGCGGCGGGCGGCAGGACGGCACCGCAGTCCACGCAGGTCTGTCGCTCGGCCGCCTGAATCGTGCCGCATTTGATGCATTTTTTCTTGAGCTCCAAGGACAATCTCCTTTGCAATGTTGTATGAATATTATATCATGCGGTCGCGTGATTGTCAAGCGCCGGGACAAAGATTTACAAAACGTCCACAATCAGCGAAAAAAGGCTTGCATTCAGCCAACGAATGTGCTATAATATAAGAAAAATCCCTGTGAGGTAACAAGTCTGAAAAATAAATTTTCAGACCCGGTTTTGTGGCTTACATTGCCGTCCCGGCAATGTTTTGCTTCACAAACCAGCCCCAAAATCCAAGAAAGGAAGCTTTCGCATCGCGAAAGCTATGGTCAAAATCATGAAAATTCTTACGATCGGAAACAGCTTTTCGGAGAATTCGACCCGCTTCCTGCCTGCCATTTTTGCGGATGCCGGCAAGGAGATCACCATCGGCAAATGTGTTCTCGGCGGCTGCACGCTGGAGCGGCATTGGAATAACGCCGTGAACAATGAGCCGACCTATGGATCGGCCAATTACGGCGGTGATAAGACTCTGCGTGAGATGCTGACCGCTGAAAAATGGGATGTGGTCACGATGCAGCAGGCCAGCCCCATGTCCTGGCGGATCCGCTCTTACTATCCCTATATCGACAATCTGGCCGCCCTTGTGCGCGAGCTGGCGCCGCAGGCCGAGATCATCATTCAGCAGACATGGGCGTACCGCACCGACAATATTGCGCTGAATACGAATTTCATGATCAGCCAGGATCAGATGTTTGACATGATCCGTGAAAATTACAACGAGATCTGCGACCGTCTCGGATCCCGCCTCTTCCCGGTAGGCGAGGCCTTCCGTATCATGCAGGAGGAAACAAATGACCCGGTCGGCATGGTGACCCGTCTGGCCGACGGCCCCTCCCACGCAAATCCCCTTGGCGAATACATCGGCGCGCTGATCTGGTATGCGGTACTCACCGGCGGTGATCCGGATGCGATCCGCTATGTACCGGAGATTGTAAATCCGACCTTCGTTCCCGCCGCGAAGAAAGCCGTCCGCCTTGCGCTGGAGCTGTATAATTGAATGAAAAAGTCCCGGAATCCATAAAGGTTCCGGGACTTATTTCATATGCTTACCTCTCCGCCTCCACCTCGACGGTATCGCCGAGGGCGAAGGAATAGATCAGCACGCGATCGACAGGGCGGGCGAGGATGCGCTCGCAAGCGGCTTTGTAATAGGCAAGCTGGCGGCGGTGACGGCCAATCAGCAGGGCTTCGGCTTCCGCGCGGCTCATCCCGCGGGGGATGAAGTCGGTCTTGTAGTCGATCAGCGTTACCCGGCCGGATGCATCGGCATAGAAGCAGTCGATGACACCCTGGACCAGAAGCGTTTCGCCGGCAAGCTCCGATGCGAGGGTCGGATCGGCGGTGAAGCGATCGGCCGCGAGCCGGACATTGAAGCGATGCTCGCGGAAAAGCTCCGGTGAGGCGGCCATTTCGCCAAAAATCGGGTGGGCGAAGAATCGCTCCAGCTGATCCATGCGCACCAGCCTTGCCTCCCGTTCGGTGAGGAATCCCAGCTCCTGCATCCGGCCAAGCTCCTCGCGGATACGGTGGGGAAGCTCCCCTTGCGGCGATGCCGCAAAGCGGCCGAAATCGCAGAACTGCAGGAAGGTGTGGGTCGCGGTTCCGCGCTCGGCACCGGTCGGATCGGGATCGGAATCCTCGAGGAAGCGGGGACGCTTGAAGACGGTCTGCGGCGTGTCGGATCCGCCCTCGGGCAGGATTTCGGCATCCTCGTCGATGGAGGCGGCATCGAGCACGGTCGGTGAGAGCCTTGACACCGACAGCTTTGCCGGGATCGCGGTCAGATGGGCGCGGGGATACTGATATTTCAGCCTTGCTTCGATTACGGCGGGATCCGGTACGGGTGTAGGGATTGCCTCTGTTTCGGGTTTTACCGGTTCGTCGGGCCGGGCAGCTTTCCGCTCTCCGACGGGATTGGCGGAAGACAGAACACGGATTTCGTGGATCGGCGATTGCACCCGTCCGCCGAGGGCCAGCAGAATCCAGGCGAGGAATCCACCGTTGTGCATGACGGAGAGCCGGGAGAGGGGGGAAGCGGCCGCTTTGTCAAGCTCTTTGTCGGGATCCTTGATCCGGCCGGTGATATAAAGCCGTTCGCGTGCGCGGGTCATGGCGACATAAAGCACCCGCATCTCCTCCTCCAGCTGGTTGTCGGACAGCCGCTTCAGGATCGCCTGACGGATGGGGGAATCCAACCGCGCAAAGCCGGTGGAATCCGGCAGCTTGCAGGCGATTCCGAGGCTTTTATCGATGACGAGGCTCTGGCGAAGATCGTTGTCATTGAATTTTTTGCCGCAGCCGGCGATAAAGCAGACGGGGAATTCCAGCCCCTTCGACTGATGGATGGTCATGAGCCGGACGGTATCCTCGGCCTCGCCGGAGATTTTGGCCGTTTCCAGCGTGGCCTTCTCCTCCAGAATGTCGGACAGATAACGCAGGAAATTGTACAGCCCCTTGAAGGAGGAGCCCTCGAAGCGGCGAGCGTATTCATAGAGCAGCATCAGATTCGCGCTTGCGAGATTGCCGTTATCGCTCCGAAGGGCCAGAGCGGGCAGATCGGTCTCACCGTAAAGGTACCAGATCAGGCGATCCACCGGCAGACCCTCGGCCTTGCGCCGATAGCGGGCCAGCGTATCCAGAAATTCGCGGCCTTTCATAAAATCGGTGTCAGCTGTGTATGCCTTCAGAGCATCGTAAAGGCATCCCTCGGATGTGTGGCGGCGGATGCGGATCAGATCGTCGAGGGTGAAGCCGAACAGCGGGCTGTGAAGCGCGCCGGCTAAATAAATATCGCGGGTCGGATTGTCGATAATCTGAAGCAGGCAGAGGGCCAGCAGTACCTCGCCGTTTTCAAAGAAATCTCCTTTATCGCTGTTGTGAAGGGGAATCGATCGGCGGGCGAAGGCATCCTCGATGGCGGCGGCCGCGCTCTTGGGGCTTCGCATCAGAATGGCAATATCGCCGGGGCGGATGGGTGTACCGTCATTCTTTTTTCCGCTTTCCAGAAGCGATGCGATTTCGGATGCGATGAATTCGGCCTCTGAATGGGTGACTTCATCGGGATTTCCGTCCTCCTCGGCCTTATCGAGCATCACGATCTTCACCGGCGTACCCGATTCCTCGCCGAGCTTTCCGTGGACCAGCTTATCGCCCTCCACAAAGGGAATCGTGCCGCAGGAATTGGTGAACAGCGCGGCGGAAACGAGATTGGAGAATTCAATGATCGGATTGTCGCATCGGAAATTGTGGGACAGGAAGATGGTGCGGGAGTCGGGATCGCCGGATAAATAGGCGGTGCGGTAGGAAGCGAAAATCGAGGGCTCGGCACCCCGGAAGGCGTAGATCGACTGCTTGATATCGCCGACCATGAAGCGGGAGCAGGATTGACCGTCACCGGCGATCGCGGTGAAAATGCTGTCCTGAAGGCTGTTGACGTCCTGATATTCGTCGATGTAAATTTCGTCAAACCGGCCGCGTACGGTTTCGGCGGCTGCGCTGGGATGATCGCCGTCATAGAGAAGCTTCACCGCCAGATGCTCGATATCGGAAAAATCAATCAGCGAGCGCTTCTTTTTTTCTTCGGCAAAACGCTGACGGAAGAGCTCCAGCAGGCGGTGAAGCTTCTTCAGCATATCGGCGGCAGCCAGCTGGGAGGCGCGGATTTCATCCGGATTTTGCGAGAAGGTGCGGCCGCTGTTTGCTTTGCGGCGTTTATGGAAGGCCTCCCGCGATGCCTTGGCCGCTTCCACGGCCGGCGGGCATTCACCCGCATATCGGCCGAGGGTCGGCGATTTGTAATCGCTGAACAGGCGGCCCACGGCTTCGAAATTCTCCCCGGCGATCACGGAGCGCAGGAATTCGATGTCGGAAGTGAAGGTGGTCAGATAGGCCTTTGAAAGCTTGGGATCGTTCATCAGATCGGGAAGCGCCGCCTCATAGAGGGGAAGAACAGGCTCGCATTCGCGGCGGACGTGGGAAAGAATCTCCTGTCCGCACCGGCTTTCGCCGAAATCCGCCTGGCTGTCCCGGATCAGCTCTTTGGCGAAGGATTCTATGAAGCCGATGGATTCGCGGCAGGAGGAAAGCTCGGTGTCGATTCCGAGGAAGATATCGGCCAGCCGCTCGTCCGATTTCATGCCAATGAAGGTATCGGCGAAGGCGGGAAAATCGTCGATCTCGCCGGAGGAATACGAATCCTCGATCAGCTCGTCCATCAGCGATTTTCGCAGCAGGCGTATTTCGGCCTCATCTGCGACCGAAAAATCGCCGCTGATTCCCGCTTCCTCCGGAAATGAGCGGATGAGATCGAGGCAGAAGCTGTGAATGGTGCAGATATTGGCCCGATCCAGCGCCAGAAGCTGGCGTGCGAGGCGGGAATCGGTCGGATTTTTCGCCAGCGCATCCATCAGCGCCGCCGAAATTCGTTCCTTCAGCTCGCCGGCCGCCGCCTTCGTGAAGGTGACGATCAGCATCCGTGTGATATCGGCGGGGGCATCGGGATCCGTGAGGCGGGTGATGATCCGCTCGGTCAGAACGGCGGTCTTTCCGGAGCCGGCACCGGCTGAAACCAGCAGGCGGCGGCTTTTATCGGTGATCGCCTGTAATTGGGCGGCGGTCCATTTCTTTTCCATGTCAATCCCCCTTTTCCGAAGCCCGGCGGCAGATCGGCTTCATCGCACAGTATGCGCAGGCGTTGTGCTTTTTTGTCTTGATCGGATGTGCCGAGGCGTTGCCGCGCTTGATTTCACCGCTGATTTTCCGGACGGTTTCCGTAGTTTCGGACAGCAGACGGCCGAATTCCTCCAGCGATTTCAGCGAATCGGTGTCGGAATACCCGTCCTTCTTCTTTTTGAAGGGCAGATAGCGGCCGGCCAGCTCTTTTTCCATCGCCGTCAGGACATCGGGATCGTCGAGAAGAAGGCCGCTCCGTGCTAACTTCTCGCTGACCATCCCCGTGACCTCGTCGGCAGATACGGCTGAATCCGGTGTAACGGTCGGTACATTGGCAGAAAAGTAGAGCACACCGGCGGGTATCAGTTCATCATCCCCCGGCTTCAGCGCCGAGGACGGACGGTTTCCGTTCTTCCAAAGCGAGAACAGATAGAGAAGCATCTGCAGATTCAGACCCATCGAGATGTCGGACAGCGAGAATTCCTTGCTTCCGGTCTTGTAGTCAACTACGCGGATGTAGAGCTTGCCATCCTTTTTCAGCGTGTCCACGCGGTCGGCGATGCCGTAGATGCAGGCCTTCGATCCGTCCGCAAGCTCGATTTCCAACGGGTCCACCGACTCCTCACCGGGAGAGGGGAAGCGGATCGGCAGCTCATAGAAGGCCGGGCGGAAATCGCTCTGGCGGAATTCTTCGGCAATGTTTCGGCAAAGCAGGCGGGAGGAACGGCCAAGGCGGACGAACAGCTGATTCAGGCGGCCCGAATTGAGCGCATCGGGTGCGGTACGGCGGATGTCATCGGTCAGCTGATGCAGGATTCCGTCCACCATCCGATCCAGCTCCTCCTCGGACAAATCGCCGATGCGATCAGCGGAGGAGGAGGCGAATGCCTCCAGTACGCGGTGTACCAGCGATCCGATGTCGGCGGCATCAAAGCGGGCGGGCCGTGCTTCATCCAGATGCAGAATGTATTGGCAGAAATACGAGAAATGGCAGAGAACATACCGGTCAAGCTTCGATTGGGAGAGGGCAAGATCGCCGGGCGTTGTCAGAGCGGCCGTTTCCGGCTCCAGATAAAGATCGGTCTGGCTAAGCGGAATGGCCTGCTTCTTCAGACGGGCACGCATCGCGGGATCCTCCGCGGCAAGATCGGTCAGAACCGATCGCAGGGCGGGATCGGCGGCCGCAGCGAATTCAGGCAGATTCCGCCACCCTGCCAGACGTTCGGATAAGGGGAGCGAAGAAAAATCGATCTGCCTTGCGCCGGGGAAGAGAGTTGACAGGCGCAGAACGCCGAGCGAAGGCTTGATGGCCCGGCCCTGAAGATCGGCCAGGGACCAGATCGCACAGACGGATTCGGAGGCGGAGGCAAGCACCCGCCAGAAGGTGAAGCGCTCATCGAGGGCGCGGGATTCGGTGCCGTCGGCAAGCTCAATGCCGAGGGACTGCAGGCGCTCCCGCTCGGTATCGGTGAAAAAGCTGTCATCGCGCGGCGCGAGCGGGAAGATTCCCTCATTCACACCGATCAGGATCATGTGGCGGGCCGTTTTACGGAGCAGGGAGGCATCGCCGACGGTTACTTCATCGATGGCGGACGGAATCCGGCCCATGTCGGCAGATTCAAAGAGGAGCGAAAGGAGCTTGACAAAACGTTCGCTGTCGCATTCCATGCCGGATACGCGCAGGCAGAGCTCGTCCAGCACATCCATCAGGAGATCCCAGAGCCGTGACAGCTCCTCGGCCTCTGACTTTTCGCCGCAGGAAAGATGGGCAGCAGCCTTTGCTTCCAGCCGGGCTGGGATTTCAAGCTGGAGCAGAAAATCGTAGAGTGCGCCGGCATATTCGCGGACATTATGGCAGGAATCGAGGGTCTGATAAAAGGAAGCAAGCGGATCGGCGAAACGGCGGCGAAGGGCATTGAGCCGATCAAGTCGGGCCGCATCCCCCGCATCCGGGCTGAAGGCCGCCCGATAACCGCGCGGATTCATCGTCCATTCATCAAACCAGAGCCGCCCGCGGATCGACCAGGTTTCGGCATAGGTTTCGACTTCGGAAACCTCGTCGGGATCCAGCGCCAGCAGGCCGGTTTTGAGACAGGACAGCAGATCGGCAGAGGCAAATCCCGAGGCGCGGACCGTGAACAGCGCGAGGATCAGCTTGATCAGCGGCTTGTGAGTGATATCGGAGCGGCGGGAGAGGAAAAAGGGAATCCCGTATTTTTCGAAGGTGACATCGAGAATGCCATCGTACCGATCAAGGCCCCGCGTGACGATGGCGAAATCCCGCCACGATGCGCCCGCACGGACACCGTCGAGGATACGGAGCGCCGCCGCCTCGCATTCGGCGAATAGATTGGCGCAGGGAATCAGCGTGACCGCATCGGTTGGCTCGGTATAAGCAGCCATTTCGGCGAGATTCAGCGACCAGAGATGCTTTTCAAGCGTTTCAAGGGCGGAATTTGACACCCGGTGATTTCCCTCAAGAAGAGTCTGCTCCCATTCCATGCGGGCGTCGTCGGCAAGGCGGCGGATCCGGCGAGCGGTTTCGCGGATATTGTCAAAGAGCGGATCGCCTGTTTCGGCACCATCCGTGCAGAGCGCGACGGTCAGATTGTCAGCCTGCAAAAGAATCCGGCGGAGGATTTCAAACTGCTGGGGCGTGAAGCCGTTGAAGGAATCGAGATAGACATCTGCTCCCGCAAAGAAATCGTGCTTTCCGAGAAGCTCGGCGGCGCGGGTCAGATCGTCGGCCGGGTCGCTCGATTGCGAGGCGACAAGGCCGGTATAGGAGGCTAAAATCAGCGACAGATCGGACAGCTTACGGCGGAGGCGGCCGTCGGCTCCGTCATCCTGCAGACCCGCAAGCGAATGCTCCAGCGCGGATGGGGAGATCCTGTAAGCCTTACATTCGGCGACGGCGGAGAGCATCGCCGTTACGCCGGCGCGATCGGCGGCGAGATGCTTGTTTTCCAGCATTCCCGACAGCTCGTCGATCGTCTGCCACATGAGAAGCGCCTTGCCGCCGTCGGTGATCGATCGCTTTGACAGACCGCCGTACTGGCGGAAGATGCGGTTGCAGAGCCGCTTGAAATTCAGCACCTCCAGATGAACGGAGGGGGCAGAGCCGAGTCTTTCGGCCATCTGCTGTTCGGTATCCAGCGCCTGCTGCTCCGGGACGATGATGAAACATCGGCGGCCAAGGCGGAGGCTTTCGACGGCACGCTCACAGATGGTGGTTGTCTTGCCACTGCCGGCGCGCCCGAAGAGAAAATGAAGCATGAGTTTCTCCCGATAACATCACGGAAGCACGGTGATGCTCGGATCCGTGATGGAATGTTTCTTGTATACCTCTATTATAGCAGAAAATTTGTTTTTGGGCAAGAGAATTCATTGACTTTATTGAAAAAATAGTGTATAATAGAAGGGAACGATAATGGGGAGAGGAAAATATGGCAAAGAAAACGACTGAAAAAACCTACGGCGATCAGAGCATCGTCATGCTGAAGGGCCCGGACCGTGTGCGCAAGCGCCCGGCGGTCATTTTCGGTTCGGACGGCCTGGAGGGCTGTCAGCATTCTGTCCTGGAGATTCTGGCCAACGCGGTCGATGAGGCTCGTGAGGGATACGGAAGCGAGATCCGCGTGCGGGTCTTCGCCGATCATTCGATCGAGGTCGATGACCGCGGCCGCGGCGTTCCGCTCGGATGGAACGAGGCCGGGGGCAAATACAACTGGGAGCTTGTTTACTGCGAGATGTATGCCGGCGGCAAATACAACAACAACTCCGGCGGCGCATCCTACGAATATTCGCTGGGCCTCAACGGCCTCGGCGCCTGCGCGACCCAGTACAGCTCGGAATATATGGAGGTCGCCTCCTACAACGGGCAGAATTGCAGCCGTGTCAGCTTCAAAAAGGGCTTCCCGACCACCGATCTGATTGTGACCCCGCTCGCCGGCAAGGCAAAGCGCACGGGCACGGTTATTCGCTGGCTGCCCGATCTGGAGGTCTTCACGGACATCAATATCCCCCGCGAATTCTTTGAGGAAACGCTGAAGAAGCAGTCGATTGTCAATCCAAGGATCAAATTCATCCTCGATTACGAAACGGCCGAGGGCGAATTCGATCATGTGGAGTATTACTACGAGAACGGCATCATCGAATATGTCACCGAGCTGGCGGGCGGGGAATCGCTGACCGCGCCGGTGATCTGGCATCTGGAAACCTCCGGCCGTGACCGCGCCGACAAGGACGATTACAAGCTGAAGGCAGACATCTCCTTCTGCATTTCCAATTCGGTCAATGTGATCGAATATTATCACAATGCCAGCTTTCTGGAGCATGGCGGCTCGCCGGACAAGGCGGTCCGTGCGGCCTTTGTCTATGCGGTGGACAAGTATCTGAAGGCGGGCGGCAAATACAACAAGAACGAGGCGAAGATCACCTTTGCCGACATCGAGGATTGTCTGGTGCTGGTCACCAACAGCTCCTCGACCCAGACCTCCTATGCGAATCAGACCAAGAAGGCAATCACCAACACCTTTATCGCCGAGGCAATGACGGAATTTCTGAAGCATCAGTTAGAGGTCTATTTTGCCGAGAATCCGGCCGAGGCGGATCGGATGGCGGGACAGATTCTGGTCAACAAGCGCTCCCGCGAAACCGCCGAATCCACCCGTCTGAACATCAAAAAGAAGCTGGCCGGCACGATCGACATCACCAACCGGATCGAGAAGTTTGTCAACTGCCGCACCAAGGATCCCGAGCGCCGCGAGCTGTATATCGTCGAGGGCGATTCCGCGCTGACCTCCTGTAAACTGGGCCGCGAATCCGAGTTTCAGGCGATTTTCGCTGTGCGCGGTAAGACGCTGAACTGCTTAAAGAGCAATTATGACCGGATTTTCAAAAGCGATGTCATCGTGAATATGCTGAAGGTCATCGGATGCGGCGTGGAAATCAAGGCCAAGGTCAAGGGCGACATTGTGCCGTTTGATTATGAAGCTCTGCGCTGGTCGAAGATCATCATCTGTACGGATGCCGACGAGGACGGCTACCAGATCCGTACGCTGCTGCTGACGGTCTTCTACCGCCTGCTGCCGACCCTGATCAAGAAGGGCAAGATCTACATCGCCGAATCGCCGCTGTTTGAAATCAACTGCAAGGACAAGGTTTACTTTGCCTACAACGAGCAGGAGAAGATCGACATCCTCGCAAAGCTGGGCAATGCCAAATACACGATCCAGCGCTCCAAGGGTCTTGGTGAGAACACCCCGTCGATGATGTGGGATACCACGATGAATCCCGAATCCCGCCGCCTGATTCAGGTCAACGAAGCCGATGCGGCAGAAACCGCACGGATTTTTGAAACGCTCCTCGGCGACGATCTGGAGTCGCGCAAGGAATACATCACCGTCCACGGCAGCGAATACATCCGCCAGGCGGAAGAGATGTGAGGGAAATAAGAGAGGGCACCTTGAAAAAGGTGCCCTTTTTTATGCGGTTATTCGTTTTTGGATTGTCCCCAGACATTTTCATAAAATTCCTGCCGCCGCGCTTCGCGCTGGGCGGCGCCGACTTCTTCCATGTAAGCCACATCGCCGATTTCATCGGCGCGGCCGGTGCGGGCCGCCGTGAATTCGCGGAAGGCCTCGGTGAAATCCCCGACCTTGCCGAGATCTTCATAATCACGGGTGATCCAGACATGGTCATCCCAGACCTCAAAGAGCCATTTGCGGCCATCCTCCATGTAGGCATCATCGCGCTCATAGTAATCGTCGGTGAGATACATAAAATAGGAATTTCCGACCTCGATGGGAATGGCGTTATAATAGGAGCAAAGGAAATAATCGTCAGCGAATATGGTTCATCAAACAGGCGCGACCGCTTCTGTTTCCACTCCGCTCCGACAGCCTCGGCGGCATCCTTGACGCGCACAATTCCGTTCATGCTGGAAACGGTAATGATATCGCCGGCGGACAGCTGATTGCGGATGTCAAAATAGACCTCCTCGACCTCCGCTTCATAGAAGAAGGTGAAGGAATTGTAGTCGATTCCGCGCGCTTCGATCTTCTTGACGGACAGAATCCGGCAGCGGACGGCCTGCTGGGAAAGCTCCTGCATATATTCCTGTTTATCCAGCGTACAGACCATATAGCCCCAATCCTGATCGCGGCCAAGCTGACGGACGATATTACGCACCGGCCGTTCGGGCTGGATCAGGCAGGAGGAACAGAGAAGAGCAAGCAGGAGTGACAGGATAACAGGCAGCTTATGTTTCACTTTGATTCACCTTTTCCATGAAAGTTTTTTGAAAGAGGAGCGCGAGGAGGAAACTTTTTTTCAAAAAAGTTTCCTCCTCGCTTTTCACTATTGCAATGTAATCTTACAGACCGCGCTTTACATAGTGGGTGTGCAGGATCTCATGAGCCTTGTGGCTGCCGGGCTTTTCGAAGAACTCATCGTAAAGCATCTTGACAGCGGAGTTCTCATGCGACTTGCGCAGATCCATCTTGGCATCGGCCTTGTACAGGACGGATGCACGGAGCGCACGCAGATCCACGTTGTTGCGGACAACTGCCGGCTGAGTGGGCTGACCGCCGCCGTTGACGCATCCGCCGGGGCAGGCCATGATCTCGATGAAATCGACCTTCTCCTCGCCGTTCTTCACGCGGTTCAGGAGCTCCTTGGCATTCTTCGTACCGGAAGCAACAGCAACCTTGATTTCAACATCGCCGAGCTTGTAGGTAGCGCGCTTGATGGGAGCGGTACCGCGGACATCGTCGAACTCCAGCTTTTCCAGCGGCTTGCCGAGGACAACCTCAGCTGCGGTACGGAGAGCAGCCTCCATTACGCCGCCGGTAGCACCGAAGATGGCGCCGGCACCGGAACCGATTTCAAAGGGCTGATCGAACTTCTCGTCTTCCAGCTTGGTGAACTGGATGCCGGCCTTCTCAATCATGCGGGCCAGCTCACGGGTGGTAACCGCTACATCGACATCCCAGATGCCCTCGCCGGCTGCGCACTGACCCTCGCGGCGAACCTCAAACTTCTTCGCGGTGCAGGGAATTGCGGATACGAAGAAGATATCCTTGGGATCGATGCCGTGCTTCTGTGCGTAGAAGGTCTTGTAGAGAGCGCCGAACATCTGCTGAGGCGACTTGCAGCTCGACAGATTCTCGGTGAATTCGGGGAAGTAGTGCTCGCAGTACTTGATCCATCCGGGCGAGCAGGAGGTGATCAGCGGGAGCTTGCCGCCGTTCTGGAAGCGATCAAGGAACTCGGTAGCCTCTTCCATGATGGTGAGGTCGGCGGTCATGTTCATGTCGTATACGCCGTCGAAGCCCAGACGCTTGATAGCGGCAACCATCTTGCCCTCAACGTCGGTGCCGGGCTCGTAGCCGAAGCACTCACCGATGGTGGCGCGGACGGAGGGAGCGGTGCAGATGGCAACGTGCTTGGTGGGATCGGCGATGGCATCCAGAATCAGCTGGGTTTCATCCTTCTCATAGAGAGCGCCGACCGGGCAGGCAACGATACACTGACCGCAGTTGATGCAGGAGGTTTCAGCCAGCTTCTTTTCAAAGACAGAGCCGATGTGGGTATCAAAGCCGCGGTCATTGGCGCCGATTACGCCGATATCCTGCATATTCTTGCAGGCGGCTACGCAGCGGCGGCAGAGGATACATTTGTTGTTGTCGCGGATGATGGCGGGAGAGGAGGTGTCCAGCTCATAGTGAACGCTTTCGCCCTCGAAGGTGCCCTCTTCACAGCCGTATTCCTGAGCCAGCTTCTGGAGCTCGCAGGAGGTGGAACGGATGCAGGAGAGGCACTTTCTCTCGTGGTTGGAGAGAACCAGCTCAAGGTTGGTCTTTCTGGCAGCCAGAACCTTGGGGGTGTTGGTCTTGATTTCCATGCCCTCGTTTACCGGGTAAACGCAGGCTGCAACCAGGCCGCGCGCGCCGGTAGCCTCAACGAGGCAGAGACGGCAGGCGCCGATTTCGTTGATATCCTTCAGATAGCAGAGGGTAGGGATGTCGATGCCGGCATATCTTGCCGCTTCGAGAATGGTAGCATTCTTCGGCACCGAATAATCTCTGCCGTTGATTTTTACATTTACCATATCCATTGTAAAATATGATCTCCTTTCGTTCTTCCGGCTTACTTCTTGATGATCGCGCCGAACTTACACTTTTCCATGCAGGCGCCGCACTTGATGCACTTGCAGGTGTCGATGACGTGAGGCTGCTTGACAGCACCGGAGATGGCACCGACAGGGCAGACACGCGCGCAGGCGGTACAGCCCTTACACTTGTCCTCGATGATCGAGTAGGAGAGCAGGGACTTGCAGACGCCGGCGGGGCACTTCTTGTCAACAACGTGAGCAACATACTCATCGCGGAAGTAGCGCAGGGTCGAGAGAACCGGGTTCGGAGCCGTCTGGCCCAGACCGCAGAGCGAAGCGCTCTTGATGTAGTTGGCCAGCTCTTCCATCTTATCGATGTCTTCGAGCGTTCCGCGGCCGTCGGTTATCTTTTCGAGGATTTCGAGGAGTCTGCGGGTACCAATCCGGCAAGGAGCGCACTTACCGCAGGATTCATCGACTGTAAATTCGAGAAAAAACTTTGCGATATCGACCATGCACGAATCCTCGTCCATGACGATCAGACCGCCGGAGCCCATCATGGAGCCGATGGCAATCAGGTTGTCGTAGTCGATCGGGGTGTCGATCAGAGAAGCCGGGATGCATCCACCGGAAGGACCGCCGGTCTGCGCAGCCTTGAACTTCTTGCCGTTCGGA
>JAZNKS010000042.1:0-21187 GCA_045578725.1 Candidatus Flemingiibacterium sp.
TCGGAATATGCCAGCGGCCGCTTTGAGGGGCTTTGTGCACGCGGCGGTGCCGAAGTGTCGGCATCGTGGACGGACGGCTTAGTGGATACCGTCACGGTTTGCGCGATCCACGCCGATTATACGGGTGTGCTCGAAATGAACGGCCGCGAATATCCGCTTTCGCTGAAGAAGGGCGAATCGGTGACACTGGCGGAATAAGAGAAAAAGAGGTGCTGCTGCGCTTGAGCGCAGCAGCACCTCTTTGTGTTATATTGGTCCCATCAATCGGTTTCGCCGTGCCGTACAGCAAAGAGGCAAGGACAGCCGTCTGTCCGCTCCAACCATGCCTCTTTGAGCAGAACATCGGCGATATACCAGAGACCGTCATGCTGGCTGATAATTTTTGACAGCCGGACAGCGGTTTGCCGGATAGCGGCCGGTGCGTGATCTGCGAAGACCGCGGCGGCGATGGCTGCGCTTTCCTGCAAGATGGTGGAAAAAACGGGAAGTACCGGGTTCAGCAGGCTTCGGATTTCTCCCATTTCCGCTTCCGTCCAGACAGCAAAGGTCGGCTTTCCGTTGCGGGTATAGCCCTTTTGCTCATAGCTTTCCCGCATTTCCTTTGATAAACAAGCGGCACAGCCGACGGCGATGCAGGAAACCGGATCGAGATGGTTTCTCTGAAAGTGCTGATTCAGCTGAGCGAAATTGATGGCGGTGACGGTGGAGCGTCCGTCACCGGCGGTGAAGTCGAAGTAGATGCCGTTGAATTTGCGGGCTTCGTCCCGGACACTCCGGCCCCAGATGTAGCCACGCCCACCGCTCACCATAAGACGGTAGGGCGTATCGGCCGGAAGCTCGTCGTCGGGCTCCGGGCTTTCCGAAAGGGCAAAGTGGCTGAATAGGGTCAGCAGCTGCCACCTCCGGGACGATTCACCGTCAAACCGCTGTCCGAACGCTTCGGCGAAGGCACGGTCGGATTCCTGGAGTGCCGGAAAAAGTTCGCCGAGCGCCTCGTAGGTACGGGCGCGGATTTTTTTGTCCGATTCTGTCTGAATTTCGTCGGTGACGATCGGGATGCCGGTGCGATAGCGGCCGTTTTTCTCCGTGAGATAGCTGCGTTTTGTGAGCAGGGCCAGCTCGTCTTCCAAATAAGGCATTGCAACGCCGAACTCCAGACTCAGCTCCTGCGCTGTGATGGGGGTGTAATAGGCGGCCAGCAGGATGTTGCCGGGAAGCTTGCGCTCCGAAAACGCACGGTACTCGCTGTCATCGCCGCCGTGCGTACCCCAGAAATCAATTTCAAAGGGCTGTGGATTATAGCTTTTTTCTCCGAAGATCCGTTCCATGTTCATTCCCTCCCGAAGGATTTTTCTGGCGCGGAAAAGGTAGTATTTCACCATTTCCGTGCTGATCGAAAGCCGGTCGGCAATTTCATGACAGGAAAGCCCCTCCATGTAATAGAGAACTGTGGCCTGTCGGCATTGTCCGGTCAGCAGGGACAGCTCACGGCGGAGCTGCATCAATTCCTCGCGGGCCAGCAGATCATCTTCTACACAGCGCTCGTCAGTCAGATCCTCGGGGAGCGGTTCGGTGGGATGGCGGCTTTGGCATCGGAGATAATTATGCCAGGTGTTCTCGCAGACCCGCCAGAGAAAGGGATAAAATTTGCTTTCGTCCCGGAGATTTGGCAGGGCGCGGAGCAGATTTACGGTAATATCGCTGGCCAGCTCCTCTGCTTTGCTGTAATCGCCGAGGCGGGTAAGTGCGAATCCGAGAATGGTCTTCAGATGCCCGGTCAGCAGGCGGTTGATGCTTTCCTGTGTCATGATACTCTCCCTATGTTGCTTTCTGATTATACAGTACCTGACGGGAGCAAACGGTTAAGGGAAAATCGGAAAAATCACAACAGCTCCGCAATGCCGGCATCGAATCGGCTGTCCCAATTTTTGCGGAAGCTTTCACATTCCATACCGGTACCGATATGCGAGGCAAGGGAAGAAAGCATGGCGGCTGTCACGGTGACCGAGCTTACGCCACCTTTGATGACACGGTCAACCTGATCGGCGGTGCGGAAGCTGGCGGCCAGTACCTGCGTTTTCAATCCGTGGAAGGCGAGCATTCCGGCCATTTCGCTTGCCGCGGCCGCGCCGTCGAGCGAGAGATTATCGATATGGGCGATGTAAGGTGCGACATAATCCGCTCCGGCTTTGGCGGCCAGCATCGCCTGCGAGGAGGTATAGAC
The DNA here is from genome assembly GCA_045578725.1 of Candidatus Flemingiibacterium sp. Taxonomy (GTDB): domain Bacteria; phylum Bacillota; class Clostridia; order Oscillospirales; family CAG-272; genus Flemingiibacterium. The sequence continues at coordinate 2,225 of JAZNKS010000042.1, forward strand.
GGCGGTAGCGGTGGTGGAGATGCCGAGCGCGGTCAGCTGACAGATCGCGGCAATTCCGCTTGCGGTGGCGGGTACCTTGATGCAGAGCGGGCCGCCGAGCTTTTCGGTGATCACGCGGGCATCCCGGACCATGCCGGCGGTGTTTTCGGATGTGACCTGTACAAAGAGGAGCTTGCCTTTGACGGCCTCGCGGATGAGGCGAAGCTGTTCGGCGAGGGTACGGCCCTCGGGCAGATCGCGGGCGAGGATGGTGGGATTGGTGGTAACGCCGTCCAGACCGTAGCCGGAAAGCGATTCGGTGATGAGCGTCAGATCGGCGCTGTCAAGAAAATACTGCATGGAAAAATCTCCGTTTCATGTTGATGTGTCCTTTTATTGTATCACAAAATGCGCCGCAGGGCAAGGTGGACGGACAAAATATTTAATAAAATCGACAGGATTGAAGCCCGAATGGTGAATAATCGGTGAATTTACGGAAAAAGGCTTGCAAAAAGGGGCCGGGTGCGCTATAATATAAAGAGTGAAAATATTTTACGGAGGAAATGACTATGAATATGATGCAGTTATTACTGACGGGTGAAGCCGGCGCAGGTGCCGGTACCACGCCGAATGCCGGCGCACAGGGTATCACGACCATCATCATGATGGTTGCGATGGTTGCCATCTTCTACTTCTTCATGTACAGACCCCAGAAGAAGCAGGAGCGCGAAACCAACGAGATGCGCAATTCGCTTCAGGTCGGCGATGAGATTACCACCATCGGCGGCATTATCGGCAAGGTTGTCAGCATCAAGGAAGAAACCGTTATGATCGAAACCGGCCGCGACGGAACAAAGATCCGGATTCTTCGCAGTGCTATCAAGAACATCGACGTAAAAGCCGAGGATTGCTGACATAAATCTTCCTCCCGCCGCATAAGATTGCGGCAGTACAAGCAAGGGAGGAATGGATATGGCAAATATCAGACAGGCGGACGAGCCAAAGCCCGGCCATCTGATCGGGAGTGCCCTTTGCGGTCTTGCCGTTGGCGCGGCCGCTTCAGCGTTTCTTGGTGTCGGACTGTCGGCGGCGGCCATGCTTAGTGAGGATCCCGAAATCCTGCTCGGCGGACTGTCGGCGGCGGTTCGTCTCATCGGAGCTGTGCTGTGCGGCTTTGCGGCGGCGCGGCAGGAGCCTTCGGCTCCCCATCTGGCGGGGCTTCTCGGAGGTGCGGCTTATGTTTTGCTTTATTGGGTGCTGGCGCTGATTTTCGGCGGCGGGAGAATGGGTTCCCCCGTGTTGTGGGCACTCGGTTATGCCCTGTGTCCGGCAGGGGCACTTCTTGGAAGTATTCCCGGCCGGAAACGGATGAAAGCACCGGGAGAGGGCAAAAAGAATCCCGCAGCAATGGCAAGGCTTCGGGCAATGAAAAAGCGTTGAAGAACGCGGAAAAGGAATTGACATGGTACATTCGTTCAAACTGGGCGGTCGCAGGATCGCTTATGACAGCGCCAGCGGCTCTCTTCATCTGTTCGGCGAGCTGGCCTACAAAATGCTGGATTACATCGAGCTCCCCATGCCGAAGGACTGCCCGTCGGCCCTGCGCTACGATCTGGCCAAATACGACAGCGCGGCGATTGACGAAACCTATGAGGAGCTGGTAACGCTGTACCGGGCGGGGGCTCTGTACGGCGCAGAGGAAGCCTTCACGGCCTCTGAAGAACCCCTGCCGTGGAACGGCTTTGTCCTCCGTCTTGCGGACGGAAGCGTGATTTCGCATGACAATCCCTCTCTGCTTGAGCGTGCTCTGGCGCTGGCCGAGGCAGGAGAGGACACCGATATCGGTCTGGTGATCGATGCGGCGGGAGAGGGAGAAGCTCCGCTGGAGGAATCGGATTTTCCCGCGCTTTTCAAGGAATGCGAGAAGCTGGCAAAAGAGCAGATCGCGCGCACGGGAAGTGATCGTTCCTTTATTGCTTTCAAGTTGGATGCCTGTGACGGCGAACAGACCTTTCCGGTTTGCCGCGGTTGTTGGGCAAGAAAGCTCTGCGGTCTTCCGACCTGCGGAGAGCGGCTCTGCGAGCTGGAACGCAAGTGCATTGAATGTGCACTGGCGGCGGAAAATATCTGACACGGCAGAATGCCCGGAATTTTCGGATTCCGGGCATTTTTTTATTTGCTTGTCCGTATACATGGTATATCTGAAAAGCAGGGAAGGGATGCAAATGAGGGAACAGGAGCTTCTGCCGCGAGCGCTGGAAAGCTGTCTTCCGGCACCGCTGGCCGCACGGATCGTTGAGCTTGGACGAAGCGGGCAAATCCGCGCGGATGAGCTGACGGAGATCCGTATCCGGCTGGGACAGCCGGCATCGCTGACGGCGGGAGGAAACAATCGGGTGCTGGATTTCCGGGCGACGGCGGCTGATATGGGTGAATGCGTGGCAAGACTGTGCCGCGGCTCGGTTTATGCGCACAGCGATACCATCCGGGAGGGCTACATCCGGGGACAGAACGGCTGGCGGATCGGCGTTTGCGGGATTGTATCGGACGATGGCGGCAATTTGCGTGAGATCACCTCGCTGAATATCCGGATTCCTCATGCGATCCGCGGAGTCTGTGAGTCATTGCTGAAGCGCTGTCTGGCCGGAAACCGGCTTGCTTCGATGCTGGTCTATTCGCCGCCGGGCGAAGGAAAGACCACGCTGCTTCGGGATCTGGCCTCACGGCTTGCCTCGGATTACAGCCGGCGGGTGGCGCTTCTTGATACGCGGGGCGAACTATATATGGCGGAAATGTTCCGGGATGGGCTGTGTGATGTGCTGACCGGCTATCCGCGTGCAAAGGGAATCGAGATTGCAACCCGTACGCTTTCGCCCCAGGTGATTGTCTGCGACGAACTGGGAGATGCGGAGGAGGCACGGGCGATTCTGGCCGCACAGAATACCGGTGTGCCGATGATCGCCAGCGCTCATGCATCGCAGCTTGGGGAGCTTCTTCGGCGGCCGAATATCCGGCTTCTGCATGAGCACGGTGTATTTGATCAGTATGTTGGCTTCTGCCGGGAACGGGTCGGGATGCGGCTCTCACGCTGTTACCGTTTCACCTTTGCCACGCGGCGAGAAGCGGACGAGGCGGCCGGATGCTTCGTCTGACAGGGCTTGTTATGATCTTTCTTGCCTGTACGCTGGCCGGCTTTGTACTGGCGGGGGGCTGGCGGGTGCGCTGTGAGGAATTGGAGGCGCTGTCGCGGCTTGCTGAGCATATCCGGGCGCGGATTGCTTTCTGTCGGGCACCGCTGGAGGAAATTCTGGATGCTTATCGGGATGAATGGCTGGAGGCGGACGGCTTTCTGCCTGCGCTCCGGGAGGCGGCTCGCCGTGGGGACGGCTTTGACAGTACGGCTATGGGATGCCGGAAGCTTCTCCGCCTGTTTGATCCGGAGCAGGAGGAGCTGGAGCGTTTTCTTTACGGACTTGGCCGCCATGATGCCGCCTCAGAGATGGATCAGCTGGCGGAATTTGCGGAGTGCTTTCGACGCCATGCTGCCGAGGCTCGGGCAGATTATCCGAAAAAATCCCGGCTGTGCCGCACCTTTGGCCTGCTGGGCGGCGGAATGCTGGCGCTCATGTTACTGTAAAAGGCGACAGCGGTTACATACATTTTCGCATGGTTTTGCGGCGATCATGCCAGACAGGACTATGATTTCACGCTGCAAAACCAGCCCCAATTCCCAAATAAGGAAGCTTTCGCTGCTGCGAAAGCCATGGTGATTATTATGGATGTAAGCTTAATTCTGAAGGTGGCGGGAGTGGGGATGACTGTGAGCATCGCCTATCAGCTGCTGGCCAAATACGGCCGCGATGAACAGGCGGTGCTGGTGTCATTGGCCGGTATCATCATCGTGATGCTGATGCTGACGGATAAGCTCGGCGCGCTGTTTTCACAGATTCGGACGGTGTTCGGATTTTGAGTACCGTGAAACTCTGCGGCGCGGCGTTATGTGCGCTGGCGGCGCTTCTGATTCTGAAGGGGCAGAAGAGTGAATTCGCCCCGCTGACGGCGCTGGCGGCCTCCGTCCTTCTGCTCGGATCGGCGCTGACGGTTTTTCTTCCGATACTGGAACAGATGCGGGAGACGGCAGAGGGCTCGCTCTTTGCCGCCTGTCTGCCCACCATCGGCAAGGCGCTCGGCATCAGCTGGCTGGTGCAGTTCTGCGCCGATATCTGCCGGGATGCGGGGGAGGGAGCGCTGGCATCCAAGCTGGAAATGGCCGGCAAGGCCGAGCTGATGCTTCTGTGTCTGCCGCTCATCGGCGAGCTGACGGAGCTGGCCTCGGAGGTGATGGGATAGGATGCGGCGGCTGATTTGGGCTATCCTGCTTTTGGGGATTCTGGCATTGCCGGCGTCAGCCGAAGATTTGTATGGACCGTCGGACTTTGATGCGGCCTCGATGCTGGACGGTTTTCCGGATGAACTGAAAGGATATCTTCCCGAGGGGGATCTTTTCGATGCCGGGCAGGCCATGACGCGATTTTCGCCGTCTTATCTTTTCTCCCTGCTTGCAAAAATGGCAGGAGCTGCGCTGTCACCGGCGCTTGAAGCCTTCAGCACGCTTCTTGGGGTTGTCATCCTCTCTTCAAGCCTTGGGATGCTGAAGGGGAGTGTCCGCTCCGGGGCGATGGGGCAGATGTTTGAATTTGTCAGCGGGCTCTGCCTGATGCTGGTGATGTACGGGCGGATCCGGGAGTTGTTTTTGGAGGTGCAAAGCTATCTGCTCCGGCTGTCGGGACTGATGAGCACCGTTTTGCCGATCACAACGGCAGTAAGTCTCGCAGGCGGCAATCTGAATGCGGCCGCAGTATCCTCGTCGGGGATGATGCTGGCGCTGAATCTGGTGGAAACACTGGCGGCCTATGCGCTCTTTCCCGTTCTGCAGATCGGTTTTGGTATGGCGATTGCCTCCGGCATCGGCGGTGGGCTGAAGCTTGGCGCGCTGACCAAACAGGTGCGTGCGCTGTTTGGCTGGCTGCTCGGATTTATCGGCGCGATCATCTCGGCGATGATGAGCTTTCAGCATTCGATTGCCGTCCGATCGGACAGCCTGTCCATGCGGGCGGTGAAATTCGCCGCTTCCGGCGCGATTCCCGTGGTGGGCGGATTGGCCTCCGATGCGGTATCGGCTGTGGCGGGAAGTCTGACCCTGGTGCGCGGAACGGTGGGCGGCGTGGGAATTCTGCTGATTCTTCTGCTGACACTCCCGCTCCTGTGCGAGCTGCTTCTGACGAGGCTCGGCGTAAATCTGGCGGGGACAGCGGCGGAGATCCTCGGGCTGGATCGCGAGCGGGAGCTGCTTGGCGAAATGGGCGGCTTTCTGGGCTTTCTGATCGCGGTTTGTGTGATCGCGGCCCTGATGTTTGTTTACGGCATGGCGCTGTTTGCCGGCACAGCGGCGGCGATTGGAGGCTGATATGGAGAAAATCCGGGATTTTGTGCTGTCGCTGATTGCGGCGGCCGCCTTTTCGGCGCTGTTTGAGGGGTTGATCCCCGACAGCGGCGGGATGAAAAAATATCTGCGGTGGATGCTTTCGCTGACTCTTCTGCTGATTCTGCTTTCGCCGCTGAAGGGGGTACTCGGTGCGATTCCGTCCCGCTTGGCCGAATGGGAGGACAGGATGTCGGGGACATCGGAGGGCGGATTCACGCCGGACGATTTCGCGGCAGTGGATGCGCTGGGAAGGGTCAATTCAATTGTGGCGATGCACATTGAAAAGGCGCTTTGCGAAAAATTCTCCATGCGGGCAGGCGAGGTTTCCGTCCGGTCTGCGGGGGAGGGGATTGCGGTTGAAGCAAAATGGAAATTGGGATTGGTGGCCGAAGATTGGCGGAGCTTTATCGCAAAGCAGTACGGAGTAGAGGCGGAGGTGAGATTCTATGAATGAAGCGATCACGCTTCTGCGGGGAAAGAAAAGTGTGTGGCTGTTGACGGCGGCGCTGATTCTCGGTATCGGACTGGTTTTGCTCGGATCGGTCGGTGAAAGGGATGCGGTATCTGTTCCGGGAGAGGATCCCGGGCCGCGATGGGAGTCGCAGGTGAAGGAACTCTGCGACCGTGTGACGGGAACATCGGACTCCTGCGTGATGCTGACGTTGGATTCCTATGGTGAAACGGTCTATGCTGCCGATCGTGAACAGCGAGAATCGGGGGAAATAACGGAAGAATCGGTGAATCATGTGAGCGTGGGGAACAGCCGTGAGCTGATTCCGGCCATGCAGATGGCTCCCCGTGTGAGGGGCGCGGCCGTTATCTGCCGGGGCGGCGATGATCCGGCTCTTCAGCTGAAGCTGACGGGAATGCTGTGTGCGCTCTTTGATATTCCTGCCAGCGCCGTCAGCATTCTCGGATACCGGTAAGCGGGAGGAATAATCGCAGGAGGGAATGCATATGTATGAAACACAAATCTTTATTAAAGGAGTGCAGGATATGAATGATTGCAGGATGAACGGAATCGACACCGGAATCGAGCCGGTGAACTGTGAAGCCGATGAAGGCCGTTTCCGTCGGGGGCTTCGGGCGATCCGGCAGACAGCGGGAAAGATCGGCACGCGGAACATTGTGGTTGTCTGCTCGCTGATGCTGATCGGTGCGGCGGTGATTCTGAATTTTGTGCTGTTCGGTGACAGCAAGCCGACGGTTACAGAGGGGGAGCTTCTTGGTGCGGGAGCGGATGATCCGACACCGGAGGCGGAGCAGGATACCTATTTTGCTTCGGCTCAGCTCTCACGCCGGCAGGCACGGGATCAGGCGATTGCCGTTCTGCAGACAGTAGTGGACAGCGACAGCGCCGATGCGGCCTCCAAGGAGCAGGCGACCAGCGATATCAATCGGATTGCGGCCGAAATGCAGACCGAGGCCAATATCGAAACGCTGATCCGCTCCAAGGGATTTGAGGAATGCGTGGCGGTCATCAGCGAGGGCGTGGCCAATGTCATCGTCCGCTCGGACGGCCTTCTTCCTAACGAGCTTTCACAGATCAAGGAGATCGTATGGGAGCAGGCAGGTATCGATCCCGTGAACATCAAGATCATCGAAAAGCAGACCGAAGCATAAAGCAAGGATGACATCCGATTGGATGTCATCCTTTTTCTATAGGATATTACAGCATTTTCATGATGTCCGGCTCGTTTTCCGGGATAATCCGCAGGGTCATCTCGCCCCGAACCGCTTTTTCGGTCAGGCCGTCTTCAAACTGCCAGCCCGGCTCCAGAACAGCGGAGGCCTTCATGCCTTCCGGAACGCTGATGTGATAGAGGATGGCACCGTTCTCACGCTTCCAATCGGCGGTGATCCGTCCGGCGGGTGCAAGATGCCAGCCGCTGGCGTGATCGAGGGCATCGATGAATTTCGGGGCGAAGACGAGCTCATTGACGCTCTCCTCACGGGGATTCAGCTGGATTCCGACCAGATTCTTCATGAACCAGCTGATGATATCGCCGAAGAAATGGTGGTTGCGGGAGTTGGGCGTATCCTCGGCGCGGTGGAAATCCTCCCAGAGGCTGGTGGCACCGCAGGCGATCCAGTAGCCGTAGGATGGGAATTCCGTCTTGGTGATCATACGGAAGGCCAGATCGGTGCGGCCGTTGTCGGACAGGACATGGAAGAGGATCCGCAGGCCGAGTACGCCGCAGTCAAAGCTGCCGTGGTTTGCCTCAATCAGCTTCAGAAGCTGGCGGAAGGCTTCCGGCTTTTCGGCTTCGTCAAAGAGATCGTAGTAGATCGCCATCGCCTGGGTGGATTGGCAGCGGGCATGGCAGGTCATTGTTTTGGTGTTGAGCAGATACCGGCGGGCGGCTGTACGGAATTCGCCTCCTACAGCTTCGGCGAAGGTCTTCTGTGCCTCCATGCCGAGAACTTCAAAGATTTTGGCGGCCTTGCGGCAGATATCCATGCACATCACGGTGTCCGTGAATTCCAGCGGTGCCTTGGGCGTATCGCGGCGGGCGGCGGGGCACCAGTCACCAAGACCGATGTGAATCAGGCCGCGTTCATCCCGGCGGGTGGTGATGTAATTGAGATACCGGAGGATCGAGGCGGCATTCTCACGGAGAATCGTCGTGTCGCCGCGGTAGAGCCAGGTATAATAGGGAATCGTGATCAGAACCGTGTCCCAGGCCGGGCCGTTGCCCCAATCAAAGCCCCAGCCTGCGGTGGGAATGATGCCGGGCAGGGATCCGTCCTCCCGCATGGATTTGCGGATATGGTGCATCCATTCGCGGTAGTTCCGCTCGGGCGACAGCGCGAGCAGCATCTGCTCGGCTGAAAGAGCGGCATCGGCGGTCCAGCCGTTCTTTTCGCGGTGCGGGCAATCGGTGGGAAAATGATAGAAGTTCGCCTTGTCGGAAACGATTGTGGCATCCCAGAGCTTGTTGGCTATTTCATCGGAGCATTCAAAGCCGGCGCGCTCGGCAAGATCGGTATTCATGACGGCATACGTCAACAGATCGGGCGTGGCCTGTGCCTCATCGAGACCCAGCACCAGAACATACCGGAAGCCGTGATAGGTGAACATCGGCGACCAGATTTCCTCCTCGCCGCCCTTGCAGATGTAGATATCGCGGTGATTATAACGCAGGGGCATGAAATGCATTCCGCGCAGATCCAGACCGCCGTCTTCTGTGAGTTTTTCGGCAAACTGGAAGACGAGCTTCTGGCCGGGGCGGGCATTTTTGATATGCAGGCGGATATTGCCGGCGGCGTTGACGCCGAAGTCATAGATATAGCCATCGCCGTCCTCACCTTCGGGATAGGCGAAGAAGAATTCTTCGCCAAGATCACGGAACTGGCCATGCTTATGCGTAACATTCTGCGAGATTCTGCCGGGGTGGATGGATACAGGGGAAAGCTCCTCTTTGACAAGGATCGGATCCACGCTGGTGAGCCGGCATTCGCCGCGGGGGGCAAGAGCCGGAATGACTGGCTTCCAATCGGCGGCATCAAAGCCGGGCTCGGTCCAGCCGTCCATCTCAAGGCGGGCATCGTAGAATTCACCGGCACGCAGATCGTCAAAGAAGATCGGCGAGGGATGGCAGACAAAGCCGCTTCCCGCATCGAATGAAACCGGCTCGCCCCCGTCCGTCATGCCTTCAAAGGCGAGCGCGAATTTGGGAGCGGAGCGGAAGCGTGCAAGCTGGAAATCCCAGACCTGACCGCCGGGCGAATTCAGCATACCGTTGCCGAGCATAAGGCCGATGACATTTTCGCCTTCGGTGAGATAGGGGAGCAGATTGTAGTGATCGTAGCAGAGAATATCATCGGGATTGGAAATGTAGGGGGAGAGCAGGCCGCGGGTGATCCGGTGCCCGTTGACAAACAGCTCATAGAAGCCGAGTCCGCAGATGGTCAGCGCGGCATCGGTAAGCTTGCCTGGCGTGAAGGCATAGCGGAAGCAGGGAGCGGGAACCGATTTTTCAAAGGTAGTGCAGGCGGTTCCGGCGGCGTAGAAATCGGTGGAGAATTTCATAGCGGTGTTCCTTTCAATTGTTATTGTTGTCGGGGGGATTGGTTTTGCCGGCCTTTTCTTTTTCGGCGGCATCCTCGCGGCATCTCTCTTCATAGGCGGCTTCGGCTGCTGCAATCGCTTCCGGCGTGGCGCGAAGATAACTGTAGTGGCGGGACAGAATATACAAAGCCAGCACAGCTTCCAGCGCATAGGTCAGGAACTGATCGGACTCGCCGATCGACAGACGGGAGGAGAGCACAAGGTTCGGGACGGATGAGGTCAGAAGCAGGATGACGGCGGCTGAAGAGGTTCCGAGAAAGTAGGCGGGGTGTGAGCGGCCGAGCAGGAAGCGGGTTTCATTCAGCAGGTAGAGCATAATCGAGAGGATGGCCATCTGGCGGATGATCCGGTTGGGGCTGGTAATCAGAACCGAAATATCAAAATAGACTTCGATCAGCAGAATTGAGAACCAGATGGTGGGAAAAAGCGAAGCGAAGGTCAGCGGCAGGCTTTCGACTCCGTCATTCTTCTTTCGCATCTGGGCAAAGAAGAACAGCATGGCAGGAATCGTAACAATCAGCCGGGCCAGCTGCCATCCGCCGGGGCGGACCCCATATCCGATGATCGGGATCAGCTCAAAGAGAGCGGCGGCACCCATCAGGAAGCCCGCGGCGCATCCTGTGAAGGTCGAAGCGTCATTTACGGCAGGTGCCGGCCATGCGGGCGTGCGCTTCCTCAAAAGGAAGGCGGCAGCAAGCGGAAGCAGAACAAGAATAGCCAGAAGAATATGATAGATCTTCGGCAGAAGGGCACCGTGGGCATAAACGCCGTAGACGGGATCCAGATCCGTTAACGAGAGAAAGATCCGGATGGCGGCCGAAACAACAGCAGCAGCGACACTATATATAAGGAAGAAAATCGAAGGCTTTTGCGTTTGAATCATGACAGTACCGTCCTTGAAATAAAATGGGGGTCGAATAAATTTATTATAGCGCAGTGATATGAATACAATATGAACAAATACACGGTTTTTTGGCTCTCGCGGAAGAATTTACGGGTGTTGTTGAATGTATACAAAAACTTGTAGCAAAGTTTACAGTATTTTGTTATGGCAAAAGCGGAATTATTTTTGCAAAGCTCTTGCTTTTTATGAAATAATAGTGTATAATGTAAGAGTTGACGTGCGTTCTATGGTGAAAGGTTGCAGCCGGTATCTGCCAGGATACCAGCCGGGAATTTTCACCGGAGTATGTCCGATGCAAACCGGGCGTTGTCAATCAGACAATACGGTATGACGTGATGAATCCGCAGATGCGGATTTTCCAACGGCAGGCGGGAAACACCCGACGTAGTGTTTGAATCAAATCGCCCTCGTTGTAAAATTATTTTTATAAGGAGGCAAAAAGCATGGCAGTTAAAGAGAAGATCAGAATTCGCCTGAAGAGCTACGATCACACCCTCGTTGATCAGGCCGCTCAGAAGATCGTTGAGACCGCGAAGAGAAACGGCGCCGCCGTATCCGGCCCGATTCCGCTTCCCACGGAAAAAGAAATCGTAACGATCCTCCGCGCTGTACACAAGTACAAGGACAGCCGCGAACAGTTCGAACTGAGAACTCACAAGAGACTGATCGATGTTCTCAAGCCGTCGCAGAAGACGGTTGAGGCTCTGATGGGTCTTGAACTCCCCGCCGGCGTTGAGATTGAAATCAAGCTTTAATCAAGGCGCGGCACGCCTCGGGTGAGGCAAACCAAAGGTCAAGTTGGCGTTGCCCTGCTGATTGGGTAAATTCAAGCGTCAACCAATAATCATTGGAGGAAACCAAAATGAAGAAAGCCATTATCGGCAAGAAAGTCGGCATGACGCAGATCTTTGATGAGATCGGCAATGTCATTCCGGTAACTGTAATCGAAGCAGGCCCCTGCACGGTTGTGCAGAAGAAGACTGCTGAGAACGACGGCTATGATGCCGTTCAGCTCGGCTTCGGCGGTGTGAAGGAAAAGCACATGACCAAGGCTGAGATCGGCCATTTCAAGAAGGCCGGCGTAGATGCGAAGAAGCATCTGAAGGAATTCCGTCTTGATGACGCAGCAAGCATGAATGTAGGTGACACGATTGCCGCCGATACCTTCGCCGCAGGCGAGAAGGTCGATGTAACCGGCACATCCAAGGGTCACGGATATTCGGGCGTAATCAAGAGATGGGGTCAGCACCGTATGCGTATGACGCACGGTAACGGTCCGGTTCACCGCCACATCGGTTCGGTCGGTATGAACTCCACTCCGTCGAGAATCTTCAAGAACAAGCACATGCCCGGTCAGTACGGCAACGTAACTTCCACCGTTCTGAACCTGGAAGTCGTAAAAGTAGACGCAGAGAAGAATCTGATCGCAGTTAAGGGCGCTGTTCCCGGCTCCCGCGGCAGCATCGTATTCCTGCGCAACTCTGTAAAAGCATAAGCGAAAGGAGGAAACATCACTATGCCTAACATGAAAGTTTTGGATATGGCAGGTAAGGAAGTCGGCGAGATCACCTTGTCCGATGCTGTATTCGGCGCAGAGGTAAACAGTGCGGTTCTCCACCTCGCTGTCAAGTCCTACCTCGCAAATCAGAGACAGGGCACTCAGTCCACCAAGACCCGCTCCGAAGTATCCGGTGGCGGCAAGAAGCCCTGGAAGCAGAAGGGTACCGGTCACGCAAGACAGGGTTCCACCCGCGCTCCTCAGTGGGTACACGGCGGCATCGCTCTCGGCCCGAAGCCCAGAAGCTACCGCTTCGAAATCAACAAGAAGGTCAAGAGAATCGCTCTTCAGAGCGCATTTTCCTCCAAGGTTGTTGACGGCGACATGATCGTAGTCGATGCCATTCAGACCGAGGAGTACAAGACCAAGACGATGGCTGATATGCTGAAGGCCCTCGGCAGCGAAAAGAAGGCGCTGGTTGTCCTCGCCAATAACGATGCCAAGGTAATCAAGAGCATGGCCAACATCCCCGGCGTCAAGACCGCTCAGGTCAACACCCTGAACGTTTACGACGTTCTGAACTGCGATAAGTTCATCGTTGCTAAGGACGCTGCTGAAAAAATGCAGGAGGTGTACGCATAATGAAGACGGTTCACGATATTATCATTAAGCCGATCATTACCGAAGCGAGCATGGATCTTGCTCAGGAGAAGAAATACACCTTCAAGGTTATGAGCGACGCTACGAAGCCCGAGATTGCTGCTGCAGTCGAGGAGCTGTTCAAGGTTGATGTTGCCTGTGTCAACACCATCAACATGAAGAAGAAGCCGAAGAGAATGGGTTACTACCAGGGTTACACCTCGGATTGGAAAAAGGCTATCGTTACTCTGAAGCCCGATTCCAAGACCATCGAATTCTTCGACGGCATGATGTAATCGAAGGAGGAGTAAGAAATGTCTACCAATTACAAGCCCACAACGCCGGCGAGAAGACATATGAGCGATCCTTCCTTCGCTGAAATCACCAAGTTCAGCCCTGAGAAGAATCTGACTGTCATTCTGAAGAAGAATGCCGGCCGCAACAGCTACGGCAAGATCACCGTTCGTCACAGAGGCGGCGGAAACAAGCAGAAGTACAGAATCATCGACTTCAAGAGAAACACGCTTGACAAGGCAGCGAAGGTTATCGGTATCGAGTACGATCCCAACAGAACCGCTTATATCGCACTTGTTGAGTATGAAGATGGCACCAGAAACTACGTTGTAGCTCCGGCCGGCCTGAAGGACGGCGACGTCATCTACTCCGGCGCAGAGTCCGACATCAAGGTCGGCAACACCCTGCCCATTGCAAATATCCCCGTTGGTACGATCATCCACAACATTGAGCTGTATCCCGGCAAGGGCGGTCAGCTGGTTCGCTCGGCAGGCGCCGCTGCACAGCTGATGGCTAAGGAAAACGGTATGGCTCAGGTAAGACTTCCCTCCGGCGAAGTTCGCCTCGTCCGTCTGGACTGCAAGGCAACGATCGGTCAGATCGGCAACATCGAGCATGAAAACGTTAAGCTCGGTAAGGCCGGTAAGACCCGTCACAAGGGTATCCGTCCTCACGTTCGCGGTTCGGTTATGAACCCCTGCGATCACCCGCACGGTGGTGGTGAGGGCCGCGCTCCGATCGGTCGTCCGACTCCTGTAACTCCTTGGGGCAAGCCTACCAACGGTTACAAGACCAGAAATAAGAAGGCTCGCACCAACAAGTTCATCGTAAAGTCCAGAAACGGTAAGTAAGAGAGAAGGAGGCACCATTAAATGAGCAGAAGTCTGAAAAAGGGTCCTTTCGTCGAAAAGAAGCTTTTTGACAGAATCGAAGCCATGAACGCAAAGAACGAAAAGAAAGTTCTGAAGACATGGTCCCGCGCTTCTACAATCTTCCCGGAATTCGTTGGTCACACCATCGCGGTTCATGACGGCCGCAAGCACGTTCCGGTATATGTCGTTGAGGATATGGTCGGCCACAAGCTTGGCGAGTTCGCTCCTACCAGAACCTTCAAGGGTCACGCAGGATCGAAGACCTCGAACAACGGCAACTGATTGAAGAACTAAGTCAAATTGTTTTATCGCTTTGAGCGAAGGGAGGCAATGTAAATGGAATCCAAGGATGCAAAGGCTTACCTGAAATATGTAAGAATTTCTCCTCGCAAGGTGAAGATCGTGCTCGACCTCATCCGAGGCAAGGACGCTGCAACCGCTATGGCTATTCTGAAGAATACCCCCAAGAGCGCGTCCGAGTACCTGGTTAAGCTCCTGAAGAGCGCTATGGCGAATGCAGAGAACAACTTCGGTATGGATGTATCGAAGCTCTACGTTTCCGAGTGCTTCGTATGCCCCGGCCCGACTCTGAAGAGAATCAAGCCGAGAGCACAGGGAAGAGCTTTCAGAATCTTAAAGAGAACGAGCCACATCACGCTCGCCGTTAAGGAAAGAGAATAATTCAAGAAGGAGGTCAAGTGCCAAATGGGTCAGAAAGTTAATCCGCACGGTTTACGTGTCGGCGTTATCAAGAACTGGGATTCGAGATGGTATGTACGCGACGAAGAGTTCGGCGATACCCTCGTATCCGACTATAATCTGAGAAAATATCTCAAGAATAAGCTTCAGGCCGCAGGCGTTCCGAAGATTGAAATCGAGCGCGACAGCCAGAAGGTAAGAGTATTCATCCACTGCGCAAAGCCCGGCGTAATCATCGGTAAGGGCGGCGCGGAGATTGAAAAGCTCCGTCTCGAAATCGAAGCTCTCGTTAAGAAGCCGGTTTCGGTCAATGTTGTCGAGGTTAAGTCCCCCGACCTGAACGCACAGCTTGTTGCTGAAAACATTGCAAGCCAGCTGGAACGCCGTATCACGTTCCGCCGCGCTATGAAGCAGTGCATCGGCAGAACCATCAAGCTCGGTGCAAAGGGTATCAAGGTTAAGTGCTCCGGCCGTCTGGGCGGCGCGGAAATCGCACGTGACGAAAGCTACCACGAAGGAACCATTCCGCTGCAGACGCTCCGCGCTGACATCGATTACGGTTTCTATGAAGCAAACACCACCTACGGTAAGATCGGTATCAAGGTCTGGATCTACAAGGGCGAAATCCTTGCAGGCGCAGCAGCTCGCGTAGCCGTTGAGCAGCCGAAGCCTCCGAGAAGCTTCGACAAGTCCGACCGTCGTGACCGTCGTGACCGCAGAGATCGCGCACCTCGCGGTGAGCGCAGAGATTCCGGCAGAAAGGAGCAGTAATCACCATGTTAATGCCTAAGAGAGTGAAGTTCAGACGCGTACAGCGCGGACGACTGAAGGGCAAGGCATCCCGCGGTAATACCATTACCAACGGTACCTATGGTCTTGTTGCTGCCGAGCCTGCATGGATCACCAGCAACCAGATCGAAGCAGCCCGTATCGCTATGACTCGTTATATCAAGCGTGGCGGTAAGGTTTGGATCAAGATTTTCCCGGATAAGCCCGTAACCGAGAAGCCTGCTGAAACCCGAATGGGTTCCGGTAAGGGTTCGCCTGAGTACTGGGTAGCCGTAGTTAAGCCCGGCAGAGTCCTGTTTGAGATGGACGGTATTGACGAAGTAACCGCTCGTGAGGCAATGCGTCTTGCAGGCCACAAGCTTCCGATCAAGACCAAGTTCATGATGAAAGAAACCGCAGAAGGGGAGGAATAAGCCGTGAAAGCAAAAGAGTTCAGAGAAATGTCTGTCGAAGAGCTCAGCGCGAAGCTCAAGGAGCTGAAGAACGAGCTGTTCAATCTCCGCTTCCAGCACGCGATCAACCAGCTCGACAATCCGCATAAGATCGTCGATGTCAAGAAGGATATTGCGCGTGTTATGACAATTCTTCAAGAGAAGAACGCGTAATGAGGAAGGAGAAAAGTCATGAGTGAAGCAGCAGAGCGCAATCTGAGAAAGACCCGTGTCGGCATGGTTGTCAGCGACAAGATGGACAAGACTGCAGTCGTAGCCATCCTGGATAACATGAAGCACCCGATGTACGGCAAGGTTATCAAGCGTACCGTCAAGATCCACGTTCACGATGAAAAGAATGAATGCGGTGTCGGCGACAAGGTAGAAGTGATGGAGACCAGACCTCTTTCCAAGACCAAGAGATGGCGTCTGGTTCAGATCATCGAAAAAGCAAAATAAGATCAAGACCGCTTAAAATTAAAGTAGGTACGTCGTAGCGTACCGAAGCAAGGAGGATAAGCACTGTGATACAGCAACAGACACTGATGAAGGTTGCCGATAATACAGGTGCAAAGGAGCTCATGTGCATCCGCGTTCTCGGAGGCACCGCTCGCAGATATGCCAACATCGGCGATATCGTAGTTTGCGCTGTTAAAAAAGCAACACCCGGCGGCGTTGTAAAAAAAGGCGACGTTGTCAAGGCTGTCGTAGTTAGAAGCGTAAAGGGCCTGAAGCGCGCTGACGGTTCCTATATCAAGTTCGACGAAAACGCAGCCGTAATCATTAAGGACGACAAGACCCCCAGAGGAACCCGTATCTTTGGGCCGGTAGCAAGAGAGCTTCGTGAAGGCGACTTCCTTAAGATCCTCTCCCTTGCTCCTGAAGTATTATAATAGGAGGTATCTTTCAGATGAATAAGAAGGTTCACGTTAAGAAGGACGATACCGTCATTGTAATCTCCGGCGACGATAAGGGCAAGAAGGGTAAGGTTCTTGAAGTATCTCCCGAAGAGGGCAAGGTAATCGTTCAGGGCATCAACATTGTTACGAAGCACGCAAAGCCGCGCCGTCAGGGCGAGGCCGGCGGCATCGTCAAGGTTGAAGGCGCTATGTATGCCGACAAGGTTCAGCTTTACTGCGACAAGTGCGGTAAGGGCGTAAGAGCCAAGGCGAAGATCGAAGACGGCAAGAAAGTCCGCGTTTGCGCAAAATGCGGCGAAAATCTGTGAGTGGGAGGAATTGAATCATGGCAGCAAGACTGAAAGAAATGTACAAGAATGATGTCGCTCCCGCGCTCATGAAGAAGTTCGCTTACAAGAGCCCCATGCAGATTCCGAAGCTTGACAAGATCGTTGTCAACGTTGGTACCGGCGATGCGAAGGATAACGCAAAGGTTATCGACACTGTTATCTCCGAGATCTCGATGATCACCGGTCAGAAGGCTGTTCCGACCTACGCAAAGAAGTCGGTTGCAAACTTCAAGCTCCGTCAGGGCATGAAGATCGGCGTGAAGGTAACCCTTCGCGGCGACAGAATGTACGAGTTCATGGACAGACTCTTCAACTTCTCGCTTCCCCGCGTCCGCGACTTCAAGGGTATCAACCCCAACGCGTTCGACGGCAGAGGCAACTACTCCCTCGGTCTGAAGGAGCAGCTGATCTTCCCGGAAATCGAGTACGATAAGATCGAGAAGATCCGCGGTATGGACATTGCGTTCGTTACCACCGCCAACACCGACGAGGAAGCAAGAGAGCTGCTCGCTCTTATGGGCGCTCCCTTCGCGAAATAAGGAGAGGTAGAGAAATGGCTAAGAAATCTATGATTTTGAAGCAGCAGAAGGAGCAGAAGTACTCCACCCGTGAGTACAACCGCTGCAAGATCTGCGGCCGTCCCCATGCTTACCTGCGTAAGTACGGCATCTGCCGTATCTGCTTCCGCGAGCTGGCTTACAAGGGCCAGATTCCCGGCGTAAGAAAGGCAAGCTGGTAATTCCCCGGGCAACCGAGGAAGGCTATCAGAGTTCGGAAAACGAACTTTGATAGCACCCACTACCGGGGCATCGCTCCGGAACATCAAATTACGGTATTGATGAAAATTATCAATATAATAAATCGCTCCAATCTTATCGGAAGGAAGCCGCGTGATCTCACCACAAGGCTTAACCACCGGTTGCAGGCCGGGAAATCCGGCAGCAAGGGTTAAAGCGTACTTGCATAAAGGAGGATAAAAATGCAAATTTCAGACGTAATTGCTGATATGCTGACGCGTATCAGAAACGCAAACGACGCGAAGCACGCTACGGTTGACGTACCTGCTTCCAACATGAAGAAGGCTATTGCCGACATTCTCCTCGCCGAGGGCTATATCAAGTCCTACCAGGTGATCGAGGACGGCAAGCAGGGCGTAATCCGTATTACGCTTAAGTACGGTCAGAACAAGGCAAAGGTTATCAAGGGCCTGCGCCGCGTTTCCAAGCCCGGTCTTCGTATCTACTCGAACTGCGAGGATATGCCCCGCGTGATGAACGGAATGGGCATCGCAATCATTTCCACATCCAAGGGCATCATGACCGACAAGGCTGCTCGCGCCAACAACGTCGGCGGTGAAGTTCTCGCCTTTGTATGGTAAGCAGAGGGGAGGAAACAGAAAATGTCGAGAATTGGTAGAAAGCCTATCGCGGTTCCCGCCGGTGTTGATGTAAAGATCGCTGACGGCAACCTCATTACCGTCAAGGGTCCTCTTGGAACCCTTACCCAGCAGCTGCATCCCAGAATGAACATCGAACTGGACGGAGCCGTAATCAACGTTACCCGCCCCACCGATGACAAGGAAGATCGTTCGCTGCATGGCCTGACCCGTACGCTCGTCGAAAATATGGTCGTCGGTGTTACTCAGGGTTACAAGAAGAAGCTTGAAATTACCGGTGTCGGTTACAGAGCGCTGAAGAACGGCAAGACCCTCACGCTCAACCTCGGTTACTCCCATGTAGTAACCTTCGAGGAATTCGATGACATCAAGTTTGAGGTTCCTTCTCAGACCGAAATCATCGTAAGCGGTATCAACAAGCAGACGGTCGGTCAGATCGCTGCTCAGATCCGCGAGAAGAGACCCCCCGAGCCCTACCTCGGCAAGGGTATCAAGTATGAAGGCGAGCACATTCGCCGTAAGGCCGGCAAAACCGGTAAATAATGAAAGGAGTGGACTTGCATGGTATCGAGAAAGGATAGTAATATCCAGCGTCTTAAGAGACATAAGAGAGTCAGAGCCAAGATTTCCGGCACTGCAGCTCGTCCGCGTCTCTG
>JAZNKS010000043.1:0-5774 GCA_045578725.1 Candidatus Flemingiibacterium sp.
TCCGACCGCGATTTCGTGCTGGAATTTGCCTCGGCGCTGTCGATTCTGATGATGCACATGAGCCGCTTCTCCGAGGAGATCATTCTCTGGTGCTCGTCGGAATTCGGCTTCATCGAGCTGGACGATGCCTTCTCCACCGGCTCGTCGATCATGCCGCAGAAGAAGAATCCGGACGTTGCCGAGCTGGTGCGCGGCAAGACCGGACGGATCTACGGCGATCTGATGACCCTGCTCACGATGATGAAATCCCTGCCGCTTGCCTACAACAAGGATATGCAGGAGGACAAGGAGGCCATCTTCGATGCCATCGACAACACGAAGATTTCGATCGAGGTCTTCACAAAAATGTTTGAAACGATGACCGTCCGTGCTGACCGGCTCCGCCGTGCGGCCGCCAAGGGCTTCATCAATGCCACCGACTGCGCCGATTATTTGGTCAAGAAGGGTCTGCCCTTCCGCGATGCCTACAAGGCCTCCGGCACGCTGGTCGCCTACTGCATCGATCACGAAAAGACGCTGGAGGAGCTGTCGCTCGACGAATACAAGGCAGTCTGCGAGCTCTTTGACGAGGGCGTATACGAGGCCATCGATCTTGTCAAGTGCGTCAACGACCGCAAGGTCCGCGGCGGCCCGGCAAAGGAATCGGTGCTCTGTCAGATTTCGCTTGCCGAAGCATTCCTCGCATCCCACGCATAAGAGAGGTACAGATAAATGAAGAAAATCAAAGTCGGCATCATCGGTGCCACCGGCTATGCAGGCGCGGAGCTGGTCCGCCTGCTTGCCAGTCATCCGATGGCCGAAATCGCCGCCGTCGCCTCGGTATCCTACGAGGGTCAGCAGCTGGATTCGGTCTACCCCAATCTGAAGGAGCTTGTCCCCATGACCCTGGTTTCGGTGGACGAAACCATCAAAGCAAGCGATATTGTGTTTGCCTCCGTTCCCCACGGCGTATCCGAGGAGATGGCACTCAAGTGTCAGGCTTCGGGCGCGGTACTGATCGATCTCGGCGCGGACTTCCGCCTGCATGACGAGGCCGATTACAACAAGTGGTACGGCAAGGAATACAAGCATCCCGAGCTGCACGAAAAGGCGGTCTACTGCATTCCGGAGCTGCACAGGGATCAGATCGGCGACACGCCGATCATCGGCAATCCCGGCTGCTATCCCACCTCGATTTCGCTGGCGCTGATGCCGGCCATCCGGGCGGGTCTGATCGAAACCGATCACATCATCATCGACTCCAAGTCGGGTGTAACCGGCGCGGGCCGCGGTCTCACGCAGGGCACCCATTATCCGGACACCAACGAAGCGTTCGCGGCCTATAAGGCCGGCGCGCACCGCCATACCCCCGAAATCGAGCAGACCCTTACGGAGCTTGCCGGCTCAAAGGTGAAGGTCACCTTCGTCCCGCATCTGCTTCCGGTCAACCGCGGCATTGAATCGACCCTGTACTGCCGCCTGAAGAAGGATGTGAGCGCCGAGGAGATCCACGCGATCTACAAAGAGGCGTACGCAAAGGAAAAATTCGTCCGCGTGGAGGCGCTTGGCAGCTACGCGAACATCAAAAATGTGCGGATGTCGAACTACTGCGACATTTCGATCCATGTGGATGCGCACGCGGGCACGCTGATTCTGTCGTCGGTCATCGACAACATGGTTAAGGGCGCGGCCGGACAGGCGATCCAGAACATGAACATCCGCTTCGGGCTGGACGAGGACTGCGGCCTGACGATGGCCCCGCCGGCGTTCTGAAAAATTCCGGCGAAAGCCTGCGGGCTTTTTGAGGGCAGGGGATTTCATCGGCCTGACGCATGGCCGTAAGGTGTCTTTTCGGACGGCAGAGCCGCCCGAGCGACGCATTTAATGAAAGGCCGCCGACGGCGGCCGGGGCAATCCGGCGAAAGCCTGCGGGCTTTCACCGGGGGAGGATTTCATCGGCCCGACGCATGGCCGTAAGGTGTCTTTTCGGACGGCAGAGCCGCCCGGGCGACGCATTACAGAAAGGCCGCCGACAGCGGCCGGGGCAATCCGGCGAAAGCCTGCGGGCGATCGGGCGTGCGATCGCAGATCGCCCCTATCGGTTTGCCAAAATGATCGCTGTCAACCTATGCCGCGTAGGGGCGCATCACGATGCGCCCGATCAAACGGCCTGCACTGCGCGGACGGTCCGCCCCCCCCTGACATCCCCACGCATCCTCACCGAAAGGAGCACAGTCTGAAAATAAATTTCAGACCGGGTTTTGTGGCTTACATTGCCGTCCCGGCAATGTTTTGCTTCGCAAACCAGCCCCAAAATCCAAGAAAGGAAGCTTTCGCTTCGCGAAAGCTATGGTCATAACCATGAAAACCGTTCTCATCACCGGCGGCTCGCGCGGGATCGGGCGGGCGATCAGCCTGCATTTTGCCGCGCTCGGCTGGTGTGTCATCATCAATTACCGCCAAAGCGAGGCATCCGCCGAAGAAACGCGGGCCGAATGCATCCGTCTCGGCGGCGAGGCGTGTCTGTATCGGGCCGACATCGGCGATGCGGGGCAGGTGAAGGCGATGGTCGATTTTGCCGCCTCCCTCCACGGACGGCTGGATGCGCTCATCAACAACGCGGCGATCAGCGAGATCGGCCCCTTCGATGCGATCCCGATGGAAGCCGAGCGGCGGCTGATGGAGGTCAATCTCTTTGGCGCCATGATGGCGGCGCGGTTCGCGCTCCCCCATATGCTCCGCGAGCATTCGGGAAGCATCGTCAACATCACATCCATGTGGGGCGAGGTCGGAGCCTCCTGCGAGGTGGCCTATTCGGCCTCCAAGGCGGGTCTGATCGGCTTCACAAAAGCGCTGGCCAAGGAGCTGGCACCGTCGGGCATCCGTGTGAATGCCGTATCGCCCGGCGTGATCGACACCGAGATGAATGCGCATCTGAGCAAAGAGGATCGGGCGGCGCTGGCCGACGAGATTCCGATGGGGCGCTTCGGAAGGGTCGATGAAGTGGCCGGATGTGTCGGATTTTTATGCACAGCGGCATCCTATGTGACCGGACAGATCCTCGGATGCAGCGGCGGGATGGTCGTATAGCGGCACCGCCAATCGATAAACGGAAAAAAACGGAGAATCACAGCTATGACAAACATTGAAATCACCGCCATCGAAGGCGGCGTCTGCGCAGCGGCGGGCTTTCGTGCCGCCGGTATCCATTCCGGAATGCGCAAGAACAAGCAGAAGCGGGATCTGGCGCTGATTGTCGCCGATCACGACTGCGCGGCGGCCGGCGTTTATACGACCAACAAGGTGTTTGCCGCACCGGTCGGCGTGACCCGCGCCCATCTGAAGAACGGCATCGCAAGGGCGGCCATCTGCAATTCCGGCAACGCCAACACCTGCAACTCGGACGGCTACGATAAGGCGAATGCGACCTGCAAAGCCCTTGCCGAAGCGCTCGGCATCAAAGAGGACGATATTATCGTCGCATCCACCGGTGTCATCGGTGTGCCGCTTCCCATCGAGCCGATCCTTTCCGGCATCCCGACCCTGATCGGCGAGCTGGATCACAGCATCGAGGCTTCCAACAACGCCGGCTGTGCGATCATGACAACCGATACGAAGAAGAAGGAGTTCTCCTACGAATTCAAGCTGGACGGCAAAACCGTCCGCATCGGCGGCATCTGCAAGGGCTCCGGCATGATCCAGCCCAACATGGCGACCATGCTCTGCTTCATCACCACCGATGCGGCCATCGCTCCCGCGATGCTGCAGGCGGCGCTGTCCGATGTCATTAAGGACACCTTCAACATGGTCAGCGTGGACGGCGATACCTCCACAAACGATATGGTCACCGTGCTCGCCTCCGGCGATGCCGGCAACACGGAGATTACCGCCGAGGGTGAGGATTATGAGATCTTCAAGGCCGCGCTTTCCACCATCTGCACCTCGCTTGCCAAGGCGATTGCCGCCGACGGCGAGGGCGCGACCAAGCTGATCGAGTGCCGTGTCCGCAATTTCACCGACAAGGCCGGCGCGAAGGTTCTGGCAAAATCGGTCATCAATTCCTCGCTGGTCAAGACCGCCATCTTCGGTGCGGATGCCAACTGGGGCCGCATCCTCTGCGCGCTCGGCTACGCGGGCGTGGATATCGATGTGGATGCGATCGACGTGAAGTTTATCAGCCGCGCGGGCGAGATTCTCGTCTGCGAGAACGGCCGCGGCGTGGCCTTTGACGAGGATGTCGCCAAGTCGATCCTCATCCGCCGCCACATCACGATCGACATCGACATGAAATCCGGCGATGCCAATGCCACCGCATGGGGCTGCGATCTGTCCTATGAATATGTAAGAATCAACGGCGATTATAGATCCTGATCGCACAGCGATCAAACTCCTGCGATCTGCGCAAAGCAAAACGGCGGGAGCAAGCCCCCGCCCTACGGCGATACCCCATGATGCGTGCGGGCGCAAACAGATCCTGATCGCAAAGCGATCAGGATCCTGCGATCTGCGCAAAGCAAAACGGCGACATTCCATGATACACGGCTTCCCTCATTTTATTAACTTCTAACCTTCCGAAAGGCAGTATTATGTTTTTATCGAATCAGGACAAGGCGGACGTCTTAACACAGGCGCTGCCCTATATTCAGAAATATACCGGCAAAACGGTCGTCGTCAAGTACGGCGGCAATGCCATGATTAACGAAGGACTCAAGAATGCAGTCATCAGCGACCTCGTCCTTCTTCAGCTGGTCGGAATCCATGTCGTCCTCGTCCACGGCGGTGGTCCCGAGATCACCGAGATGCTCGGCCGTGTCGGCAAGGAATCGAAATTCGTGGACGGCCTGCGCTACACCGATGACGAAACCATCGATATCGTCCAGATGGTGCTCGCCGGCAAGACCAACAAGGATCTGGTCAACAAGATCCAGCAGATCGGCGGCCGCGCCGTCGGCATCTGCGGCATCGACGGCGGCCTCATCAAGGCCCACAAGCTGCAGGGTAAGAACGATTACGGCAATGTCGGCGAGATCTGGGATGTGGATACCTCCATCATTCAGGATAACATCGACAAGGGCTATATTCCCGTTGTTTCGACCGTTGCGCTCGGCGACGAGGACAGCCCGGTCTACAATATCAATGCCGATACCGCGGCCTGCAAGATTGCCTGCGCGCTCGGTGCCTCCAACCTGATCCTGCTCACCGATATCCGCGGCCTGATGCGCGATGTAAAGGACGAGGATACGCTGATCCCCGAGGTTCGCATCGATGAGGTGCAGGGCCTGATCGACGAGGGCGTCATCAAGGGCGGCATGATCCCGAAGGTGCAGTGCTGTGTGGATGCCGTCGAGGGCGGCATCGCGCACACCGTTATCCTTGACGGCCGCATCTCCCACTCGATCCTGATCGAGATGCTGTCCGACGAAGGTATCGGCACCCTGTTCAAGAAGTAACCAGGGCACAGCCCTGGACCGAACGTCGCGGCGATCGTTTGCGGGAGAGGGGAAGTTTTCCCACGCGATCGTTAACAGGAGCGATTCGCACGAATTGAGCCGTCGAAAGAGCGAAGCGTGATGGCCGGCGCAGTTCAAACTCGTTCGCTTGCGGGGGGAAAGAACCATCTCAAACGCCGAAGTTTCTTTCCCCCCGCCCCCCCTATCTCCTTGGCTGTGCTCTCGACGAGGTTACGAAGCCACCGTGCCGCGACTGCGAAATGGCGATGGCTGACATTGCTTCGGCTCCCCGAGGGGGAGAAACAAAGCCTCAATCGCCGGCATGGTTTCTCCCCCTCGGACTCC